>NZ_JAFCTH010000007.1:0-163866 GCF_049895905.1 Polaromonas sp. DSP2-3-2b2 | reverse complement strand
GTGGAAATGTTTCGCAAGCTGCTCGACCAGGGCCAGGCGGGCGACAACGTCGGCATCTTGCTGCGCGGCACCAAGCGTGAAGACGTGCAGCGCGGCCAAGTCCTGTGCAAGCCCGGCTCGATCAAGCCACACACGCATTTCACCGGCGAAATCTACGTTTTGTCCAAAGACGAAGGCGGCCGCCACACGCCATTCTTCAACAACTACCGCCCGCAGTTCTACTTCCGCACGACGGACGTGACCGGTGCGATCGAGTTGCCAGAAGGCAAGGAAATGGTCATGCCAGGCGATAACGTGTCGATCACCGTCAAGCTGATCAACCCGATTGCCATGGAAGAAGGCCTGCGCTTCGCCATCCGCGAAGGCGGCCGTACCGTGGGCGCTGGCGTTGTGGCCAAGATCCTCGCGTAATTCCCCAGATCAACCCAAGGAATTACCATGGCCACCAAGCAAAAAATCCGTATCCGCCTCAAAGCGTTTGACTACAAACTGATTGACCAGTCAGCCGCCGAGATTGTCGACACTGCTAAGCGCACCGGCGCGATTGTCAAGGGCCCCGTGCCCCTGCCAACCCGCATGAAGCGTTTCGACATCCTGCGTTCGCCCCACGTCAACAAGACGAGCCGCGACCAGCTGGAAATCCGTACGCACCAGCGCCTGATGGACATCGTTGACCCGACGGATAAAACCGTCGATGCCTTGATGAAGCTCGATCTGCCGGCCGGCGTGGACGTCGAAATCAAGCTGCAGTAAGCGAAAAATGAAACGGTTCGGTGTTGGGTAAAAATCCAACATCAAGTCGCTTCAATTGCTTTTGTATAGCGCAGATTTGCCATTTACGGCAGTCTGCGCTATACTTTTGGGCTGGTCTAAATTCGCTGCTAAAAGCATGTGAATATAGGAGCAGTTTTATTAACAGTCTTTCACATCAAAACGTCTGCGGCCAATTGAAGTCGCAGCGGTGAAAGTTACGAAAGAATACATCATGAGTCTGAGCAACTCCCTCGGGTTGCTGGGCCGCAAGGTTGGCATGATGCGTCTGTTCACTGATGATGGGGACACAGTTCCTGTCACGGTGGTGGACGTATCCAACAACCGCGTGACCCAGGTTAAAACCGAAGCAAATGACGGCTACGATGCCCTCCAAGTGGCATTCGGTTCGCGCAAAGCATCGCGCGTGACCAAGCCGGTCGCTGGCCACCTTGCGAAAGCAGGCGTTGAAGCTGGCGAAATCCTGAAAGAATTCCGCGTGACGGCTGACGTCGCAGGAAAATACGCTGCCGGCGCCGTTGTGCCTGCTGCCGATATTTTCGTTGTGGGCCAGTTGGTGGACGTGCAGGGTACTTCCATTGGTAAAGGCTTTGCCGGCACCATCAAGCGTCACAACATGAAGTCGCAGCGCGCGTCGCACGGTAACAGCCGTTCGCACAACGTTCCCGGCTCCATCGGTATGGCGCAAGATCCCGGTCGTGTGTTTCCTGGTAAACGCATGACGGGCCACATGGGCGACTGCACCATCACCACGCAAAACCTCGATATCGTGCGCATTGACGAAGCTCGTCAGCTCTTGATGATTCGCGGCGCCGTGCCTGGTTCCAAAGGCGGTTTTGTGACGGTTCGCGCCGCCATCAAGGCCAAACCAACCGCTGCTAAAGGAGCGAACTGATGCAGGTCGAACTCCTGAATGACCAGGGTCTGTCATCGTCCAAGGTGGACGTGTCCGACACCGTTTTTGGTCGCGAATACAACGAAAGCCTGATTCATCAGGTGATCGTGGCCTTCCAGGCCAATGCCCGCCAGGGCACCCGTGCGCAGAAGGATCGTGAGCAGGTTCGTCACTCGACCAAGAAGCCTTTTAAACAAAAAGGTACCGGTCGCGCACGTGCAGGTATGACGTCTTCCCCGCTGTGGCGCGGAGGCGGTCGTATTTTCCCGAACATGCCTGATGAAAACTTCACGCACAAGATCAACAAGAAAATGTATCGCGCCGGCATGGCGTCGATCTTTTCGCAGCTGGCGCGCGAAGGCCGCCTGGCTGTGGTTGAGTCCTTGAGCGTGGACTCGCCCAAGACGAAAGTCCTGGCCGACAAATTCAAGGCCATGAATCTCAATTCGGTGCTGGTGATTGCCGATCAGGTTGACGAAAACCTGTACCTGGCATCGCGCAACTTGGTCAATATCCTGGTTGTCGAGCCCCGCTATGCCGACCCGCTGTCACTCGTGCACTACAAAAAAGTGCTCGTGACCAAGGCCGCCATGGACCAACTCAAGGAGATGTTCGCATGAGCGCAGCCAACAAATTCAACAGCACCAAAGTCAAATTTGACGAAGGCCGCCTGATGCAGGTGCTGGTCGCTCCCATCGTGTCCGAAAAGGCCACAATGATTGCGGAAAAATCCAACTCAGTCACCTTCAAGGTCCTGCAGGACGCTACCAAATTTGAAATCAAGGCCGCTGTGCAATTGATGTTCAAGGTGGACGTCAAGGCAGTGGCCGTCGTGAACATCAAAGGCAAGACCAAGCGCTTTGGCAAGTCTGTAGGCCGCCGGGACAACCTGCGCAAAGCCTACGTGACGCTGCAGGCCGGTCAAGAGCTGAACCTCGGTGGGGAGTCCGCATAATGGCTGTCATTAAGATGAAACCCACCTCGCCGGGTATGCGCGGCATGGTGAAGATCTCCCGGGATCACCTGCACAAGGGTGAACCTTACGCGCCACTGCTGGAACCACAATTCCAGAAGTCCGGCCGTAACAACAACGGGCACATCACGGTTCGCCACAAGGGCGGTGGTCACAAGCACCACTACCGCGTGGTTGACTTCAAGCGCAACAAAGACGCCATTCCGGCCAAGGTCGAACGTATTGAGTACGACCCCAACCGCACGGCCCACATTGCCCTGATCTGCTACGCCGACGGCGAGCGTGCCTACATCATTGCCCCTCGCAATCTTGAAGTTGGCGCCACGATCCTGAGTGGTTCGGAAGCACCGATTCGCGTCGGCAACACGCTCCCGATCCGCAACATTCCTGTGGGCTCCACGATCCACTGCATCGAGATGCAAATCGGCAAGGGTGCGCAAATTGCGCGTTCCGCCGGCACTTCGGCGACGTTGCTGGCCCGTGAAGGCACTTACGCCCAGGTGCGTATGCGCTCCGGTGAAGTTCGCAAGATCCACATCGAATGCCGCGCCACCATCGGTGAAGTCGCCAACGAAGAACACAGCCTGCGCCGCCTCGGCAAGGCCGGTGTGAAGCGCTGGATGGGTATTCGTCCGACCGTTCGCGGTGTGGTCATGAACCCGGTCGATCACCCACACGGTGGCGGCGAAGGCAAGACCGGCGAAGGTCGCCATCCTGTCGATCCATGGGGTAACCTGACCAAGGGCTACCGCACCCGCAACAACAAGCGCACGCAAGTGATGATTGTTTCGCGTCGCAAGAAGTAAGGGTTAAGCCATGACACGTTCACTCAAAAAAGGTCCCTTTGTCGACCACCACTTGGTAGCCAAGGCTGATAAAGCCGTTACCAACAAAGACAAAAAGCCGATCAAGACTTGGTCGCGCCGCTCCATGATCCTGCCCGAGTTCATCGGCCTGACCATCGCTGTGCACAACGGCAAGCAGCACGTCCCTGTCTACATCACCGATCAAATGGTTGGCCACAAGTTGGGCGAGTTCGCACTCACCCGGACTTTCAAAGGTCATCCGGCTGACAAAAAAGTTGTGAGAAAGTAAGGAAAGACCATGGAAACACGTGCAACCCTCCGGGGCGTTCGTCTGTCGGTCGACAAAGGCCGTCTGGTCGCTGACCTGATCCGCGGCAAGAAAGTGGATCAAGCGCTCAACATCCTGAACTTCACGCAGAAAAAAGCTGCTGGAATCATCAAGAAGGTAGTGGAGTCCGCCATCGCCAACGCTGAACACAACGACGGAGCCGACATCGACGAGTTGAGGGTGAAAACCATCTACGTCGAACAAGGCGCCACGCTCAAGCGTTTCTCCGCGCGCGCCAAAGGCCGCGGCAACAGCATCAGCAAGCCTACGTGCCATGTGTACGTGGTCGTTGGCAATTAAGGGCAGCAGGATATGGGACAAAAAATCAACCCAACCGGTTTCCGGCTGTCCATCAGCCGCAACTGGTCCAGCCGCTGGTACGCCAACAACCGTGACTTCGCCGGCATGCTGGCCGAAGACATCAAGGTGCGCGAGTACCTGAAGAAAAAGCTCAAGAATGCTGCCGTGTCGCGCGTTCTGATCGAGCGTCCCGCCAAGAATGCCCGCATCACGATTTTCTCGGCGCGTCCGGGCGTCGTGATCGGCAAAAAAGGCGAGGACATCGAAGCCCTGAAGAAGGAACTGAGCCGCCAGCTGGGCGTGCCGGTTGCCGTGAACATCGAAGAAGTTCGCAAGCCTGAAATTGATGCCAAGCTGATCGCCGACAGCATCACCCAGCAGCTTGAAAAACGCATCATGTTCCGCCGTGCCATGAAGCGCGCCATGCAAAACGCCATGCGTCTGGGTGCCCTGGGCATCAAGATCATGTCGTCAGGTCGCCTGAACGGCATTGAAATCGCTCGTTGCGAGTGGTACCGCGAAGGTCGCGTACCCCTTCACACGCTGCGCGCCGACATTGACTACGGCACCTCTGAAGCACAGACCACCTACGGCATCATCGGTGTCAAGGTCTGGGTCTACAAGGGTGACACGCTGGGTCGCAACGACGGCACGGGCGCCAAGATGATCGAAGTCGCTGACGAAGAGCGCAAGCCGCGCGGCCCGCGTCGTGATGCACGTCCTGGTGACCGCCCGGACCGTGGAGCGCCTCGCGGTGCCCCGCGCGCGCCGCGCAGCGCTGTCGGTGGCAACACCGCACCGGCTGACGGCAGCGACAAGCCGGCTGAGGCGTCTGGCGCCGAAGCCCCGAACAACACCGTTAAGCGCGTCCGCAAAGCCGCGCCAGCTGCAGCAGCTGACGGTGCCAAGACCGAGTAATCGGTCTAATAACGGAGAATACAAATGCTGCAACCCGCTCGCAGAAAATACCGCAAAGAGCAAAAAGGCCGTAACACGGGTGTCGCCACCCGTGGCAACACCGTTGCATTTGGTGACTTCGGTCTCAAGTGCACCGACCGTGGCCGCCTGACTGCTCGTCAACTTGAAGCCGCACGTCGTGCGATTTCCCGTCACGTCAAGCGTGGCGGCCGTATCTGGATCCGTGTCTTCCCGGACAAGCCGATTTCCCAAAAGCCTGCTGAAGTGCGTATGGGTAACGGTAAAGGCAATCCAGAGTACTACGTGGCTGAAATCCAGCCCGGCAAGATCGTTTTCGAAATTGTCGGCGTGACTGAAGAACTGGCCCGCGAAGCGTTCCGCCTGGCATCCGCCAAGCTGCCGCTGCGCACCACATTCGTCAGCCGCATGATCGGCCAGTAATCAGGAGAATGAAGAAATGAACACTACTGAACTGCGCCAAAAAGACGTTGACGGTTTGAAAGCCGAAGTCAAAGAGCTGCAAAAAGCCCACTTTGGCCTGCGTATGCAAAAAGCCACGCAGCAACTGACCAACACCGCCACGCTGCGCTCCACGCGTCGTGCCATCGCTCGCGCCAAGACCATCCTGGCCGAAACCATCGTCAAGCAAGGAGCAAAATAATGACGGAAGTTAAAAAATCCCTCAAGCGCACCTTGATTGGCAAGGTGGTCAGCGACAAGCGTGCCAAGACCGTCACGGTTCTGGTCGAACGCCGCGTGAAGCACGAGCTCTACGGCAAGATCGTCTCCCTGTCGAGCAAGTACCACGCTCATGACGAAAAGGGCGAGTTCAAGACAGGCGACGTGATCGAGATCACTGAAAGCCGCCCGATCTCCAAAACCAAGAATTGGGTTGTGACCCGTCTGGTGCAAAAGGCTGGAATCGTCTAAGCCTCAGGACTCTGGCGTGATGCCCTCCAAAAAAGGCCCACTGTGTGGGCCTTTTTTGTGGGCATCTAGCAGCGCTGCCACGCTGGCTTGGCTTCAAAGACCATGGTGGTGCGGCACTTCTTGCGCTAGGACAAAATGGCGTCGCAACGTGATGTGCGTTGCATCCAGAACCAGGAGCATTCATGATTAAAGTAGGCGACACCCTTCCAGCATCCACGTTGATGGAGTATGTCGAAGTTGAAGGCAAGGGCTGCAGCCTGGGCCCAAATCCGGTCGATGTGGCGCAGGCCAGTGCTGATAAGACGATTGCCTTGTTTGCCGTGCCAGGCGCCTTCACGCCGACCTGTTCGGCCAAGCATGTGCCCGGTTACATGGCGAAGTTTGCCGAATTGAAGGCCGCTGGCGTTGATGAAATTTGGTGCCTGAGCGTGAACGATGCGTTCGTGATGGGCGCTTGGGCGCGCGACCAGAAAACCGAAGGCAAGGTACGCATGCTGGCCGATGGCGATGCCGCCTTTGCCAAGGCCACCGGCCTGACGCTGGACCTGAACGGCAAGGGGCTGGGCCTGCGCAGCAACCGCTACTCGATGCTGGTCAGGGACGGCAAGGTCGTGAGCCTGAATGTCGAAGGTCCGGGCAAGTTTGAAGTGAGCGACGCCGAAACGCTGCTGGCCCAGGCCACTGCCTGATATCCGGTCTGCTTCGCCAAGCCGCCTTTCTTGAGAAAGGCGGCTTTTTCATGGCCAATGCTTTCGTCCGGCGTGCCACGCATTCTGGGATTTACTATGCTTTTAATAGCTGGCTACGCAATGTAGACGTGCGCAACAAGCATTTTTCGCTTGAAATCGGACTATAAATCGACCTTCAGGTAGTGGGCGCCAGCCACGGGGTTGTAATAGTAGGGCGGTATGTCCTCAAAGCCCAGTTCGGCATACAGCGCTCTGGCCGATTCCATGTCGTCCAGGGTGTCGAGCAGCACGCTTTGGTAGCCCGCCATGCGCGCCATGTCCAGCATCGCATCGGCCAGTTGCCGGCCCAGGCCGAAGCGGCGAAACGCCTTGCGCACATACAGCCGCTTCATTTCGGCGGCATTCGGGTAGTCAACCGAATCCAGGGCGCGCAAACCGCAGCAGCCGGCGATTTCTCCATCGACCAGCGCCAGCAGCAAGGCGCCACGCGGTTCGCTGTATTCTCCCGGCAGGTCGGCCAGTTCAGCATCGAAGTTCTGAAAACACAGGTCGATGCCCAACTGCGTGGCGTATTCGGTGAAGATCTGCCGCGTGGCGGCCAGCAGCTCTGGAGAGTCGGGCGTGATGAAATGGAGGGTGGGTCGTGGCACGGTGTCGCCTGGAGGGAAATCGGCCACCAGTTTAGCGCCACGCTGCGGATGGGCTTTTCAGAAGGCGGCGCTTTCCAGCGTGGAAACCCAGTAGCTCAGCCCCGCACACAGCATGAAGACCAGCAGCGCGGCCGTGCGCGACACCAGGTCATCGCGCGACGCGGGCATCGGCCGCGCCAGTTCCTTGTCGCCATGCAGCATCGCCTGCACCAGCTTGTGCTTGCGCAGCAGGTAGAACACGATGGCCGCGATATGCAGCACGACCAGGCCCAGCAGTATCCATTTGCCAATGTTGGTATGGTAGTTGGTGGCCAGACCGACCGTGGCGTTGGAAACGAAGGCTGTCAGCGGTCCGGCAAAGGCAATTTCGTCGTCGCTGACCAGGCCGCTGCCCACCTGAAGCACAAGCAAGCCGAGCAGTGCAAAGACCGACAGTGCGCCGATCGGGGTGTGGCCTACGCCGTGCTCGGGTTTGCCTTTCCCTTTAAGGTAGTCGATGAGGCTTTGCGGCGCATAGATGAAGGCGCCGAAACGCGACCAGCGGCCGCCCGCCAGCCCCCAGACGATGCGAAACAGCAGCAGTGCGAGCACGGCATAGCCGAAGCGGAAATGCCAGACCATGGCATTTCCGCCGACCGTGCCGCTGATGGCCAGTCCGGTGATGCCGATGGCCAGTGCCCAGTGGAAGAGCCGCGTTGGCAAGTCCCAGACGCGTACCTTGGTCAATGTTTTGTTGTCGTGCATCCGTATCCGATTCATTTTCTTGCAGGAAAGGCGCCCGGTTGAACGCTGGGCTGTTGGTGCTTTCCAACAGCCGACAAGTTCCAGTGGAACTTGTCGGCACTGGCTAAACTCCAGCAGTCCGGCAACAAGCGTAACAGTGTTGCCGTTCTGCCCATTTTTTAAAAAAATAAGGAATCCAATGAAAATTCTTGCCTGCGCGGCCGCTGCCGCCACTTTGCTGGCCATGGCCGCGCCAGCCTCAGCCCAGTTCGCCAAGCCTGAGGATGCCGTCAAATACCGCCAGAGCGCGCTGTCCGTCATGGGCACGCATTTTGGCCGTATTCAAGCCATGGCCAACGGCAAGGTGCCGTTCGATGCCAAGGTGGCTGCGGAAAATGCCCAGCTGGTCGCCGTGATGGCCCGGCTGCCATGGGCCGGTTTCGGTCCCGGCACCGACCAGGACCCCCGCAGCAAGGCCAGGTCGGAAGTCTGGACCGAGCAGGCCAAGTTCAAGAGTGAAGGCGACAAGCTGGTGCTTGAGGCCGACAAGCTCGCCGCCGCCACCAAGACCGGCAACCTTGAAGCACTGAAGACCTCGTTCGCTGCAACGGCCAACACTTGCAAGTCCTGCCACGACGCTTTCAAGAACAAGTAATGAAGCCCCCACGGTCGCTCACTGCGTGTAGCTCCCTGCCCTCCCGAGGGGGCCGCAGAAATTGAGCCCCACAGTCGTTCGCTTCGCGTAACTCCTTGCCCCCGAGGGGCCGCTGCGCCTGCGGTCTGGCGAAGCCAGTCCCGCGGCCCTTGCCTGGTGAAGAGCGCTGTGCTGTGCGTGTAGCAGGTTCGGCAAAAAGGCCGGTCCTTTGCGGGAGCCGGCCTTTTTCGTGGGCGCTTGAAGTGAGGCGGTTCAGCTTTCGGCCAGCAGCTTTTCAATCAGCTGGTGCAGCGCGGTAAAGTCCGGCTCGCCGACGAACTGCTTGACGATCTGGCCGCGCTTGTTGACCAGGAAGGTCGTGGGCGTCAGTTGCACATCGCCCCAGGCCTTGGCATTGGCGCCGGTGTTGTCGATGGCGACCTTGAACGGCAGCTGCCGGGTTTCGGCGTAATTGACGACATAGCTTGGCGGGTCGTAGCTCATGGCGATGGCCAGCGTGTCGTAGCCCTGGGCCCGGTATTTGTTGTGGGTGGAAATGAGTTTGGGCATTTCGGCCACGCAGGTCACGCAGCTGGTGGCCCAGAAATTCACCAGCGTGACCTTGCCCTTCAGGTCGGCCGTGGTCTGCTTGCTGCCGTCGAGCAGCACGAAGGTCGATTCGGGCGCGGCCTGCGCCCCGCTGCAGCCCGTCAGGTACGCTGCCCCGCCCAGCACCAGTGCGCCCGCCAGCACCATGCGGCATACTGCCACGGGAGAAATTCTTTTCATCAGGAGACCTCTTCATGCAACGTCGAAATTTTAACCAGACAGGTGCCGGCGCGCTGGGCTTGCTGATTCTGGCGACCTACGGCCAGGCCCGTGCCTTGTCGATGGGCGACCTGACCAATGCCGAAGCCGGCAGCGGCCTGAAGACCGCGCTTGAAAAAGGCGTCTTGACGGCCATTGCCCTGCTCGGCAAGCCCGATGGATTCCTGGGCAACCCAAAAGTTCGCATCCCGCTGCCCGGCTATCTGGAAGACGCGTCAAGACTGCTGAAAAATTTTGGACAGGGCCGGCGCATCGATGAGCTGGTTACCGCCATCAACCGCGCCGCCGAATCGGCCGTGCCGATGGGCAAGGACCTGCTGGTCGGCGCCGTGCGCTCGATGAATGTCAACGACGCGAAAAACATCCTGAGCGGCGGCGATACCTCGGTCACTGCCTTTTTTGCCGAAAAGACGCGTGCGCCGCTGGGCGTGAAATTCCTGCCGGTGGTGAACCGGGCGACTGAAAAAGTCGGCCTGGCCAGCAAGTACAACGAATTCGCCGGCAAGGCCGCCGGCTTCGGCCTGGTGAAAAAGGAAGATGCCAACATCCAGCAGTACGTGACTGGCCGGACGCTCGACGGCTTGTACCTGGTGATTGGCGAGGAGGAAAGGAAAATCCGCCAGGATCCGGTCGGCACCGGCAGCGCCATTTTGCAGAAGGTGTTTGGCGCGCTGAAATAGGGCGATGCAGAAAAATATGAGTCAAATTGGCAGTTTGCGCAGGCGTGACGGGCGTAAGCAGCTATTAAAAAAGAGAAATTGCCTGGCGCTCTGCTTGCCGCATCAGCCGGCTGAGCAAGCATAAAAACCGCATAAGCTTGCAACCCAGCCGCATTGAACCACCGCCACCCAGCCTGTTAGGCTTGAACTTTTTTGCACAGGAAAACCATGAAAATCGAGACCATCGCCGTTCACGGCGGCTACACGCCCGACCCGACCACCAAGGCCGTCGCGGTGCCGATCTACCAGACCGTGGCTTTTGCGTTTGACGACACGCAGCACGGCGCCGACCTGTTCGACCTGAAGGTCGCTGGCAACATCTACAGCCGCATCATGAACCCGACCAATGCGGTGTTAGAGGCGCGCATGGCGGCGCTCGAAGGCGGCATTGGCGCGCTGGCGGTGGCCTCGGGCATGGCGGCGATTGCCTACGCCATCCAGACCATCACCGAAACCGGCGACAACATCGTCGCGTCGTCGGCGCTCTACGGCGGGACCTACAACCTGTTTGCCCACACCTTTCCGCAAATGGGCATCGAGGTGCGCTTCGCCGACCCGCGCGACCCGGCCTCGTTCGCGCCGCTGATCGACGCGCGCACCAAGGCGGTGTTTTGCGAATCGGTGGGCAATCCGCTGGGCAACGTCACCGACATCGCCGCGCTGGCCGCTGTGGCGCATGCTAGCGGCGTGCCGCTGATTGTTGACAACACCGTGTCCACTCCCTACCTGTGCCGTCCGTTCGAGCACGGCGCCGACATCGTCGTGCATGCGCTGACCAAGTACCTGGGCGGCCACGGCACGACGCTGGGCGGCGTGATCGTTGACAGCGGCAAGTTCCCGTGGGCCGAGCACAAGGCGCGCTTCAAACGCCTGAACGAACCCGACGTCAGCTACCACGGCGTGGTGTACACCGAAGCGCTAGGCGCCGCCGCCTACATTGGCCGCGCGCGCGTCGTGCCGCTGCGCAACATGGGCGCAGCCCTGAGCGCGATGGCCGCCTTCCAGATCCTGCAGGGCATTGAAACGCTGGCGCTGCGCATGGACCGCATCTGCGACAACGCGCTGGCCATCGCCCATTTCCTGAAGAACCATCCGAAGGTGGCCTGGGTCAATTACGCCGGCCTGCCGGAGCACCGCGACCATGCGCTGGTGCAGCAATACATGGCCGGCAAGGCCTCGGGCATCATCAGCTTTGGCGTGAAGTCGGCGCTTGATGCGATGGCGGCAGGTGGGCGTTTCCAGGATGCGCTGCAGCTGTTCACCCGGCTGGTCAACATCGGCGACGCCAAGTCGCTGGCCTGCCACCCGGCCTCGACCACGCACCGCCAGCTCAATGCGGCTGAGCTGGCCCGGGCCGGCGTGAGCGTGGACATGGTGCGCCTGTCGGTCGGCATCGAGCACATCGACGACCTGCTGGCCGACCTGGAGCAGGCGCTGGCGGCGGTCTGACGCCCGGCCCCAGCCGTCGCTTGAGCGCGGCTGGCATTGACAAGACGCGCGTGTTGCCAGACCGCAAGGCGAGGCAACTCAGCATTGCGCACCCCGACCCGTCGGATGCTTCCTACTTTTCAAAGGCTCTAAAGCCGACGGCCAGGCCGATGGCCCGGCTTGCACACTTGGGTTTCCTTTTTTCCAACGACCTTAGGAAAGCCATGTCAAACAATCCAGACAATACCCAGGATGCGGACAGCCGCAACCAGCGCCAGGCTTCGAGCCGTCGCGGCTTTGCCTCCATGGACCCGGAGCGCCAGCGCCAGATCGCCAGCCGGGGTGGCAAGGCGGCCCACGCCAGCGGCAATGCGCACCAGTTCAATGCCACCGAAGCCCGCGAAGCCGGACGCAAGGGCGGGCTTGCCGGCCGGCGAAACCCGGGCTCCCAGCAGGAGTCCTGAGCCGCCGCGCAGGCCCGCAGTTCCAACCGCAGTTCTGTGGGGCAGTCTGAAAGACATCCGTGCGATGTTGCTGAGGCGCAACAAGCCGAGCCTGTTGACGACGTGATTTGTTGATCTGTCGCAAGCTTGCGTTGTGCGGCCGGGTGGGCTTGCAAGCCTTTGCGCCATATCAAACATGGTAGGGGCATTGGGCGCGTCCAATGGAAGTTGGGAATGTTCCCTGGCTTTTATTCGCAGCCCATCATGAAAAAACAACTCATTGCCGCCGCCATTTTGTCCACCCTGCTGTCGGGTGCCGCTTTCGCCCAGCAAACCACTGAAGGTCCGTGGATGGTGCGCGCCCGCGCGGTGCATCTGCAAAGCGACAACGGCGGCAGCACCAACGTGCAGGGTGTGGGCGACCTGGGCCTTTCCATGAACAACAAGTGGATTCCCGAAGTGGATGTCAGCTATTTCTTCAGCCCGAACGTGGCGGTCGAACTGATCCTGACCGTGCCGCAAAAACAGACCTTGACGTCCAGCGTTATTGGCAAGGTCGGCACCTTCAAGCACCTGCCACCCACGCTGCTGGCGCAGTATCACTTTCCGATGAACGGTTTCAAGCCTTATGTTGGCGCCGGCATCAACTACACGCGTTTCAGCTCCGTGGACCTGCTTCCCGGCGTCACCATGGACAAGGACAGCTGGGGTGGGGCTCTGCAGGTCGGCGTGGACATTCCGCTGACCAAGGGCGTGTACCTCAACCTGGACCTGAAAAAAGTCATGCTCCGCACTGACGTGAAACTGGCCGGCAACAAGATCGGCGAATTCAAGGTCGATCCGCTGCTGGTCGGCGTGGGCCTGGGCTGGCGCTTCTAAGTTCTGCGGCCCCTGCACAGAACCCTCTAAAAGCCCTGTCGTGCGTTGGCGTGACAGGGCTTTTTTGCGGCCGGTCGCAAGTCTTGCAGCGCTTTGGCCGCCGGCCGGCGCGCCGCAACAGCAAGCCAAGCGGCTAGACTGCCCGGCATGCAGCCTTCATCCGACATTCAACAGCAACTGGACTCGGCCGAGGATGCCTTGCGTCGTGCCCGGCTGCGCACCATGCAGCGAATGGCCGGCGGCCTGCTGCTGCTGGCGTTTCTTGTGTTTTGCCTGGCCCGCAGCCTGCTCGCGCTGCACCCTGCCTGGGGCTATGTGTCGGCCTTCGCCGAAGCGGCCATGGTCGGCGCGGTGGCCGACTGGTTTGCCGTCGTGGCGCTGTTTCGCCATCCGCTGGGCATTCCGGTGTGGCACACGGCCATCATCCCGAACAGCAAGGACGGCATTGGCCGCAACCTCGGGCAGTTTGTCGAAAGCCATTTCATCACCGAGCAAGGCATTGCCGAGCGCATCCGGCAGGCCAACCCCGCCGGCCTGCTCGGTGCCTGGCTGCTGGCGCCCGGTCATTCAGACCAGCTGGGGCTGGCCATGGCCAAGGCCATGAAGGTGGTGCTCCAGGCGCTGGACCATGAAGCCATGAGCCTGCTGGTCCAGGGTGCGGCCACCCGCCAGCTGTCGCAGCTCGACATTGCCGCGAATGCGGGCAAGCTGCTGGACCTGCTGGTGGCCGAAGGCAGCCACCAGCAACTGCTCGACAGCGCATTGCGCGAACTCTCCAGCTACCTGGACGAGGAAAAAAACCAGCAGCAAGCGATTGATTTCCTGATTGCGGTGTTCGGCGTCGAGAACGTGTTCTACAAGGTGGGAACCGCCGCGATAGGCCCCCGGGCGCTGCGTTCGCTCGCCAGGTCAGCGCATGAAGTCTTGCTCGACCCGGCCCATCCGGCCCGGGCACGTTTCACGGGCTTGGTCCAGGAGTTTGTGCTGCACCTGAAAGACGATCCGGCATGGCATGAATTCATCGCCCGGCATCAGCAGGAAACCCTGGCCAATGCGCGCGTGCAAACCTTGCTGGGCAGCCTGTGGGGCGTGATCAAGGACCGCCTGCTCGATGACTTGGGCCGGGACGATCCGGCCACGGCCCGGCAGATCTCGATGCTGGCGGGCAAGGTCGGCGATGCGCTGGCACACGATGCGCGGCTGGTCGAGGGGCTCAACCGCGCCATCGAATCGGGCAGCGTCCTGCTGGTGCGCAACCATCGGGGCGAGGTGGGGCAGTTCATCGAAACGCAACTGGCCCGCTGGAGCCGCGAGGAGATGAGCGACCGCATCGAACTGGCCATCGGGCGCGACCTGCAGTTCATCCGCATCAACGGCACGCTGGTCGGCGGGCTGGTGGGCCTGGCCATCTACAGCGTGACCCGGCTGCTGGGCTAGCGCATGCCGGTTTCGCAGGCTTCATCAAGGTGCTATTTTTTATATAGCTGAAGGTCCTTTGCCTTATTGCGAAAAGGCAATTTTTGGTAAAAATTTCCTGTTTGAACGCCTGCTCAGGTGCTGCAACCGAGCAGGATCCGAGCCAGGGCCGCAGGCTCGCTGATCATCGGGTCATGGCCGGTTTGCAACTCTACATAGTGCGCCTTGGGTAGCCAGGCGCCGTTCCAGAACAGCGGGTCTTGGGCGCGCAGGCGGCTCGGCTCAATCGTTGCCAGCGCGGGCTGGGTGCAGCTGACAAAGGAGCGCGCCACGGCAGCGACGCGCTGCGCGTCGAACTGCAGCGGCGCCTGGTAAGTATTGCCGGGGTGCGGCGTCTGGCGGCGCCCGACCCATTCGCGGTCGGCGTCCATCAGGCCGAAAATTTCCGGGTCGGGCGGCGGAAAGCTGAAGTGCCGCGACGACTGGGCGGCGGCCAGGCGCTGCTGCTGCGTGGCGCTTGATTGCGTGCTGCTCCAGCTTTCACCAGGTTTGGGCAGCACCGCATCGACATACACCAGGTGCCTGATGCGCTGACCCAGTCGATCGGCCACCGCCGTGCCGATCATGCCGGCGTAGGAATGCACCGCCAGGACCACATCGGCCAGCTCTTCGACCTCGATCAGCTTGAGCACATCGTCGATGTGCGTGTCCAGCGTGATGGCGGGCGACAGCAGATGCGCGCGCTCGCCCAGGCCGGTCAGTGTGACCGCATGCACCCGGTGGCCGTCTTGTTGCAGCGCCTTGGTCACCCGCTGCCAGCACCAGCCGCCGTGCCACGCGCCATGCACCAGGACAAAGTTGGCCATTCAAGTCACCTCTGTATTTTTCAGTTCCAGCAATTGCGCCTCGGAATAACCCAGCACCTCGCGCAGCACTTCCTCGGTGTGCTGACCCAGCAGCGGCGGCGGCAGGCCGCCCCGGCCGGGTTCGCGCACCGGCGTGGCGCTGAGCTTGATCGGGCTGGCCACCAGCGGCAGATCGTTTTTGAACGGATGCGGCCAGTGCGTGACCATGCCCCGCGCACCGATCTGCGGGTCGGCAAACACCTCGGCCAGGTTGTTGATGGCGCCGCACGGCACCTTGGCTGCCTCCAGCGCGGCCAGCCAGTCGGCCTTGGTGCGCAGCTTCATGACGCTCTCTAAAATCGGCACCAGCTGGGCGCGGTTGTGCACGCGGTCGCGGTTTCGGGCGAACAGCGGGTTCACGCCGAGTTCGGGAATGTTGGCCACTTTGCAGAATTTGACGTACTGCGCGTCGTTGCCCACCGCCAAAATCAAATGGTCCTTGCTGCCGTCAGGCGCGGGCGCGACCTCGAACACCTGGTAGGGCACGATGTTCTGGTGCGCATTGCCGACGCGCTGCGGCACCTTGCCGCTGACCAGGTAGTTGGCGCCCAGGTTGGCCAGCATGGCGACCTGCGTGTCGAGCAGCGCCATGTCCACCTGCTGGCCTTCGCCGGTGGCCTCGGCATGGCGCAGCGCGGCCAGAATGCCGACGGTGGCATACATGCCGGTCATCAAATCGGCCACGGCCACGCCGACTTTTTGCGGCCCGCCGCCCAGGTCGTCGCGCTCGCCGGTCACGCTCATCAGCCCGCCCATGCCCTGGATGGCGTAGTCGTAGCCGGCGCGTTCGGCATACGGCCCGTTCTGGCCAAAGCCGGTGACCGAGCAATACACCAGGCGCGGGTTCAGCGCTTTGAGCGAGGCGTAATCGAGGCCGTAGCGCGCCATGTCGCCGACCTTGAAGTTCTCGACGAACACATCGCAATGCATGACCAGTTCGCGAATCAAGACCTGGCCGGCGGGCTGGGCAATGTCGCAGGTCACGGAGCGCTTGTTGCGGTTGGCACCCAGGTAATACGCCGCTTCATGCGTTTCCACGCCGTCGTCGTTTTTCAGGAACGGCGGCCCCCAGGTGCGGGTGTCGTCGCCGCTGCCGGGGCGCTCGATCTTGATGACGTCGGCGCCCAGGTCGGCCAGCGTCTGGGTACACCACGGGCCCGCGAGGACGCGGGACAAATCGAGAATGCGGATGCCTTGAAGAGAGTTCATGGCCGTATTTTGCCCCTTGCCGCATTCGCTGAAACGGCAAAGCGCTTTGCCGCCGCAGGCGCGCCCGAAGCTGGCCTAAGCCGGGCAGCATCCGGGCAGTGCAGTAGGTTAAATTTTTGAATAAAAAGTAACGTTTGCGCTAGTCGCAGCTGATTTTACAGCTATAAATAAAATAGCAAAAAGTTCAACGCAATAAAAGGCTTTCGTTGTGCCGGTTTGCGCAGTTCTTCAAGCCAGCGCCCGCCAGCTTGAAGGCTGAACGAGCCCAAAACGAAGGAAGGCATCAAACCTTGAGCTTCCAGCCCGTGCGAAAAATCAGCCACACCGCGCCCATGCACAAGGTCAAAAATACCAGAATGGCCGCCAAGCTAAGGCCGACATTCACATCGGCCACGCCGTAAAAGCTCCACCGAAAGCCACTGATCAGATAGACCACCGGGTTGAACAGCGTGATGCTTTGCCACATCGGCGGCAGCATGCTGATGGAATAAAAAGCGCCGCCCAAAAAGGTAAGCGGCGTGACCACCATCATCGGAATAATCTGCAACTTTTGAAAGTTGTCCGCCCAGAGCCCGACGATAAAACCGAACAGGCTGAAGGTGACCGCCGTGAGGAGCAAAAAGCACAGCATCCAGAACGGGTGCGCAATCTCATACGGCACGAAAAGGCGGGAAGTCGCCAGGATCAACAGGCCCAGCAAGACCGATTTGCTGGCTGCCGCGCCGACATAGCCGATGACCACCTCCACAAACGACACCGGGGCCGACAGCAGCTCGTAAATCGTGCCTGACCACTTGGGCATGTAGATGCCAAAGGATGCATTGGAAATGCTCTCGTTGAGCAGCGACAGCATGATCAGGCCGGGGATGATGAAGGCGCCGTAGCTGATGCCGTCGATGCTGCCCATGCGCGAGCCAATCGCGGTGCCGAAGACGATGAAGTACAGCGACGTTGACAGCACCGGCGACACAATCGACTGGGTCAGCGTGCGAAAGGTGCGGGAAATCTCAAAACGGTAAATGGCGCCGATGGCATGCCAGTTCATACAGCCTCCTTGACCAGCGCCGGAACCGAACCGGCCGCCGCAGCCGGTGAGTCGGCGTGCACCAGGCTGACGAAAATGTCCTCTAACGAGCGCTCGCTCGAATGCAGGTCCTTGAACTCGATGCCCAGGTCGCTCAGCTGTTTAAGCAGCGGGGCAATGCCTGTGTCTTCGGTGTGCGCATCGAAGGAATAGACCAGCGCATGGCCGCCTTGCGCGAGTTCCAGCGGCAAGCCCGCCAGCGCTGGCGGAATCTGCTGCAGCGGCGTTTGCAATTGCAGCGTCAGCTGCTTTTTGCCGAGCTTGCGCATCAGCACCGCCTTGTCTTCCACCAAAATCAGCTCTCCCTTGCGGATGATGCCGATGCGGTCGGCCATCTGCTCGGCTTCCTCGATGTAGTGCGTCGTCAGGATGATGGTGACACCGCTGGTCCGCAGATCGCGCACCATGTCCCACATGTCACGGCGCAGTTCCACATCGACGCCGGCCGTGGGCTCGTCCAGAAATAAAATCTGCGGCTCGTGCGACAGCGCCTTGGCGATCAGCACCCGGCGTTTCATGCCGCCCGAAAGCGCCATGATGCGGCTGTCTTTTTTGTCCCACAGCGAGAGCTGGCGCAGGACCTTTTCAAGATGGGCCGGGTTGGCCGGCTTGCCGAACAGGCCGCGGCTGAAGCGCACGGTGGACCAGACGCTTTCAAAGGAGTCGGTGGACAGCTCTTGCGGCACCAGGCCGATCTTGGCGCGCGCGGCCCGGAAATCGCGCACGATGTCGTGCCCGTCGGCTGTCACGCTGCCAGAGCTCGGCGTGACGATGCCGCAGATGATGTTGATCAGCGTGGTCTTGCCGGCGCCATTGGAGCCCAGCAAGGCGAAGATCTCGCCGCGCTGGATGTCCAGGTCGATCGACTTGAGCGCCTGGAAGCCCGATGCGTAGGTTTTGCTGAGCTGGTTGATGGAAATGATGGGTTGCAAGTGGTGCTCTCAGAGTCAAATGTGCTTTTAGCCCTTGCTGTGCCTGCGCAAGAAGCTATTAAAAAGAGAGTGTTATGGTGCTGCGGCACGACCAGCCAGGGCTCAGGTTTTTTTTTAAAGTGTAGCGGGCACTCGCTTCAGCAGTGACGACACGCTAGGTCATTGCAGCCTGCAGGGACTGCCGGCAAAGGCCGTCGGCCCCTGGACCTGACCGGGGCCTGTAAAGTGAAGGGCTACCCATGATTGCCGCTTTTCAAAAGGCTTTGCTGCGCTCAATGATCCAACCCCCGACTTTTTTGCCCGCCGGACTGGCCGCCCTGCTGGCGCTGGCCGCCTGCAGCCCGGCGCTCAACTGGCGCGAAGTACGCCCCGAAGGCACGCGGCTGAACCTGCTCCTGCCCTGCAAGCCCGACAAGGCGCAAAAGCTCGTTCCGCTGGGCGGGCGGCCGACGTCGCTGGCTATGCTCGGCTGCGATGCGGACGGTGCGACCTTTGCCGTCGCCACCGCCGATGTGGGCGACGCCGCGCAAGCGGCTTCGGTGCTGGCGCTGTGGCAGGAACTGGCGCTGGCCAACATGAAGGCCGCGCCCGCCAGCCGCCAGATGCTGCCTTTGACGCTCCCTGGCACAGCGCCCGGCACGCCCGTCACCCGCCTGCAGGCGCAGGGGCAGCGCGCCGACGGTTCTGCCGTGAGCACCCAAGCCGCCTATTTTGCGCACGGCTCGCAATTGTTCCAGGTGGTGATGTATGCGCCGCGCATCGCGCCCGAGGCGGCGGAAACATTTTTTTCCAGCCTGAAGTTCGAATGACACCGTGACGCCAACAGATGCAGTCCCCTTGCCGGAACGGCTGGGCGCCCGCGCGGCAACCCTGGTTTTCCTGGCGTTTGCCGGGGCCTATTTTTTCTCGACGCTGCTGCGCTCCATCACCGCCACGCTCGCGCCGGTGCTGACGCAGGAGTTTTCGCTCCAGTCCCGGGATCTGGGCTTGCTGGCGGGCGGTTATTTCCTCGGTTTCGCCGCCGTCCAGCTGCCGCTGGGCGCCTGGCTGGACCGGCATGGCCCCAAGCGCGTCATTTTGTGGTTCCTGAGCCTGGCGGTGGTCGGCTGCCTGGCGTTTTCAGCCGCCGGCAGTTTTGCCGGTCTGCTGACTGCGCGCGTGCTGGTCGGCATGGGCGTGGGCGCCTGCCTGATGGCTGCGCTGACCGGTTACCGCCGCTGGTTTGACGCGGCCACGCTGCTGCGCGCCAATTCATGGATGCTGATGACCGGCTCGCTCGGCATGCTGGCCTCGACGCTGCCGGTGCAGTGGCTGATGCCGCTGACCGGCTGGCGCGCCCTGTTTTGGCTGCTGGCGGCGCTGATCGTGTTGTCGATGGCGGCCATTGCCTGGGTCGTCCCGCGCTGGCGGGCCACTGCGTCGCCGACGCCCGCTGGGTTGCCGCCAGAACCCGCCATGCTTGTCGAATCCGGTTATGCGCCCATCTGGCGCAGCCGCTATTTTCACAAGATGGCGCCGCTGGCTTTCTTCCACTACGGCGGCATGGTCGCCATCCAGACGCTGTGGGCCGGGCCGTGGATGGTGAGGGTGGCCGGCCACACCGCGCTGGAATCGGCCACCGGCCTTTTCTGGATCAATGCCTGCATGCTGGTGACCTTCTGGGGCTGGGGCATGGTCAACCCCCACCTTGCCCGCCGTGGCTGGTCGGCCGCGCGCCTGATCGCCTGGGGGATTCCGCTCAGCCTGGCGGTACTGGCCTTCAACATCCTGGCCGGCAGCGCCACCGGCTGGCTGGGCTGGGCGCTGTTTTGCATGACATCGAGCGTCATGGGGCTGGCCCAGCCGGCCGTCGGCATGTCGTTTCGGGCCGGACTGGCCGGACGCGCGCTGTCGGCTTTCAACCTGGTCATTTTTGCCGGCGTGTTTGTCGCCCAGTGGGGCCTGGGGCTGCTGATTGACGGTTTTGCAGCCATGGGCCTGGCGCAGATCGCCAGCTTCCAGGCGGCCATGGCGGTCTATTTGTGTTGCGGTATCGCCGCGTATGGCTACTTTGTCACTGTGAAAGCTGATAATTGAGCGCAATGAACGGCATTCTCATCATCGCCCATGCACCGCTGGCCTCTGCCTTTCTCCAGTGCGTGCGCCATGTCTTTCCCGACAACGACACCGGCGTGGCGGCGTTCGACGTGCAGCCGCAGATGCCGCCCGAGGAAACGCTGGCGCAGGCAGGCCTCGTGCTCAAGCAGCTCGGCCTGCCCCAGGCGCTGGTGCTGACCGATATTTTTGGCGCAACGCCCTGCAATGTCGCGCAAAAGCTGGCCGACGGCATCAACACCAAGCTGGTGACCGGCATGAACCTGCCCATGCTGCTGCGCGCCGTGTGCTACCGCCACGAAGCACTTGATGCGCTGGTGGCGCGCGCGCTGGCCGGCGCCAGCCAGGGCGTGATGCAGGTGGCCGTGACCGCCCCTCAAAACCAAGTACAAAGAAACCATGATCAAGACCCGCACGACCATCAGCAATAAGCTGGGCCTGCATGCTAGAGCCTCCGCCAAATTCACCAAGCTCGCCGGCAGTTTTCGCAGCGAGGTCTGGATGAGCAAGGGCGAGCGCCGGGTCAATGCCAAAAGCATCATGGGCGTGATGATGCTGGCCGCCGGCATCGGCAGCAGCGTCGAGATCGAAACCCAAGGCGAGGACGAGCAGGCCGCCATGGATGCCTTGCTGGCGCTGGTGGCGGACAAATTCGGCGAAGGGGAGTGATGGCCCCCACGCTCCCCGCTGCGCGTGGTTCGCTGCCCCCCGAGGGGGCCGCCCCGCCTGCGGCCCGGCAAAGCCGGTTCCGCGGCCGGAACTTGCAAGGACTAGCCCCTACGCTTGCCACTTCGTGTGCTGCGCTGCCCCCCGAGGGGGCCGCTGCGCCTGCAGCCCGGCAAAGCCGGTTCTGCGGCCCTGACTTGCTTCAAACCACTGCGCTCACTTCTTTGCCGTCACGTTTCTTAGACTGTCCGGCGCTTTTTTCAGGAGCCTCTGAATGACGTTTTCCGTCCACGGCCTGGCGGTGTCGCGCGGCGTGGCGATTGGCCGCGCGGTGCTGGTGGCGTCGAGCCGGGCCGATGTCAGCCATTACTTCATCGACCCGGCGACCACCAATGACGAGATTGCGCGCGTCAGGTTGTCGCGCAATGCGGTCATGGAAGAGATCATGCGTTTGCAGCATGACCTGCCCAAGGACGCGCCGCATGAAATCGCCGCGCTGCTCGACGTGCATTTGATGCTGCTGCAGGACGAAATGCTGATCAGCGGCGTGAAGCACTGGATCACCGAGCGCCATTACAACGCCGAATGGGCGCTCACCACGCAGTACGAACTGATTGCGCGCCAGTTCGACGAGATGGAGGACGCCTACCTGCGCGAGCGCAAGGCCGACCTGGAACAGGTCGTCGAGCGCATCCTGTGCCACATGAAAGGCTCGGCCTCGCCGCTGCAGGCGGCCCGCCAGGGCGCGGCGCGGGCCGGCAGCAGCCGTCGGCAGGCGCAGCAGGACCTGCTGCTCGACGACACGCTCGATGTGCCGCTGGTGCTGGTGGCGCACGACATTTCGCCGGCCGACATGCTGCAGTTCAAGCAGAGTCTGTTTGCCGGCTTTGCCACCGACGTGGGTGGCCGTACCTCGCACACCGCCATCGTCGCGCGCAGCATGGACATTCCGGCGGTGGTCGGCGCGCGCAGCGCCAGCCAGCTGATCAAGCAGGACGACTGGGTGATCATCGACGGCGATGCCGGCGTGCTGATCGTCGATCCGTCGCCCATCATCCTGGCCGAATACGGCTTCAAGCAGCGCCAGGGCGAACTCGAGCGCCAGCGGCTCAACCGCCTGCGCCACACCCCGGCGCTGACGCTGGACGGGCAGCGCATCGAGTTGCTGGCCAATATCGAAATGCCCGACGACACGCTGGGCGCGGTCGAGGCCGGCGCGGTGGGCGTGGGGCTGTTCCGCAGCGAATTTTTGTTCATGGGCCGCAATGGCAAGCTGCCCGACGAGAACGAGCAATACCTGGCCTACCGCAAGGCCATCGAAGGCATGCAGGGCCTGCCGGTGACCATCCGCACCGTCGATATCGGCTCCGACAAGCCCCTGGACCGGCCGACATCCAAGGCGCAGGAAAGCCACCTGAACCCGGCGCTCGGGCTGCGCGCCATCCGCTGGAGCCTGGCCGATCCGCCGATGTTTTTGACGCAGCTGCGTGCCATTTTGCGCGCCGCCGCCCACGGCCAGGTCAACCTGCTGGTGCCCATGCTGGCCCATGCCAGCGAAATCCGCCAGACGCTGGACCTGATCAACCAGGCGCGCGTGCAGCTCGACGCCCGGGGCTTCGTTCACGGACCGGTGCGGCTGGGCGCGATGATCGAGATTCCGGCGGCAGCGCTCACGGTGCCGCTGTTTCTCAAGTATTTTGATTTCCTGTCGATCGGCACCAACGACCTAACGCAGTACACGCTGGCCATCGACCGCTCTGATGAGACCGTCGCGCACCTGTACGACCCCTGTCATCCGGCCGTGTTGCGCCTGATCGCTGACACGATTGCCATATGCAATGCCCAGGGCAAGGGCGTCAGCGTCTGCGGCGAAATGGCCGGCGACGTACACATGACGCGGCTGTTGCTCGGCTTGGGGCTGCGCAGCTTTTCCATGCATCCGTCGCAGATCCTGTCGGTCAAGCAGCAGGTGCTGCGCGCGGACGCCGCAAAGCTCAGGCTGTGGGCGCAGGAAGTGCTGAACAGCGAAGACCCTGCGGCGCTGCTGTAGGCGCCGTTTCTTCGCAAGCAGACCGGCCGGATGCCGTACACACCAGTGTAAATGCTTCATATTTGATAGCTGCTTGCGTCCGCAGGTCGTACGCTAGAGGCCTAAAAGGTATAAAAAGTGGTTGGGGCCGGCTGGTTGCGGGTCGCTCACGGGCAGCGTGCGCTCCCTTCACGCCCGACAATCCATGTTTATGCAGCGGCCACCCGGCATGCAGCGCAACCCCAGGACATCCACATGAGTACCTTTGATCACAGTACCTTGATTCACAACATCAACGAAGGTCTGGCGCCTTTTCGCAAGGCTCAGCCTGAAGCCATGGCCGGATTCGGCCAGCTGGCGCGGGCCGCCATGGGCGAGGGCGCCATCAGCGCCAAGCACAAGGAGCTGATGGCGCTGGCCATCGGCATTACGCAGCATTGCTCGGGCTGCATCGGTTTTCATGTCAAGGCGCTGCACAAGCTGGAATGCACGCGCGCTGAACTGGAGGAAATGCTGGCCGTGTGCGTCTACATGGGCGGCGGGCCGGCGCTGATGTATGCCGCCGAAACCATCAAGGCCTGGGAGGCTCTGTCCCTCGTTGCGCCAGCTGCTGCGCCATAAGGGCTGCCGAGCACGGGGCAGGCGACCGTTATTTCACGCGGGTCCCGAGTAGCGCCGCCCCCAGAATCATCACCGCCGACAGTCCAATGCTCCAGCTCAGCGGCCGGCCGCTGACCAGCATCAGCAGCGCGGTCGAGCCCAGCGGCGTGAGGTAGCTCAGGATGCCGATCTGCCGCGCATCGCCCAGCTTGAGCGCCTTGTCCCAGAGGAAAAACGCGCCGCCCAGCGGCCCCAGCCCCATCACCGCCAGCAGCAGCCAGTCGCGGCCGCTGAGCGCCACCAGCGGCTCCAGCGCCCAATGGCACAGCAGCGACAGCAGCCCCGACACCAAGCCGAACAGGCCGATGGCCGCCGTCGGAAATGGCTTGACGCGCTGCGTCAGCAGCGAATAGCTGGCCCAGATGAAGGCCGACGCCAGCGCCGGAATAAAACCCCACGACCAGCCGCCCGTCACGCCCTGGCTGGCACCCAGAATGGCAATCGCCGCGCCGCCAAACCCCAGCAGCGCCGCCACCACATGCAGCGCGCGCAGCTTGAGCCCGGCCAGCAACAGCGGCGCCAGCACCACCATGAGCAGCGGCCACAGGTAGTTGACCAGGTTCGCCTCGACCGGCGGCGCATGGCGCAGGGCGATGAACAGCAGGAAGTGGTAGCCGAACAGGCCGCAAACGCCAAGCACCAGCGTGCCGGGCGGAATCCGCCACGCCCGCCGGTCCTTCAGCACGAAGGGCAGCGCCAGCAGGCTGCCCATGAGCAGGGCCACGCCGGTCAGCAGAAACGGGGGAATGTGCTTGAGCGCGACACCGAGCGTGGCAAGGGAAATCCAGAGCGCGATGGCGCCCAGTGCATACAAGTTGGCAGGCATGGGCCGCAAGCATAGTGGCGTTTTGAATGCTGACTCACCGCGAAACGCCATATTTTTGGGACCGCAAGCGCAGGCAAACCATGGCGCGGACCATACATCGCAGGTTACATGTTGTAGCCAGCTTCACGCTTCAGCCACGCCGCAGACACCCCGCAGGCATGTGCCGGGGCTGAAATGAAGCAGCACAAGCGTTTGCGACGCTGCCGACAACAGCATCCTGTCGCAAGCGGACGCTGTGGATGTTCAGGAGAAACCCGTGAAAATACTTGCAGCGATCGTGCTGGTACCGACCAGCCTGACCGGTTGTGTTGCTTACCCGGTCCCCTACGGCAATGGTCAGCCCGATGGCTACTACGGCGGCGGGCATCACCGGGGTGGCGACCGTGACGGCGACGGCGTGCGCAACCGGGACGACCGGCGTCCGAACAATCCCAACCGGTATTAAAACGCCGCAGGCCCGTTATGCAGCGGGCTTGTCGGACACGCCGGCAGCATGCGCCTGCTCGTCGGCGTGGTAGCTAGAGCGCACCATCGCGCCGACGGCGGCGTGGCTGAAACCCATCTCGTAGGCCTTGGCTTCAAACATCTTGAAGGTGTCCGGATGCACATAACGGCGCACCGGCAAATGCGACATCGAGGGCGCGAGGTACTGGCCAATCGTCAGCATGTTGATGCCGTGGTCACGCATGTCCTGCATCACCTGCAAAATTTCCTCGTCGGTCTCGCCCAGGCCGACCATGATGCCGCTCTTGGTCGGCACGTTGGGGTGCAGCGCCTTGAACTTCTTCAGCAGGTTCAAACTGAACTGGTAATCGGAGCCAGGGCGCGCTTCCTTGTACAGGCGTGGCGCGGTTTCCAGGTTGTGATTCATCACGTCGGGCGGCGAGGCTTTCAAAATCTCCAGCGCGCGGTCGTCGCGGCCGCGGAAGTCGGGCACCAGCACCTCGATCTGCGTGCTGGGTGAAAGTTCGCGGATGCGCTGAATGCATTCGACAAAATGGCCGCTGCCGCCGTCGCGCAAATCGTCACGGTCCACGCTGGTAATCACCACGTATTTGAGCTTGAGTGCGGCAATGGTGCGCGCCAGGTTCAGCGGCTCGTCCTTGTCCAGCGGGTCAGGCCGGCCGTGGCCAACGTCGCAAAACGGGCAGCGGCGCGTGCATTTGTCGCCCATGATCATGAAGGTCGCCGTGCCCTTGCCGAAGCATTCGCCGATGTTCGGGCAGCTCGCTTCCTCGCACACCGTGTTGAGCTTGTTCTCGCGCAGGATTTGCTTGATCTCGTAGAAGCGCGTGCTCGGGCTGCCGGCCTTGACGCGAATCCAGTCGGGCTTTTTCAGAATTTCGCCCTGCACCACCTTGACGGGAATGCGCGACAGCTTGGCGGCGGCTTTTTGCTTGGCCAGCGGGTTGTAGGTTTCCAGGCTCTGGACTTCGCGGACGACTTCGGGTGTGCTCATGGTGTGTGGTGCTTCGGGTTGGGGCAGGGCATCAGGTCAGGGGGCCAGGCGGGTGGCGAGCTGTTGGCCCAGCACGCTGGCGGCTTCCTGCCAGCTGGCCGGTACGCCGATTGTAGAAAGGTCCGTGGTTTTCAGATTTGCGTAACCGCAAGGGTTGATGCGCGAGAAGGGTTCGAGGTTCATCGCCACGTTCAGCGCCACGCCGTGGTAGGTGCAGTGGCGGCTGACCTTGATGCCGAGCGCGGCAATCTTGCCCAGGCCGCGAAACGGGTCGGACGGATGCGCCGGGCCGGACAATGCGGCATGCGAAAACGGGTCGTCGAGCCGCACGTAAATGCCGGGCGAGCCCGCGACGCGGTGGCCCGTGACGCCGAAATGCGCCAGCGTTCGGATCACCGATTCCTCGATGCGGTAGACATATTCCTTGACGAAGTAGCCGGCCCGCTTGAGGTCGATCAGCGGATAGACCACCACCTGGCCGGGGCCGTGGAAGGTCACCTGTCCGCCCCGGTTGGTCTGCACCACGGGGATCTCGCCGGGATTTAAAATATGCTCTTTTTTGCCCGCCAGCCCTTGCGTATAAACCGCAGGATGCTCGCAAATCCATAGCGTGTCAGGTGTGGTCTCAATACGCGCGGCGGTGAAATCCTGCATCGCCTGGTAGGTGGGCAGGTAGGCCACGCGGCCGAGTTGTTGTATTTTCATGGTGTTGTCCGCCTCAGTTCAGCAAGGCGTCGAGTTGCCCGGCCATGCCCACACCGTTCTTTTGCAGGGCGATTTGCCCGAACAGGCAGCGCTTGCCACTTTTGCGTGCCCACAACTCGCCGACCTGCCGTTTTTCAATCTCATACGGGTCGTTGAGCAAGTGCGCGCCCTTGTATTCGACAACCGCAACGCGCCCGTCAAGCAGTTCGGCCACAAAGTCCGGAAAAAACCGGCCTTTTGACGTGGCCAGCGAAAAGCCGCAGGGCGCGGTCACCAGATTGCGCACCCATTGCCTGACGTTTTTGTGCCCGTCCAGCAGCTGGGCGCACGAGAATTCCTCGCCGCCGTCCTTTAAATCGGCCAGCACCGGGTAGAAATGCTTGCGGAATTCGTAACGCCCGCCGTAGCGCGACCCGGCGGGAACCGGGTAGCGGCTGGCCTCGAACACCAGCGGCTGCGTCCAGTCGGGCTCGATCGTCCAGGCTTCTTCCAGCACCAGTTGCCGGAAACTGGCCCTGGCCGCCTTGTCCTTCAAGTCGCCGACACGCGCCTCGATGTCCTGCGCCAGCTTGAAGCGCGCCCTGGCCAGCGCCAGCAGCGGCAAGCCGCGCTCATGCATCAGGTGGCTGACCACCGCGCGGAAGTAGCTGCTGCGCTGGCCTTGCGTCAGGTCGGGCAGCTTTTGAAACAGCAGCTGGTCCAGCCAGCGCACCAGGTCGTCGGCGGTGAGGGTGCTGTCGCCGTAATCCATCGCGATCTGGCTGGCGTCGGCGGCGCGTAGCCGGATATGCGCGTCCTTGAGGTAAATCTCGAAGCCATTGGACTGCTCGACCAGCTGGAAACCCGGCAACTGCACCGCTTGCGGGCTTAAAAGGTCCAGTTCCACCGCCTCCAGCACGGCTTCGCGTTCCAGCGCAAAGAGTTGGCCTTGCGGCGTGATGCGGTAGGCCAGCGTCGGCACCGGCGCAAAGCGCTCGCCGCGCGAGGCCGGCGCGCCCTGGGCTGCGACCAGCGCGTTGTGCTGCGCCACCTTGCCGCGCACCGCTTCCTGTTTTTTGGCGCCGCGCACCTGTTCGACCAGCAAGGCCTCGACTTCGGCGCTGATGTGGCCGGTGACCACGAGTTTTTGCGCGTCCGCGAACGGCACCAGCGCCACGCCCGCCGCCGCCAGCAGTTCCGGGGAAATCGAGCTTGCTACAAAATCAGTAGCTACTGGAGCAGGTGCAGGATGCGCAAACGGCTGATTTGATTCAAAAAGCGGCAACAAGGACTGCTGCACCACCATCGACGCCACATCCAGCGCGTCAAACCCCATGTGGTTGATCAGCCGGTCGGCCAGTTCGCTGGCGGCGCTGGAAAATTTGGCCTCGCAGACATGCGCGTAAGCGCGATTCAGCGCGTCGCGCCCGCGCGGGCTGGCGTAAGGCATGCGCAGCACCCGGCCCAGCAACTGCTCGACCGCCGTGGCGCTGGAGAGTTTTTGCAGCGAACACAGCACATAGGCAAACGGGCAGTCCCAGCCTTCGCGCAGCGCCTGCACGGTGATGACAAAGCGCACCGGGCAGCTCCGCGCGGCCAGGTCCAGCCCTTCGAGTTCGCGCGTCTCGCCGGTGGCGACCCTGATCTGGTTGGCGGGAATGTGCAACTCGTCTTGCAGATGCTGGCGCAGGGCTTCTGGCGGCACTTCGTCGTTTTCGTTTTGCGCCTGGAACAGCACGATGGGCCGGACGTAGCCAAAGCCTGCGGCCTCATCCTTCAGCGCCTCGCCTTCGAGCGCGCGCTGGTGTTGCACGGCGGCAAACACCGCCTGCTGCCAGCCCTGCGGATGTTCGCTAAGGGCAATTGGCAGCTTGATCATGCTTTCCGCCGCCAGTTCCTGCGCGCTGACGTGGTACAGCACATTGGTTTTGGCCGGAATCGGCGTGGCTGTCAGTTCCAGAATCACGCTCGGGTTCAGGCGCCTGAGCGCGGTAAAGCTCTTGTCGGTCTTGGTGTTGTGCGCCTCATCGACGATCAACAGCGGCGCGTGCAGCGCCAGCCAGTTCGCCAGGCTCCAGCGCGGCTGGCCCTCGCGGCCGCGCAGCACGCCGGTGCGGTCGGCCGCCACGTCGGCCGCCGTGACCAGCGCATCAGGCAGGTCGTGCAGCACACGCAGTTTTTGCGCGTCGTAGCCAGAAAAATGCCGTTCGAAGCTTTCCGAAAAACTGTACACGTTGCGCTTGTCGGTGTCGTCGATGCGAAAGCTCTGGATGGTCGCCACCACCACGACGGCGCGCCGGCCCCAATCGCCGGGCGCAATCGCAGCCAGGTCGTCCAGCACGCAGACGCGAACATCGGCGCCGTAACTCGCCTCCAGCGCGTCGCGGTACGGATGGCCGGCGGTTTGCAGCGCGCGCAGCGTCTGGCTGCGGATCGTGTCGCTGGGCACCAGCCACAGCGCGACCGGCGCGTCGCTGGCCAGCCACTCGCGCGCCAGCGTGGCGATGGCATGCGCGGCCAGCAGCGTCTTGCCGCCGCCCGTCGGGATGCGCAGGCACACGCAAGGCACCGCGCCAAACGCATCCGGGTTGTAGGGCCGCCCCACCAGTTCGCCAAACGCCAGCGCCGGGCCTTTGACCTGGGCGGCGCGGGCAAAGGCGGTCAGCGCGTCCAGGGCGGCTTGCTGGTAAGACTTGAGGGCAAAGGTGGTCATTGGGTTCGAGTTTTTTGATTGGATTAAATTAGTCTTTAAGTAATTAATTTATCCAATGCAAGTCATTGATTTATAAAGATAAATTATTTTTATTGGCGAGATGAATTGGATAAGTCAATACTGATTGCGCAGTCGATATCCAATCCAGGAATCAGTTTTTGAGTCGCCATTTCGCCGCGCGCGTGGCACCTCCGGCGTTTTCAATCTGTTGGTCACGGGCCATTTCCTGCAATAAATTCTTGATGTATTCCTTCCGGCGCACATCGTCTTGAATGGAGGCAGCGAGCTGGGGTAACAGCAGGTCGTTAATTTTCTGGCGGGGTTGTGGGCCCAGGGCCAATAAGTCGAGTACCCGTGCTTTGTAATATCTGGGATCAAGTCCTTTGTGGTTCACATAACTGACTTCTTGCCCGGTTGCCACAGCCATTTGCGCCGAAATGAAAATCTTGGCCCCACGTCCCCCCACCAGCTTTTTCGCACGCAAGCGCTTGATTTGTTCAGTTTCCAGCGGCTGGCCTTTTTGCACCCGGTCCAGCAAGATCGCCTCTTCAAGTGACAGATCGGTCGCTGACATCAGGGCATGAACGTATTTTTCATCCAGCGTCTTGCCATAAAGACGCACGCTGACCGAATCGGGCGCCTGCCCAAACTCAAAATCCGGCAACGGGAAAAACCGCTCTTTTTGCAACCTGAACATCTTGGGCAGGCCGCTGTTAAGCGTCTCAATCAGGTCAAGTTCCACCATTGCGTTGGCCAGACACGCATTGCGATAGCGTTGCTCGGGTTGCCGGCTGCCCAATACGCGCTCGACAGAACCCGGCAGAAAAGAGCCCAGGTTGAAAAATGTGAGCGAATCGGGCGCTTCCGTGACCCGAACCCGTCCGCCTTGCGCATAGTCCTGGTGCGCTATGCAGTTGTGCAACGCTTCCCGAATGACCCAGTCGTCGTAGTTCGGCAGATTCAGCGGTGCGGTTTGCCGGGGCGGCAGCAAGTTCACCTCGATGATTCGCAACCTGGCAACCAGTTGATCCATTGCGATGATCAGCGGTAACTCAAAGTGCTGATGGGTTTGTATCGTGCCCAGGTGGTCCGTCAATACCCATGTCAGGCGGGGCGTTGGGCCACCCAGACACGTTGCCGCTTCCGGCTTGCCCAATAACACCAAGGCAGCCCGGGTCAGCTTTCCATTCACCGCCAACCGCAGGCCGTGCAGCCAGTCCGAGACGGACTTGTGTTGCAGGGCGGACAGCACTTGCAAATGGGTGGCGTGACGACGTTTATACAAGTCTTGCGCTAGCTGGATGGCCGCCGGATCGAGCAAGCTCCAGTCGTCTGTTGCCAGCACGGCAGACCAATCATGCATAACGGACTGCGCGCGCAAAGCGTCTTGTTTGTTGAGCGGCAATGCACCCAATGCCTCGCCTGAACGTCCGTAGTAGTGGCCTTTCCAGGCCATGGGCATGCCGGGCGCGGTGGCGGGAATGCGCCACATCAGCACCCTTGCGCCAGGCGCGCAGTCCGGGTGATCCACTTCAACCGGGTCGCCCAAGCCGACAGCGGGCGAGGTGTGGGTGAATATCTGACGCTTCAGTTCATTGAGGTCGGCTGCCGTGGCCGCGTAGTGGCTGCCCACCACGGGCCGCGAATCCGTGACCGGATTGATCTTGTCCTTAACGCCAAAGATCAGCCAGCCCGCATCCCGTCCGTGCAGGTTCGCTTCATTGGACAAGGCCGAGACATAGCGACCCAGCGCGTCCGTATCAAAGCCGTTCCTGGCTTCCTTGAATTCAAGCCATTCTGTTTCCACAGGCATGCGCCTGAATTCATCAAGTTGTTCCGGGTTGCTCAACATCATCCCCATCACCGCGCCTTCACGTCATACGGGATATGCCGGAACGTCACCTTCGCCTGTTCCAGCCGCGCGGGGCCAAGGCGGCAGGCTTCGCCGAACACCAGGAGCGGCGCGTCGGGGTTGGGCGTGGCGGCGTGCAGCGCCAGCAGGGCGTCGAGCACTTCGCGCGTCAGCACGTTGCCGCTGGCCGGGCGCTTGTCGCCCAGGATGCCGTTGAACAGCAGGTAGCAGGCGAACAAAGGCTTTTTTATGAACAAAATAGGGCTTTCTCGCATATCTGGCGGGTGTGAGTAGCTATCTAATTGATAGTGAGTTCCCAGGTAGGGCGTACACGGCTGGACGACGGCTGCGTTCCAGGCGGCGCCGGTTTCCTGCTGCCAGATGAAGGCGGCCAGCGTGGCGAAACGCACGTCGGGGTGAATGCGGCCGTGTTCGTCGAAGATGGGCGCGCCGAGTTTCATGAAGCGAAAACCGCCGCCGCCCTGCCAGTTCACCGCCTTGCTGATGCCGCCCTGTTCGCCGTCGATCACCTTTTGCAGGCGTGGCAGGCAATGCGTGGCGGCGTGCTCGCCCATTTCGATGCCGATCCAGCGCCGGCCCATCTTGTGCGCGACGGCGGCCGTGGTGCCCGAGCCGAGGAAGGAATCTAGGACGAGGTCGCCGGGGTGGGTGGCGATGTGGATGATGCGCTGGAGCAGTGCTTCTGGCTTCGGGGTGGAGAAGGGGGTTTCACCGGGGAAAAGTGCTACCAGTTCGGACTTCGCTCGGCCATTGCTACCGACTTCCTCATGTAGCCAAAACGTTGAAGGAACCAAACCCGCTTGTACTTCTGTAAGAAATTTTTTAACCCTGGGCGCGTTTCCACCGGCCTCACCAAACCATATCCGCCCATCTGCCACCATTTCCCTAAATCTCGGTTCTGTGTAAAGCCAGCACCGTCCAGGCGGTGCGTCAACTTTTCGGCCAGAGGGCGTAGTTATGGTGAAGAACTGAGCTTCCCGCCGACCCTTTTCTGCTTTTGCGTGAGCTGGTAGCGATGCCCATACACCGCGTGGATCGTTATCTGGGTTTGTGAATCGGTCAAGTTGGGCATCGGATGACGGCAGCGCGTTGCGTATCTCCTTCCATCCATCCCGCTTTTTGGCAAATAGCAAAATGTGGTCATGCACTGCGGATACATCCGTCCTGTTTTCGCGGGTATGCGTTTTTTGCCAAAACACATTCGCCACAAAATTCCCCCGCCCAAACACCTCGTCCATCAGCACCTTGAGGTAATGGCCCTCGTTGTCGTCAATCGTCACCCAGATCGAGCCGTCCTCGCTTAACAATTCACGCAGCAGTTGCAGGCGCGGCAGCATCATGCTGAGCCACTGCGCATGTTCGAGGTTGTCGTCGTAATGCTCGAACGCGCTGCGGGTGTTGTAGGGCGGGTCGATAAAAATGCATTTGACCTGCCCCCGGTAAAACGGCAGCAATGCCTTGATCGCTTCAAGGTTGTCGCCCTGAATCAGCAGGTTGCCGCTGGTGGCGCCTGGGCGCGTGGCAGGCGCGGCGTCGTTTTCAAGCAAATCGGCCTGCGCGGGCAGGGCCGGTGGCGTGGCGGCTTCATCGGGCGCAGCGGCGGCATGAACCGACACTTCTTCGAGCAGCCGGTAGGGCACGCGGGCGGCAGTGGTGAAGGCCTGGGCGCGGTTCAGCCAGTCAAGCGTGGGCATGGCGTTCCAGGTTCGGGCGGCGTGGCAGTTTTTGTGTGGCTTGCGGCAGCGGATGGCGCAGCTTGTCGTCGAAAAAATCGTTCATGCGGCTCGGGAAAGGGGGTGAAGCAGGACAGCCCCATAGCGTAACGTGCGCCAGGCACGCCAAGGCCCGGCCGCCATCGCCTTGCGCCTTACAGCACGACTTTGACCATCGGGTGCGTGGACAGCGTGCGGTACAGCTCGTCAAGCTGCTCGCGGCTGGTGGCCGTCACGGTGATGGTCACGCCCAGGTACTTGCCGCCCTTGCTTTCGCGTAGCTCGATGGTCGAGGCGTCAAACGTCGGGTCGAACTGGTGGGCAATATGCGTCACCGCGTGGACATAGCCCTCGGCCTTGATGCCCATGACCTTGATCGGGAACAGCGACGGGTACTCGATCAGCGAATCCTTGCGGGCTTCGGCGTCGGGCGGGGTTGCGGGTTGGTTTTCTGGCGTGTGGCCGTTGTCGTTCTCAGCGCTCATGTCGATGTCTCCTGTTTGGCTTGCTGGTAGGCGGCGTACAGTTTGGCATAGACCGGGCCGGGCTGGCCGTTGCCGACCGGCTGGCCGTCCAGCAGGGTGATGGGCAAAATTTCCTTGGTGGCCGACGACAGCAGCAGCTCGTCGGCGGCCAGCACCTCGGCCCGGCTGATGGGGCGCAGTTCAAAACCAATGCCGGCCGCGCGGCAGATGTCCTCGATCAGGCCGTAGCGAATGCCTTCGAGCACCAGATGGTTCTTGGGCGGCCCCAGCACGGAGCCGTTCTTGACGACCCAGACGTTGCTGGCGGCCGCTTCGCTCAGGTGGTCGCCCCGGAACATGACGGTTTCCAGCGCGCCGGCATCGAAACTGATCTGGCGCGAGAACACCGCGCCCAGCAGGCTGGTGCTCTTGATGTGCGCTTTTTCCCAGCGGAAGTCGCCGGCGCTGATGCAGGCCACGCCCTGCGTGCGCTGCGCTTCGCTGGGCAGTTTCATCGGGTTGACCATGATGAACACGGTGGGCGTGAGGCCGGGCAGCATCGGATGGTCGCGCATGGCCACGCCACGGGTCACCTGGATGTAGATCAGTTGATTGCCTTTTTCGGTCTCTGCGCCGGTGGACAGGACATAGTCAGCTATTAATTTAAGTGACGTGTCACGCCACTGGTCGTGCGTCAGCGGATTGGCGATGCGCAGTTCGGCCAGGCTGCGGTTCAGCCGCGCCATGTGCTGCTCGAAGCGAAACAGCTTGCCCGCATAGGCCGGCACCACTTCATAGACGCCATCGCCAAAGATGAAACCGCGATCAAGCACGCTGATCTTGGCGTCGCGCAGCGTGCTGAACTCGCCGTTGAGGTAGCAAGGGGTGTCGGGCAAGGCGTTGGCGGCGGACAGGGTCATGGGGTGTGGCTGCGGGCAGCGGTTGGGGGCAGGATAGTGACGAAAAAAGGCAGAAGTTATTTCAGCAGGCTGGCGGTGTGGCTGCGGCGCGGGGGGTGTTCTGCCTGCGCCAGCGCTTGACGCCAACGCGCACGCGCCAGGCGAGCTTGACGACCAGGTAGCCGGTCAATGCGCCGCAGAGCGCAAAAATACCCATGCCCAGTAGGGCCGGCGCGCCGAACGAGCCCAGCCAGGCCAGCAGCCCCGCGCCGTCGGCCAGCGCAACCGGCGGCGGCGCGTCCAGCACCAGGCTGCCCAGTTGGTATGCCAGCCAGAGCCAGAAGCCGATGGTGAACGGGTTGGTCACCAGCGTCATGCCGGCAGCGACCGGAATATTGGCGCGCCACCAGACGCAGTTCAGGGTGGCCAGCGCGAACTGCGCCACGGGCACGGCAAAGGCCCAGAAAATCCCGATGGCGACGCCGCGCGCCACGGCTTCATGCTGCGCGTGCCACAGCTGGCGGTCGAGCAGGCGATGCGCCACAGGCTTGAGCCAGGGATGGGCGGCCAGTGCCTCGCGGCAGGGCAATGCACCGCGAAGGCGGCTGAAAAGGCCAGCCGTCCGCCAGTTGCCGCGGGCGCTTGTCGGGGGCTGGTCGGCATTCATGAAGATGCGTTCAAAGCGGCGGGTGATGGCCTTGCAGCGCGCTGCAGTCTGGTTCGCGGATGCATCAGGCGAGAAAATACACAGCGGCGATGGCCAGTACGCCGAGCGCCAGGTTGACCGTGGCGAGCGTGGCAACCTGCCCGACGCGCCGGCCGCCTTCGGCCCAGTCGGCCGCGCTGACAGCGTGTTTGAGCCGGCGGAAAGGTCCGAAATACAGGTGGCCGAACAGCGCGAACATCACGAGGCCAATCCCCAGCATGGCGTGCCAGCCGGCCGGTGCGTTCTTCATGCCCACGCCCAACAACATCGCCAGGCCAGACAGCAGCAGCACCACGATCGTCACCCAGACCAGCTTGAAAAAGCGCTGCAGCGTTTGCGCAATCAGGGGCAGCCGCTGCGGCGGCGCCAGGAGTTCGGCCGCTGCGGGGCGCAGCGCAAACAGCATGAAACTGATCCCTCCAAGCCAGACGATGGCCGCAAGGACATGCAGGAAATTCATCAATGCTGGCATCGGCGGTCTTTCATTAGAATGGGGCGCGATTGTGGTTCAGGTCCGAGCCTGATCATAAAGCGCCCGTGAAACCGCGCCATTCCCGCGCAGACGCATGGCTATTTTTGGTAAAGCGCAGGGGTTTCTACGTATAATCAGAGGCTTTGCTGAGACTGGCGCTCGTAACCTTCATGTAATTTGTGAGGAACACAATGGCAGATGCAACAGCAAAGTGCCAAAAGCGCCCCGAAGATCCAGCCCAGCCAAGTGCTGTGGCGGCATGCAAGCTAGGTAAGCCGTATGAGGCAGAAGAGACAGATGAGGCGCAAGACGAAGGGTTCAAGCCCCTGACGCACGAAGAAGCCAAAAAGGTCCGGGAGTTGAATCCTCCGTTCTCCTTGTGGGCTGTGTGGGCAGGTCAGGTTGGGGTTGGCGTCGTGGTGGCGGCATTGGCTTGGCTGGTGACCGGTCAGGCGCGCATGGGCTGGTCGGCGGGCTACGGCGCGCTGGCGGTGATCGTTCCCGCAGCGCTGTTTGCGCGGGGCCTGTCGCGCCAAAAATCAGCAACGCATGGAAATGCAGCGCTAGTCGGATTTTTTGTCTGGGAAATGGTCAAGATTGCCTTGACGGTGGCGATGTTGTTCGCCGCGCCAAGGCTGGTTGAAGGATTGAATTGGCTGGCTTTGCTGGCAGGTTTCGTGGTGACGATGAAGGTGTACTGGGTGGCCATGTGGTTTGGCTCGGCGCGCAAGAAATCGATCAATAATTTTTGAAGAACTGACGAATTGGTGACTTATGTCTGCTGCTGAAAACGCTGGAATTCATGCCCCGACGTCTGGAGAGTACATCCAGCATCACTTGCAGCATTTGCAGACGAATTTTTCGTTGCAAAGCGTCAAGCAAAGCAGCATTGTCGATTTCAGTCTGTTCAATCTCGACTCGCTGATCTATTCGGTGCTGCTGGGCGTCATCGGCTGCTTCTTCTTGTGGCGCGCTGCCCGCAAGGCGACGTCGGGCGTTCCCGGCCGCTTCCAGGCGGCGGTTGAAATCCTGTCTGAAATGGTCGACAGCCAGGCCAAGGGCGTGATTCACAATGCCAAGAGCCGCAAGCTGGTGTCGCCGCTGGCGCTCACCGTGTTCGTCTGGATTTTCCTGATGAACGCCATGGACATGCTGCCGGTCGATGCGATCCCCCGAATCTGGGCCATGTTTTATGGTGCTGCAGGCCATGACCCAGAGCATGCCTATATGCGCGTCGTGCCCACGGCCGACCTGTCTACTACCTTGGGCCTGTCCGTCAGCGTGCTGCTGGTCTGCCTGGTGTACAACATCAAGATCAAGGGCGTTGGCGGCTGGTCGCACGAGCTCATTGCTGCGCCGTTTGGCGACCACTGGTTTTTGTATCCGATCAACTTTCTGATGCAAATGATTGAATTTACCGCCAAGACCGTCTCGCACGGCATGCGGCTGTTCGGCAACATGTTTGCCGGCGAACTCGTCTTCATGCTGATCGCCCTGATGGGCGGCGTGTGGGCCTGGCAGTTCAACCCCCTGACGGGTATGTTCTGGCTGGGATTCGGGCATGTTGTCGCCGGAACCGTGTGGAGCATCTTCCACATCCTGGTGATCACGCTGCAAGCCTTCATCTTCATGATGTTGACGTTGATTTACGTGGGGCAGGCCCACGATTCACACTAGGCCTTTCTGCCTGACGGCAGTTGGCTTTTTCTTTCCCTTTTCTTTTTACCTTTCCTCTCATCTTTGGAGCAATCATGGAAAACATTCTCGGACTCGTCGCTTTGGCTTGTGGTTTGATCGTCGGTCTCGGCGCTATCGGTGCCTCTATCGGTATTGCCCTGATGGGTGGCAAGTTCCTGGAAGCTTCGGCTCGCCAGCCTGAACTCATGAACGACCTGCAAACCAAAATGTTCATTTTGGCTGGTCTGATCGATGCTGCTTTCCTGATCGGTGTTGCTATCGCCCTGCTGTTCGCATTTGCCAATCCGTTTGTCCTGCGTTAATTTCCTGGCCATCCCTGGTACGTTCGATAAGGAATAAGCCGTGAACATTAACTCCACCCTGTTCCTGCAGGCTGTCGTTTTTGCGATCCTGGTCTGGTTCACGATGAAGTTCGTGTGGCCGCCGATCACAAAAGCGCTGGACGAGCGGGCACAGAAAATTTCTGATGGCCTTGCTGCCGCTGACAAAGCAAAGTCCGAGCTCTCCACCGCCAACAAGCGTGTAGAGGCCGAACTGGCTACGTCGCGCACCGAGACCGCTTCCCGTCTGGCCGATGCCGACCGTCGGGGCCAAGGCATCGTTGAGGAAGCCAAGGCCCGTGCAGTCGAGGAAGCCAACAAAATCATCGCGGCAGCCCAGGCTGAAGCCGCCCAGCAAACGGTCAAGGCCAGAGAGGCGCTGCGCGAGCAGGTTGCCCTGCTGGCGGTCAAGGGCGCCGAGCAGATTCTCCGCAAGGAAGTCAATGCCGGGGTTCATGCCGAGTTGTTGAGCCGTCTGAAAACCGAGCTGTAGGCAAGGCAGAACCACTATGGCTGAACTTGCAACCATTGCCCGCCCTTACGCAGATGCGCTGTTCAAGGCGCAGGGCTCCGACCTGGCTGCCACCGCCCTTTGGCTGGACGCTCTGGCGGCTGTGGCGCAAAACGCCCAGCTGCTCCAGTTCGCCGACAGCCCGAAGGCGAGCGTGGACCAGGTGTACGACCTGATCGCCGGCGTGGCCGGCAACGACACCGACCCCTTGCCCGCGGCCGCCAGGAACTTCCTGCGCCTCGTGATTGAAAACGGTCGCCTGTCCGCGTTGCCCGAGATCGCTGTCCAGTTTCGTTCGCTCAAGAATGCTGCGGGCGGCGTCACCGATGCCATTGTTTTCAGTGCTTTTCCCTTGGATGAGCAGGGTTTGAACGACATTGCAGCGGTTCTGGAAAAGCGGTTCGGGCGCAAGCTCGGCATCAAGGTCGAACTTGATCCGTCGCTGATTGGCGGGATTCGTGCGGTCGTGGGTGACGAGGTGCTGGACACTTCGGTCAAAGCCCGTTTGGAACAAATGAAAATGGCGCTGATTGCCTGAACTGGCGCGCAAACGTGCCCGCAGGTTTTTAGCCAATAACATAGAAAGAAGGAAAGAGTCATGCAACTCAATCCCGCAGAAATTTCTGAACTGATCAAGAGCCGTATTGAAGGCCTTGCCGCCAGCAGCGACATCCGCAACCAGGGCACCGTGGTGTCGGTGGCCGACGGTATTGTCCGCATCCACGGCCTGTCCGATGTGATGCAGGGCGAAATGTTGGAATTTCCTGCCACGGCAGATGGCACGCCCACTTATGGTCTGGCGCTGAACCTCGAGCGCGACTCGGTCGGCTCGGTGATTCTGGGCGAGTACGAACACATTGCCGAAGGCGACACCGTCAAGTGCACGGGTCGTATTCTGGAAGTGCCTATTGGCCCTGAATTGCTTGGCCGCGTGGTCAACGCACTGGGTCAGCCCATCGACGGTAAAGGCCCGATCAATGCCAAGCTGAGCGACGTGATTGAAAAGGTCGCGCCCGGCGTGATCGCCCGTAAATCGGTTGACCAGCCTTTGCAAACCGGCCTGAAGTCGGTCGACTCCATGGTGCCTATCGGCCGTGGACAGCGCGAACTGATCATCGGCGACCGCCAGACCGGCAAGACCGCCGTGGCGATTGACGCCATCATCAACCAGAAGGGCAAAAACGTCTCCTGCGTTTATGTCGCGATTGGCCAGAAGGCTTCGTCGATCAAGAATGTGGTGCGTTCGCTGGAACAAGCTGGCGCCATGGACTACACCATCGTCGTGGCGGCATCGGCTTCCGAATCGGCCGCCATGCAATACGTCAGCGCCTACTCGGGCTGCACGATGGGCGAATACTTCCGCGACCGTGGCGAGGACGCGCTGATCGTGTATGACGACCTGTCCAAGCAAGCCGTGGCCTACCGTCAGGTGTCGCTGCTGCTGCGCCGTCCGCCAGGCCGCGAAGCCTACCCCGGCGACGTGTTCTATCTCCACAGCCGCCTGCTGGAGCGCGCCGCCCGCGTGAACGAGAAGTATGTTGAAGACTTCACCAAAGGCGCCGTGAAAGGCCGGACCGGCTCCCTGACCGCTCTGCCGATCATCGAAACGCAAGCCGGCGACGTGTCCGCCTTCGTGCCGACCAACGTGATTTCGATCACCGACGGCCAGATTTTCCTGGAAACCAGCCTGTTCAACGCCGGCATCCGCCCCGCGATCAATGCCGGTATCTCGGTGTCGCGCGTCGGTGGCGCTGCCCAGACCAAACTGATCAAGAACCTGTCCGGCGGTATCCGTACCGACTTGGCCCAGTACCGTGAGCTGGCTGCATTTGCGCAGTTTGCTTCCGACCTGGACGAAGCCACCCGCAAGCAGCTTGACCGTGGCGCGCGCGTCACCGAGTTGCTCAAGCAGTCGCAGTACGCGCCCTTGTCCATCTCCACCATGGGTGCCACCTTGTTCGCAGTGAACAAAGGCTTCATGGACGATGTGGACGTTAAGAAGGTGCTGGCTTTCGAGAGCGGCCTGCACGCCTGGCTCAAGGACAAGCATGCGCCCCTGATGGACAAGCTTGAAACCAACAAGGCCATGGACAAGGATGCCGAGGCCGAGTTGACGACAGCGGTCACTGCATTCAAGAAGTCGTTCGCGTAATCAACCAAAGCTACTTATGAGCGCACTTAAAACTGTGGCAAGGCGCCTCTGCAATCAGCAGGGGCCGCGGAACCGGCTTTGCCGGGCCGCAGGCGCAGCGGCCCCCTCGGGGGGCAGCGCATTACACGAAGTGAACAGCGTGGGGGTAATCTAAATGGCAGCAGGCAAGGAAATACGCGGCAAGATCAAGTCGGTGGAAAACACCCGCAAGATCACCAAAGCCATGGAAATGGTGGCCGCCTCCAAGATGCGCAAGGCGCAGGAACGCATGCGCGCGGCCCGCCCTTACAGCGACAAGATTCGCAACATCGCAGCCCACCTGAGTCAGGCGAATCCCGAATACACCCACCCGTTCATGGAGTCCAACGACGCCAGGACCACCGGGTTCATCGTGGTGACCACCGACAAGGGCCTGTGCGGCGGCCTGAACACTAACGTGTTGCGTATTCTGACGACCAAGCTCAAGGATATGCAGGCGGCCGGCGAGGATGCGCAGGCGGTGGCCATTGGCAACAAGGGTCTGGGTTTCCTGAACCGTATTGGCGTCAAGGTCGCGGCCCATGCCACGCAGCTGGGCGACAAGCCGCACCTGGACAAGCTGATCGGCCCCGTCAAGGTGCTGCTCGATGCGTACAGCGAAGGCAAGATCAAGGCGGTTTACCTCTGCTACACCCGCTTCATCAACACGATGAAGCAGGAGTCGGTGGTTGAGCAGTTGTTGCCCTTGACTGCAGACCGGATGCAGGCCGACAAGACCGAGCATGGCTGGGACTATATCTACGAGCCTGACGCGCAAACCGTGATTGACGAGCTGCTGGTTCGCTATGTCGAGGCGCTGGTGTTCCAGGCCGTGGCAGAGAACATGGCGTCCGAACAGTCCGCCCGCATGGTCGCCATGAAGTCGGCTACCGACAATGCCGGCAGCGTGATTGGCGAGCTCAAGCTGATTTACAACAAGACGCGTCAAGCGGCGATCACGAAAGAACTTTCGGAAATCGTTGCCGGTGCCGCAGCGGTTTAAGCCGCGCCACCCAGTTTTACAAGATTAAAGAACGAAAAGGATTCGGTCATGGCTCAAGAAACTCTAGTGGATACAAGCATCCAGGGCAAGATTGTTCAGTGTATTGGCGCGGTGGTGGACGTGGAGTTTGCCCGTAACCAGATGCCCAAGATTTATGACGCGCTCAAGATGGAAGGCTCCGCCCTGACACTTGAAGTCCAGCAGCAGCTGGGCGACGGCATTGTGCGCACCATTGCCCTGGGCACGTCCGACGGTCTGCGTCGCGGCAACATCGTGTACAACACCGGCGCGAACATCACCGTTCCTGTGGGCAAGGCCACGCTGGGCCGCATCATGGACGTGCTGGGCGCACCGATTGACGAGCGCGGCCCGGTCGACCAGACGCTGACCGCTCCGATTCACCGCAAGGCGCCGGCCTATGACGAACTGAGCCCATCGCAAGAGCTGCTTGAAACCGGCATCAAGGTGATTGACCTGGTGTGCCCGTTCGCCAAGGGCGGCAAGGTTGGTCTGTTCGGCGGCGCCGGTGTCGGCAAGACCGTGAACATGATGGAGCTGATCAACAACATCGCCAAGGCGCACTCGGGCTTGTCCGTGTTTGCCGGCGTCGGTGAGCGTACCCGCGAAGGCAACGACTTTTATCACGAGATGGCCGACTCCGGCGTTGTGAACCTCGAAAAGCTCGAAGACTCCAAAGTCGCCATGGTCTACGGCCAGATGAACGAGCCTCCAGGCAACCGTCTGCGCGTGGCGCTGACCGGCCTGACGATTGCCGAGTCCTTCCGTGACGAAGGCCGCGACGTGCTGTTCTTCGTCGACAACATCTACCGCTACACGCTGGCCGGCACCGAAGTGTCCGCGCTGCTGGGCCGCATGCCTTCCGCCGTGGGCTACCAGCCGACGCTGGCCGAAGAAATGGGCCGCCTGCAAGAGCGCATCACTTCGACCAAAGTGGGCTCGATCACCTCCATTCAGGCCGTTTACGTTCCTGCCGATGACTTGACCGATCCATCGCCTGCCACGACCTTTGCCCACCTTGACTCGACCGTGGTGCTGAGCCGTGACATCGCTTCGCTGGGTATTTACCCTGCGGTTGACCCGCTGGACTCGACCAGTCGCCAGCTGTCGCCAGCGGTCGTCGGTGAAGACCACTACAACACCGCTAGGGCCGTGCAAGGCACGCTGCAGCGCTACAAGGAATTGCGCGACATCATCGCGATTCTGGGCATGGACGAACTGGCGCCTGAAGATAAGCTGGCCGTGGCCCGTGCCCGCAAGATCCAGCGTTTCCTGTCGCAGCCTTTCCACGTCGCTGAAGTGTTCACCGGCTCGCCCGGCAAATACGTCAGCCTGGCTGAAACCATTCGCGGCTTCAAAATGATTGTGGCCGGCGAGTGCGATCATTTGCCCGAGCAGGCTTTCTACATGGTCGGCACCATCGACGAAGCCTTCGAAAAAGCCAAGAAGATGTAATGAAGCCGGCGTTCGGACAAGCCTTAAAGGGCTTTGCTGAATGCCAACTTTTTCTCATCTTTTAAACTGGAATACGTATGAATACCATCCACGTCGATGTCGTCAGCGCAGAAGAGTCCATCTTTTCCGGTGAAGCCCGGTTTGTGGCTTTGCCCGGCGAAGCGGGCGAGCTGGGAATCTACCCGCGCCACACGCCGCTGATCACCCGCATCCGGCCGGGCGCCGTGCGCATTGAAAAAGCGGATGGCACCGAAGAGTTTGTCTTTGTGGCTGGCGGCATTCTTGAAGTGCAGCCCAACTGCGTGACGGTGCTGAGCGATACCGCCATTCGCGGCAAGGACCTGGACGAAGCCAAGGCCTCATCCGCCAAGGCCCTGGCCGAAGAAGCGCTGAAAAACGCCAAGAACGATATCGATATTGCCATGGCCCAGTCCGAGTTGGCCGTCATGGCTGCGCAGATTGCCGCACTGCGCAAATATCGCCAGAAAAAATAAAAACCAATAAGTGCAGACTTCGGTCTGCATCGGCGGGCGTCCGGCAACGGATGCACGCCATCCGAGCCCCTGTCGCAAGCCAGGGGCTTTTTTCATGGCGGTTTGAACTCCCCGGGTAATTCCCTGGTTCCCAGCAAAGCGTTTGTGCGTGCCCGGCGTGAGATGGGCACTGGCGCTAGGATGTCAGATAGAGGCTGTGCGCGCGTGCGCAATGCCAGAATTTTCATTTCATCTTGATGACTTCATGAATCTGATCGTTGCCCGGCCTGAAGGCCTGTACTGCCCGCAGGGCGACTTCTACATCGACCCCTGGCGGCCGGTTGAAAGCGCCGTGATCACCCACGGCCATTCCGACCATGCCCGAACCGGCCACGCGCGCTACCTGGCGCACGAGAAAGGCGAAGGCATCCTGCGCGCCAGGCTGGGCGACATCGCCCTTCAGACACTGGCTTACGGCGAGCCGGTCATGCACAACGGGGTTCGCATCTCGCTGCATCCGGCCGGCCATGTGCTCGGTTCGGCGCAGGTGCGGGTTGAGCATGGCGGTGAAGTCTGGGTGGCCTCGGGCGACTACAAGCTGGAGGATGACGGCACTTGCGAGCCGTTCGAGCCGGTGGCCTGCGACACCTTCATCACCGAATCGACCTTCGGCCTGCCGATTTACCGCTGGCCTTCCCAGCCCGAGCTGTTTGCCGACATCAACGACTGGTGGCGCGGCAACGCGGCGGCGGGGCGCGCGTCGGTGCTGTTTTGCTATGCCTTTGGCAAGGCGCAGCGGCTGCTGAGCGGCGTTGACGCGAGCATCGGCCCGATCATTGCGCACGGCGCCGTCGAACCGCTGAACCGGGTGTACCGGGATGCGGGCGTTAACCTGCCGGTCACACGGACGGTGGCGGAGGCGGATGCTGCCGCCATCGGCCAGTCGCTGGTGCTGGCGCCGCCGTCGGCGCAGGGGACGCCGTGGATGCGCCGTTTTGGCAACTACTCCGATGCCTTCGCCAGCGGCTGGATGCTGCTCAGGGGCGCGCGCCGCCGCCGGGGCGTGGACCGGGGCTTTGTGATGTCCGACCATGCCGACTGGCCCGGCCTGCAGCGCGCCATCGACGGCACCGGGGCCGAACGCGTGTTCGTCACCCATGGCAGCGTCGCGGTGATGGTGCGCTGGCTGCGCGAGCGCGGCCTGGATGCGCAAGGCTTCAAAACCGAGTATGGCGGCGAGGAAGACATTGCCGACCAGGCGACTCCGCCGGCCGCGGGACAAAAGGGAGGCATTGCACCCGAAGGCCTGGCGCCCGATCCTGTGCAATTCACAAGCGATGACGTTTCATGAAAGCTTTTGCAGCCCTTTACCGCGAACTGGACGCCACCACCTCCAGCTTGGCCAAGCAGGCGGCGCTGCAGCGCTACCTGCAGAATGCCACGCCGGCCGATGCGGCATGGGCGGTGTATTTCCTGGCCGGTGGCAAGCCGCGCCAGTTGGTGCCCGCCAAATTGCTGCGCCAACTGGCGCAGGATGCCGCCGGCTTGCCCGAATGGCTGTTCGACGAAAGCTATGACTCGGTCGGCGACTTGGCCGAAACCATGGCGCTGCTGCTTCCGCCGCCCACTGGCAGTCATGACATCGGTCTGGCGGCCTGGATAGAGCAGCACCTGCTGCCCCTGCGAAAGTCCGCGCCCGAAGCCCTGCCGGACCTTCTGCGCCAGCAATGGAGCCGACTGGCGCCCGACGAGCGGCTGGTCTATTTCAAGCTGATCACGGGTGGCTTTCGCGTCGGCGTGTCGCGGCTGCAGGTCACGCAGGCGCTGGCAGCCATTGCTGGCGTCGATGCCAAGCGCGTGGCGCAGCGGCTGATGGGCTACACCCACATCAGCGGCCAGCCCGGTGCCGCCGACTATGCCGCGTTGATCGCGCCCGAGAGCAGCAGCGAGCTGAACCAGCAAACCAGCGGCCAGCCGTACCCGTTTTTCCTCGCGCATCCGTTCAACCAGCCGCTGGCGCAGTTCGATGCCCTGCTGGGGCCGCCGGCGGGCTGGATCGTCGAATGGAAATGGGACGGCATCCGCGCCCAGCTGGTCAAGCGCGCCGGCCAGGTGTGGTTGTGGTCGCGCGGCGAGGAACTGGTGACCGAGCGGTTTCCGGAACTGGCGGCCATGGGCGCCGCGCTGCCCGACGGCACGGTGCTCGACGGCGAAATCGTGGTCTGGCGCGGCAATCCGGATATGCCTGAAGCCAGCGGCAGCGTGCAGCCCTTTGCCGACCTGCAAAAACGCATCGGCCGCAAAACGCTGGGCACCAAACTGCTGCGCGAGATTCCGGTCGTGCTGCTGGCCTACGACCTGCTCGAATGGCAGCAGCGCGATCTGCGCAGTCTGCCGCAGTCGCAGCGCCGGGAACTGCTGGACACGCTGCTGGCCGACCTGCGCCATCCCGCGCTGCTGCCCAGCCCAGAACTCCAAGGCGACAGCTGGCAGGACCTGGCGCGCCAGCGCGAATCGGCGCGTTCCATGGGCGTCGAGGGCATGATGCTCAAACAGCGCGAAGCACCCTATGGCGTTGGCCGCACCAAGGAGGACGGGCTGTGGTGGAAGTGGAAGATCGACCCGCTCAGCATCGACGCGGTGCTGATCTACGCCCAGCGCGGCCACGGCCGGCGCGCCAGCCTGTACAGCGATTACACCTTCGCCGTCTGGGACGGGCCGCCCGAAAAACTTGAGCGCAAGCTGGTGCCTTTTGCCAAAGCCTATTCCGGCTTGACCGATGCCGAGATGGCGCGGGTCGATGCCATCGTCCGCAAGACCACGCTGGAGAGCTTCGGCCCGGTGCGCAGCGTCAAGCCGACGCTGGTGTTCGAACTTGGCTTTGAAGGCATTGCCCGCAGCCCGCGCCACAAGAGCGGCATTGCCGTGCGCTTTCCGCGCATGCTGCGCTGGCGCGAAGACAAGCCGGTGCCTGACGCCGACACGCTGCAAACGCTGTCGGCCCTGCTACCTGGATGAGCGTGGCCAAATCGTCGGCCGCCGCATCGGCCAAACAGACGCTCAATGCCTGGTTGGCCGAACGCCGCTGGAAACCCTTCAAGTTCCAGCGCGACGCCTGGAAAGCCATTGCCGACGGCCGCTCGGGACTGCTGCATGCCACGACCGGCGCGGGCAAGACCTATGCGGTCTGGCTCGGCGCTTTGATGTCTTTTAGTGCTTTTGCGCAAGCAGGACGGTCGCAGGCAGCTATTAGAAAAGTAGCAAAGCCGAAAAAACCGGAAACTGCGCCCCTGACGGTGCTGTGGATCACGCCAATGCGCGCGCTGGCGGCTGACACGCTGCGCGCCTTGCTGCCGCCGCTGGAAGCCCTGAATGCCGCCATGAACGATGACGGAACGCCGCGTTTCCTCGCCTGGAGCGCCGGCGCGCGCAGCGGCGACACGGCGGCCGGCGAACGCAGCGCCCAGAACCAGCGGTTGCCGACGGTGCTAGTCACCACGCCCGAAAGCCTGTCGCTGCTGCTGGCGCGCGCCGATGCCAGGGAGGTGCTCGGCAGCGTCAGGATGGTCGTGGTCGATGAGTGGCACGAGTTGATTGGCAACAAGCGCGGCGTGCAGGTGCAGCTTGCCCTGGCCAGGTTGAAGGCCCCCACGCTCCCCACTGCGTGTGGTTCGCTGCCCCCCGAGGGGGCCGCCCCGCCTGCAGTCCGGCAAAGCCGGTCCTGCGGCCGGAACTTGTTTGAAGAGGGGGTCGCATCTGCGCCTGCCGAACCCGAATTACTCCTTCCCCCGCTGGGGGAAGGCAGGGATGGGGGCCTGCCCGATCCCGCTGCTTCCCCGCTCGTGATTTGGGGCATGTCGGCCACGCTGGGCAATTTAAGCGAAGCGATGCACACGCTGCTCGGCCATGACAAGGGCGTGCTGGTGCAGGGCCAGGCGGCGAAAGAACTGGTGATCGATTCGCTGCTGCCCGACCGCACCGACCGCTTTCCCTGGGCCGGCCATCTGGGCTTGACGATGCTGCCGCAGGTGATCGCGGAAATCGACAAAAGCGGCACCACGCTGGTGTTTGCCAACACCCGTTCGCAGGCCGAGCTCTGGTACCAGGCGATGCTGGAGGCGCGGCCCGACTGGGCCGGCCTGATTGCGCTGCACCACGGCTCGCTGGACCGGGCGGTGCGCGAATGGGTCGAGCTGGGCCTCAAAAACGGCGAACTCAAGGCCGTGGTCTGCACCTCCAGCCTGGACCTGGGCGTTGATTTTTTGCCGGTCGAGCGCGTGCTGCAGATCGGCTCGCCCAAGGGCGTGGCGCGGCTGCTGCAGCGCGCCGGCCGCTCGGGCCATGCGCCGGGCCGTCCGTCGCGCATCACGCTGGTGCCCACGCTTGGCACTGAACTGGCCGAAGGCGCGGCCGTGCGGGCGGCAATTGCCGCCGGCCATATCGAGTCGCGCACCTCGCCCGACCGGCCGCTCGACGTGCTGGTGCAGCACCTGGTCACGGTGGCGCTGAGCGGCGGTTTTGTGCCGGAGGCGCTGTATGCCGAAGTGCGCGGCGCAGCGGCCTATGCCGGCTTGTCGCGCGAGGATTGGGACTGGTGCCTGTCGTTTGTCGCCCAGGGCGGCCCGTCGCTGGCGGTGTACCCGGACTACCGGCGCGTCGTGCCGGACGAAGACGGCGTGTGGCGCGTGTCTGACGCCCGGCTGGCGCGTCGCCACCGCATGAACATTGGCACCATCGTCAGCGATGCGAGCATGGCCGTGCAGTATGTCGGCGGCGCAAAAATCGGCACGGTGGAAGAAAGCTTTGCCGCGCGGCTCAAGCCCGGCGATTGCTTCCTGTTTGGCGGCAGGTTGCTGGCGCTGGTGCGCATTCATGAGATGACCGCCTGGGTGCGCCGCGCCACGGGCAAGCGCCCAGCCGTTCCGCGCTGGAGCGGCAGCCGCCTGCCGCTGTCCACGACGCTGGCCGACGCGGTGGTCCAGCAACTGGCGCTGGCACAGGAAGGGCGCTTTGATACGCCCGAACTTGCAGCCATGCGGCCCTTGCTGGAGATCCAGCAGCGCTGGTCCGCCCTGCCGACGCCGGACAGGCTGCTCGCCGAAGTGCTGCAAACCCGCGAAGGCTGGCATTTGTTTGTGTATCCGTTTGCCGGCCGGTCGGTGCATCTGGGACTGGCCAACCTGATTGCCTGGCGCGTGGCGCAGCATGCGCCGCGCACCTTCTCGATGGCCGTGAACGACTATGGTTTTGAGCTGCTCAGCGCCACCGAGGTGGACTGGGCGATGCTGCTGCCGCAAGTGCTCACGCCGGATGCCTACACCCCAGGCGAATGCGGAGGCGCCGACTCCGAGCCAGCCAGGGCCGCGGAACCGGCTTTGCCGGGCCGCAGGCGCAGCGTCCCCCCCGGGGGGCAGGAAGCTACACGCAGTGAGCGACCATGGGGGCAGCACATTCAGCGTGGGGGCCTACTTCTTGAAGTGCTGGCCAGCCTGAACGCCAGCGAACTGGCGCAGCGGCGCTTTCGCGAGATTGCCCGGGTGTCGGGCCTGGTCTTTCAGGGCTACCCCGGTGAAAAGCGCAGCAACAAGCAGCTTCAGGCTTCATCGTCACTGTTTTACGAGGTGTTTAAAAAATACGATCCGGCCAACCGGTTGCTACTGCAGGCCGAGCAGGAACTGCTGTCACAGGAACTCGACATTGGCCGCCTGCAGCACGCGCTGGAGCGCATGAACCGCCAGCTTTTGCAGCTTCAGGTGCTGGACCGGCCCACGCCGTTTGCCTTTCCGCTGATGGTCGAGCGCTTGCGCGAACAGCTGTCGAACGAAAGCGTGGCCGACCGGATCGCGCGCATGGTGGCGCAGCTCGACCAGGCGGCCGATGAGCCGGCGGGCCACCACGTCGGTGCCAAGACCGGCAGCGGCGCTGAAGCGGCCGCCGAGACGGTTCGCCTGTCGCTGGCATTTTCGCAGGACACCTTGTCCCGCCCCAAGGATGGCCGCGCCAAGGGACGCAGGCCCGGCTTGTGATGCTGGCCGAACAAACCGCACTGGGCCGCCCGCTGGCGATTGAATGCGCTGGCGAAACGCTGTGGCTGCTGCCCGAGCATGCGCTGTGGTGGCCCGCCGGGCGCGTGCTGTGGGTGGCCGACCTGCACCTGGGCAAGGCCGCGACCTACCGGGCGCTGGGCCAGCCGGTACCCGCCGGCACCACGCGCGAAAACCTGGCGCGGCTCAGTAGCCTGCTGCACCACTACCAGCCGGTGCAACTGGTGTTTCTGGGCGACTTTCTGCATGCGGCGCAGGCCAAAACGACATCCTTGCTGGCGGAACTGGATGCGTGGCGCCAAGGCCATGCGGTGCTGCAATGCGTGCTGGTGCGCGGCAACCATGACAGCCGCGCCGGCGACCCGCCGGCTTCGTTGAACATTCAGGTGGTTGACGAACCCTGGCCCATCGGACCGTTCGCCGCTTGCCACCATCCGCAGAAAAATGCAGCGCGCTATGTGCTGGCCGGCCATCTGCATCCGGCGCTGACGCTGCGCGGGCCGGGACGCGACCATTTGCGGCTGCCGTGCTTCAGTTTTGACGAGCGCTGCGCCGTGCTGCCGGCCTTTGGCGAGTTCACCGGCGGCTGGCAGGTCGAGCGCCAGCCGGGGCGCACCCTGTATGCCGTCGGCGGCCAAGCGGTGTGGCGCGTGCCGGCGCGGCAGTGAAAGCCGCCGGCGGCAGGATTTATGAATGGAATATACCTTTTGCGCATGTACCATAAGCGCAAGCAGCTATTGAAAAAATAGCAAATTCGGTGGCCATCCGACGCGGTTTATTGCAGCAGCGGCGTGTCCGGGAGTTCGTTGGGGTGCTCCGGCGACACGTCGGTCCGACCGAAATTCGCCACCAGCACCGCCGAGGTTTCTTCCAGCGCCTGCGTCAACCCGTCCTCGTAGCGTCCTTCACGGAAGGCGCTGGCCATGTGCTCCACCACCGCCTGCCAGTGGCTGTCGCCGACATGGCGCCGCAGGCCCCGGTCGGCGACGATTTCAATCGCCTGCTCGGCCAGCAGCACATAGACCAGCACGCCGTTGTTGTGTTCAGTGTCCCAGACCCGCAGCTTGCCGAACATCGTCACGGCGCGCTGCCGGATCAGCTTGGCCAGCGGGGTTTCACGGTTCAGCCGCCAGAGGTAGCTCATGGGCAGCGACGACTCGACGCAGATGCGGATCTGGCCGCTGTGGCGCTGTTCGCTGGCGCCGACACGTTCGGCCAGGCGGTGCACCATGTCGGGCGGAATCGCGCGCCGGGTGTCGGAGACATCGAGCCAGAGGTGCTTGAGAAGCAGTGTGAGCTTGTTCATCAGTCCGTTACCAGTTGCCCGAGGCACCGCCACCGCCAAAATTCCCGCCGCCGCCACTGCTGAAGCCGCCCCCGCCACGGCTGCCGCCGCCGAATCCACCGCCGCCAAAGCCTCCGCCCCAGCCCGAAGACCGGCCGCCCATTTTCCCCAAGCCGCCACCGAGTCCTGAAATGAGCGCGAACACCATGCCCACCAATGCCGCGATGCCGCCGATGACCAGGCTGCTGGTGAACACCCAAGCCAGCACGCCGACCGCGCCGCCGGTCGCCACCGAGCCCAGCTTGCGTCCCAGCACGCTCGACAGGATGCGCCCGCCGATGGGCACGGCAAAAAACAGGAACACCGCCAGCGTCGTCCAGTCGAATCCGCCGCCGCTGCCGCGCCCGGCATTGCCCTGCTGCGGCGCCGGCAGGTTTTCACCGGTGATGCGCGCCATGATCTGGTCGGCGGCGGCGTCCAGGCCGCCGGCAAAGTCGCCTTGCTTGAAGCGCGGCGTGAGGGCGGTTTCGATGATCTGGCTGGCGGCCAGGTCGGGAATCGCGCCTTCGAGCGCCTTGGTGGTTTCGATGCGGACCGTGCGGTCGTTCTTGGCGACCACCAGCAGCAGGCCGTCGCCGATGTCCTTGCGGCCGATTTTCCAGCTGTCGCCGATGCGCTGCGCATAGGCGGCAATGTCCTCGGGCTGGGTGGTGGTCACCATCAGCATCACCACCTGCGCGCCGCGCGACTGCTCAAAAGCCGTCAGCTTGGCTTCAAGCGCGGCCTTCTGGGCTGCTGTCAGTGTGCCGGTGCCGTCCATCACATGCGCCGTCAGCGGCGGGACGGGCTGCACGCCACCCTGCGCCCAGGCGGCCAGGCTGGCGAAGGGTAGCCAGAGCGCCAGTAACAGTGCCTGCAAAAGGAAACGGACCCGCATGGACAGCCCTTGCCGCTTATTTCTTGTTGAAATCGACCACCGGCGGCGTCGATATCTGCCCTTCATTGGCCACCGCAAAGTTCGGTTTCACCTTGTAGCCGAAGACCATGGCCGTCAGGTTGTTCGGAAAGCTGCGCGCCAGCACGTTGTATTCCTGCACCGTCTGGATGTAGCGGTTGCGCGCCACGGTGATGCGGTTTTCGGTGCCTTCAAGCTGCACCCGCAGATCGCGGAAGCCCTGGTTCGCCTTCAGGTCGGGATAGCGTTCGCTGACCACCATCAGCCGGCTCAGCGCGCTGCCCAGTTCACCCTGCGCTGCCTGAAACTTCGCAAAAGCGGCAGGGTCATTGAGCGTCTCGGGCGTCACCTGGATCGATGTCGCCTTGGCGCGCGCCTCGATCACCTTGGTCAGCGTGTCCTGCTCGAAGGCCGCTTCGCCCTTGACCGTGGCGACAATGTTGGGCACCAGGTCGGCGCGGCGCTGGTACTGGTTCAGCACCTCGGACCAGGCCGACTTGGTCTGCTCGTCCAGGCTCTGGAACTGGTTGTAGCCGCAGCCCGAGAGCAAAAGGCTCAGCAGTGCGGCGAAAGAAAGACTGAACAAACGAAATGTCATGGAAATGCCTCCAAAATTCAAGCCGCAACACTACCATAGCCGGATGCGGCCTTTCAGGCATTGCCGGACAGGCGCACAATTCCGGACCGGGCCCATTTGGCTATCTTCCGACTGATTCGATTGTCCCCATGCGAAAACCCAAAGCGCTCCCTGCCAGCACCGGCAACCCCGACGACACCGAAGCGGCGTTTTACGATGCGCTGCAGCAAGGCGACATTGAAAAGCTCATGGCCTGCTGGGGCGACGAGGACGAGATGGTCTGCGTGCATCCGGGCGGCTCCCGGCTGGTTGGCGCCGGTGCCATACGCAGCGCGTTCGACGCCATGTTCGCCAACGGCTCGCTGCGCGTGCAGCCGCTCAAGGTGCGCCGGGTGCAGTCGCTGGGCGCCAGCGTGCACAGCGTGCTCGAACGCATTGAACTGCTGACCGAAGAAGGTCCGCGCCATGCCTATGTGCTGGCCACCAACGTGTATTTGCTCACGGCGCAGGGCTGGCGCATGGTGGCGCACCATGCGAGCCCCGGCAGCCTGCACGAGTTGCAGGAAGTCTCCGAATCGCCCGTGCTGCTTCACTGACCGGTGCACGCGGCCATGAACTACGGCGCCCCCTGGTGGCTGCCCGGCGGGAACCTGCAGACCATCTGGGCCGCCTTGCGCGCCCGCCGCTTTGATGGACTGGCGCCCGTGTTCCAGCGTGAGCGGTGGGCCACGCCGGATGGCGACTTTGTCGATGTGGACTGGACCGATCAAGCCCCCACGCTCCCCACTGCGTGTGGTTCGCTTCCCCCCGGGGGGGCGCTGCGCCTGCGGTCCGGCGAAGCCGGTTCCGCGGCCCCTGCTGGTGAGGGAATCGACCCCGCGCTCCCCGCTGCGCGTGGTTCGCTGCTGAATGTTGCGCCCCCACGGTCGCTCACTTCGTGTAGCTTCCTGCCCCCCGAGGGGGTCGCTGCGCCTGCAGCCCGGCAAAGCCGGTTCTGCGGCCCTGGCTTGAACGGTCCTGATGCGCGTGCTTCGGTACGCCCCGAAAAGGCATCGGAACAACCGCTGCTGGTGCTGTTTCACGGCCTGGAAGGCTCCTCTGGCAGCCACTATGCGCAAGCCTTTGCCGATGTGGCGGGCAGCCGGGGCTGGGCCTTCGCCGTACCGCATTTTCGCGGCTGCTCGGGCGAGATGAACCTGGCGCCGCGCGCTTACCATTCGGGCGATTTTGCCGAGATCGACTGGATGCTCAAGCGTTTTGCCAGCCGGCACCACGGCCCGGTTCTGGCGGTCGGTGTCTCGCTCGGCGGCAATGCGCTGATGCGCTGGGCCGGCGAGATGGGCCGGGACGCTGGCCAGGTGGTGGCCGCCGTCGCCTCGGTCAGTGCGCCGCTCGACCTGGCCGCCAGCGGCCGGGCCATCGGGCGTGGCTTCAACCGGCAGGTCTACACCCGCATGTTCCTCAAGACCATGCTGCCCAAGGCGCTGCAAAAGCTGGCCCAGCACCCCGGCCTGTTTGACCGCCAAGTGCTGCTTGCGGCCCGCGACCTGTATGCGTTCGACCATGTTTTCACCGGGCCGCTGCATGGCTTCAAGGGGGTTGACGACTACTGGGCGCGGGCCTCGGCCAAGCCCCATCTGCGCCGGATTGCAGTTCCCGCGCTCGCGCTCAATGCCTTGAACGACCCCTTCGTCCCGGCCGGCAGCCTGCCCCGGCGCGCCGATGTCAGTCCCGACGTGACGCTGTGGCAGCCGGCGCAAGGCGGGCATGTCGGCTTTCCGTCATCCGGTTTCCCGGCGCATGTGCGCGCCATGCCCGAGGCCGTGGCGGACTTTCTGGCCGTGCAGCTTCAGGCCGCACCATGCCCCTGACATGCCCGGGGCTGGCAAAGCAGCGCAAAATACGGGCATGGATGACATGGTTCGAAAAGCGATTGCCAAGTGGCCCAACGTTCCCGACTGCTACGGCTGGCTTGGGCTGGACGCGCGCGGCAACTGGTACCTGCGCGACGATCAGGCGCAAGCGGCCGGGCCGTTTGCGTCAGTCGGCGGCAACCCTGCGGCCGGCAAAGGCTCGCTGCTGCAGCACGAAAAGCTGATTGACTTCATCCAGCGCAATTACGAAAGCGATGCCAGCGGCCGCTGGTTTTTCCAGAACGGCCCGCAGCGCGTCTATGTCGAACTCGAAGCCACGCCCTTCATCTGGCGTGTGAACCCGGCGCCGGATTTTGGCGTGACGGCGCACACCGGCCAGCCCGCGCGCGTCCAGCGCTGCGTGCTTGACGAGCAGGGCTGGCTCTACCTGGAGACCGATCTGGGCTTTGGCCTGGTTCACACCCAGGACATGACGCATGCCGCCGATGCAGTGGTGCAAGGCTTGTGGGTGCCGCAGGAACTGCAAGCCAGTGCCTTGGCGGCACGATTCGGCTATATCTCCAGCCCGCAAGTCATGCAAAAAGCATAGCTGCGCAGGCTGATTCAGCCTGTGAAAACAGCGGGTTTCATTGAATTTTTGCGAAAAAAAACCAGTCACTGACTGGTTTTTTTTCGGTGTCTGATGCTGTCTTTATTTGGCAGCGCTCACCATGTAGACCACCGCTGAATGGATGTCTGCGTCCGATGCGGCAGAGCCGCCCCTGGGTGGCATGGCATTCTTGCCCTTGATGACGCTGGTGGTCAGGGCTTCAATGCCGGTCTGGATACGTGGCGCCCAGGCCGCCTTGTCACCAAACTTGGGCGCGCCGGCCACGCCTGCGGCATGGCAAGCCACGCAGGCCTGTTTGTACAGCGCTTCGCCAGCGCCTGGATTGGCGGCTGCCACCTGGACAGGCGCAGCAGGCGCCGTTGCGGATGGAGCGGGGGTGGCAGCGGCCGCCGCGACAGGCGCCGCCGGCGTAGCCGGAGCCGCCGCTGCAGCGGGCGCATCCGCAGCGCCTGCTGGCACGGCGGGTTCTGCAAACTTGCCGCCTGCGGCGGCTGTCATGTACACCACGGCGCGGCCGATTTCAATGTCCTGAAAGTCGCCGCCGCCCTGCGCGCCCATGGCGTTCTTGCCCTTGAGCGCAGAATTCAGCAGCATGTCGTAGCCGGTGGCGATGCGCGGCGCCCAGGCCGCGGCATCGCCGAACTTGGGAGCGCCTGCCGCGCCCGCCGCATGGCAGGCAATACATTGGGCTTTGTAGACTTCCTCGCCTGCGCGGAGGGGCCGGTTGGCATCGCGGATTTCAACCCTGCCGATTTTCTGGATACGCTCGGCGATGGCGCGGCCGCCATCATCGGCACCGGCCATGGGCTTGTCGGCCGAGGCAACGTAGTAAACCAGGCCAATAATTGCAAAAACCGGAACAACGAAAGAGAAAAAAACCGCTGTCAGCAACTGCTTGGGGGTTTTGATCGGGCCCGTGTGGGCTTCTTCATGGGCCGTGGTGTGATCGTTTGCGCTCATGGCGTCCTCAAAAACAGAAAGTCGGGGACTGTTGCGGACTGCTTCAGTAGGGTTGCATTATAGCGGGGGGCCATGGAAATCCTGATGCGGTTCGGGCCGGCTGATAGAATCCATGGTTATGCCCGGTTTTGCTTGTCCAAGCCGGTCAGTCGCCTCAAAGTCCGGACTTTGGCGAAAGTCGATTTTTTTTCAGCGTTGCGGCTGTAGCTCAGTGGATAGAGTATTGGCCTCCGAAGCCAAGGGTCGTGGGTTCGATCCCCGCCAGCCGCACCATTTCAGACACCCGGAAACCCTTGTGTTTCCTAGCCATCACGCCAACCGACCTGGTTGGCGTTTTTGTTTCTGGTCGATTTCTGGTGGTAGACAAGTGCTGTCTGGTCCTGCCTGCTCACCTTCAACACCTTGACGGGGAACCGCTCTGACCCGACTGCGCAAGAAGGGTAAATGGCTTGGTTTTAGTCGCATGCTGCGACGCTCAAGGGCGTTGCCGAAGCCGACGAAACCTATTTTCTGGAGTCGCGCAAGGGGTGTCGTAAACCGGACCGGCCAGCCCGCCGACGTGTTGGCAAAGCTAACAAACGGGGCTTGTCCAGCGAGCAGGTATGCGTTTGGTAGCCCGGGACCGTACCGAGCAGACCCTGGACTGGGTCACGGGAGTCGGACAGATGAGCAAAGCTCAACTGAACAACGCATTGCAGCGGGTCCTGGCCAGGGACGCACTGCTGGTAAGCGACGCGACGCAATCCAACTTACCCCTGCATTGCGCAGGAAGCAGTCATTTCTTATGCCGCCATCAACCTCAGCGTTGGCGTGCGCATTAACGGCGCTGTCCATATCCAGAACGTCAATGCCTATCATGGCCTACTTAAACAATGGTTCACCCACTTACACGGCGCCGCCATGCACTAGCTAGAAAACCACCTGGGCTAGTTTCGTTCCCTGGACAACCATCATGCTAATTCGCAGGAAGCTACCCTGGCCATGGCTTTTGGCTAATTTTCACATTTAACGGTGGACATAGCCAATTGAAAGACAAGAACCTCTTTCTTGACCATAGAACGCATTCAACTCATGCTTGGTTAGAGCGCTAGGAGCTAGATAAAGCAAACAACCTCATTGACACGCTCATCAATAAAATCAAGAAACCTAAAGGCGGCATCCATGCCAAAGAAAAGCATCCGTTTCGCGTTATCAAATGGCAGTTCAGGTTTGCAAAGGTACTCTACTGTGAACTCAAAAAAACACTCTGATGCACAAGACGCTTTTTGCGCTGTTCCCGTGTGTAAACGATCCAACACCAAGTGCTTGCGACGTAGGGACGAGTGTGCCCGAAAGCAGGGAAACCTTACTGAACAGAGCAAAAACGACCCATTACCACTTAAAAGATTATCCTGAAAAGCCTTAAACGAAGCCAGTTGATTTATTAAACTATATAAAACCAATAGCACGCCTGATTTTGTGTTGTCCAAATTTAATTTGGTAAATCAAGATAAAATATTAACCTGAAATGCACTTTATAAACTGCAGTACATTTAGGCATTTTATGTTTGCACAATGCTTAGAGAATGCCGGGCGAGAGATAATTTTCAAAAACAGATAAAAATACTATGTACAGATGCGGCTCCATCCAAACTGTACGCAGGCTTTAATCAATTTAAGTTCAAGTTATTAAACAAGTTAACTCGTGGAAGCAATATGAAGCAAAAAGAAGCTAAGAAAACGTTAAATACATTTGAAGAGCTGTTATGGGATTCAGCAAATAAACTTAGAGGAGCTGTCGAATCATCAGAATATAAACACGTCGTGCTTAGCCTGATATTTTTAAAATTTGCTTCTGATAAATTTGAGGAGCGCCGAGCTCAACTAATAGAAGAAAATAAATCGCAGTACGTTGACAATGTCGCGTTTTATACTATGAGTAATGTCTTTTATTTACCAAAAGAATCGCGGTGGAGTTTTATCCAGTCGAACGCAAAACAGGATGGACTTGCTCTGAAAATTGATACTGGCTTGCATACTATTGAAAAAAATAATAAATCCCTAGCAGGTGCTTTACCGGACAACTACTTTTCACGTCTGGGACTTGATCGAAGCAAGCTCGCAGCACTCATTGACACGATCAGTAAGATCAATACCCTAGCAGAGAAATCATCTGATATTGTTGGGCGTGTCTACGAGTACTTTCTTAATAAGTTTGCGTTAGCGGAGGGCAAAGGAAAAGGGGAGTTCTATACCCCAAAGAGCATTGTGAACTTAATAGCCGAATTGCTTGAACCTTATAAGGGGAAAATATATGACCCTTGTTGCGGGTCGGGTGGGATGTTTGTCCAGTCCATTAAATTCATTGAGAGCCATCAGGGTGATAAAAAAGAAGTTTCTATTTATGGCCAAGAAGGCACCTCAGCTACATTAAAGTTAGCTAAGATGAATCTGGCCATTCGCGGCATTCCTGCTAACTTTGGAGATAGAGCAGACGATACATTCTTCAGAGATCAGCATCCAAATCTCAAGGCTGACTTTGTAATGGCTAATCCGCCATTTAACCAAAATAGTTGGCGCGCTAAAGATGAGTTGACCGATGACCTGCGATGGGAGGGGTACGATGTCCCACCAACGCAAAATGCCAACTATGCTTGGATTTTACATATTGTCTCGAAGCTTTCAGATGACGGAACAGCAGGTTTTATTCTTGCAAATGGGGCGCTAGCTGCTCAAGGAACCGAGAAGACAATAAGGAAAAGAGTGATTGAGAATGACTTAGTTGAGGCGATTATCGTGCTTCCAATGGACATGTTTTATACTACTGATATTAGTGTTTCGCTATGGATTTTAAATAAAAATAAAAATGCTCGCCAAGTTAAGCGCACGGTTGGCAATGTCCAGTTACGTGATCGACGGAATGAAGTGTTATTCATCGATGGCAGGTCATTTGGTCATATACAAGACAAAAAGTTTATTAATTTTGACTTAGATGATGACATAAAAAAAATTGCTGGAATTTTTCATTCATGGCAACAACAAGATGCAGTTGATAATTATCAAGATATAGAAGAGCTATGCTACGCTGCGACTATCAAGCAGATTGCCGAGAAAGACTATTCATTAGTACCTAGTAAGTATATTTGTTTTAAGCATGACGTGACTTTTGCAAAAAAAGAACATGATGTAGATAAGATCGCGAAAGAAGTGCTTTCAATGTTGGAAAAAGATAGTCAATCAAATGACCAGCTACTAGCGGTTTTGCGTCCTGAGGAACCTGTATATGAAAACTGAAAAGCTAGGAAAATACATACGTCAGATATCGACGCGAAATGTTGATTTATATATTACTGACCTACGTGGCATAAACATGAACAAGGAGTTTATAGCCTCTGTTGCCAATACCATTGGCACTGACATGTCGAAGTACCGGGTTGTAAAACCGAGGCAATTTGCATTTAATCCAATGCATGTGGGACGAGACAAACTAGTTCCAATTAGTATGCTTAGCGGGAAAAACCCTGTAATTGTATCTCCGGCGTATACAGTGTTTGAGATCACGAAGCCAGATGAACTACTTCCTCAGTATCTAATGCTCTGGTTCCGTGAATCGGATTTCGACAGACGGGCATGGTTTACGACAGATAATAGTGTTCGAGGAGGGTTTAGTTGGGAGTCATTTTGCGACTTAAATGTGCCGGTTCCAGACAAAAAGATACAAGCGCTTATTTGCTTGCGTGCATTATTCGAAAAGCAAGAAGAACTTGTGGAAAAAAAGCTAGAACTAATTGAAGCCATTGATCCCACAGAAACATAAAATGAAATTTACCGAAGCTCAACTAGAGCAGGCAATAATTGACCTGCTAGGCAATGAAGGCTATTCGCATGTGATAGGTGAAAAGATAGAGAGATCACCCGAAGAGGTTTTGATAAAGGATGATCTTCGCGCTTATTTGAGAACTAAATATGCTGCTGAGAAACTGACGAACAGTGAAATTGAGCTGATTATTAAAAAACTCGAATTGTTGCCCTCATCTGATCTCTATGGAAGTAATAAGCTCTTCATGTTATGGGTTTCGGATGGATTCATTTTTCGACGTGAAGATGCAGCAAATAAAGACTTATCAATACATCTTATAGATTATGTCGAGGTGTCTCAAAACATCTATAAATTGGTAAATCAATTAGAGATCGTCGGTTACGAAAAACGTATCCCAGACGGGATTCTCTACATCAATGGTATTCCATTTGTTGTGTTTGAGTTTAAAAGCGCAGTTCGCGAAAAGGCTACTGTGCATGATGCCTTTGTGCAGCTCACTGTTCGATACCGTCGTGATTTACCTGAGTTGCTAAAATATAATGCCTTTTGTGTGATTAGTGATGGGATTAATAACAAAATCGGATCTATTTTTTCTCCTTACGAGCATTTTTATGCTTGGCGAAAAATCGATGGCATGGAAACTGTTGGAAAAGATGGCATTGACTCTCTGTTAACTATGATTAAAGGTTTATTTAAAAAAGTTCGACTTTGTGATGTTATTCACAATTTTATATTTTTTCCTGATAATCCTAGAGTAGATGAAAAAATTGTGTGCCGTTACCCGCAATATTATGCGACAAAGCGCCTCTACAGCAGCATATTAAATGGGCTAAAGCCAGCAGGTAGCGGAAAAGGTGGGACTTACTTCGGTGCGACTGGATGCGGCAAAAGCTATACGATGCTGTTCTTGTCGAGACTGCTCATGAAGTCCCTAACTTTCGCGAACCCTACGATAATTCTTATCACTGATAGAACAGACTTAGATAATCAGCTCGCTGCCCAGTTCACTGCAGGAAAAACATTTATCGGCGACGATCAAATTATCAGCGTTGAAAACCGAGAGGAATTACGAACACTTTTGGCAGGTCAAGCTAGTGGTGGAGTTTTCTTAACAACGATCCAAAAATTTACAGAGGATACGAAGTGTCTAACCAAACGAAATAATGTCATCTGTATTTCAGACGAGGCTCACAGAAGTCAGACTAATCTCGATCCTAAAATTAGAATATATGAAGACGGCATCGACTATAGGTATGGTTTTGCCAAACATCTGCGCGATTCTTTGCCTGAAGCAACTTTTGTAGGATTTACCGGCACTCCGATCGAGACAACTATTAAGGTTTTTGGAGATGTGGTCGACACGTACACCATGGCGGAATCTGTACAGGATGAGATTACTGTCCCACTAGCATACGAACGTCGATTTGCAAAGGTAGCTCTTAATTCTGTTAAGGTCAAAGAAATTGAAGAATACTATGCGAAGTGTGCAAATGATGGAGCAAATTTCTATGCAGTAGAGGAAAGTAAATATGCTAGCACTCAAATTGATTCGATTCTAGGAGATAGCAATCGATTAAAGTTAGTGGCAAAAGATTTCGTTACGCACTATGAGCGTCGCTTGAGTGAAGGAGCCACTGTAGCTGGAAAGGCGCTTTTCGTTTGCAGCAATCGAACAATAGCTTATAACTTATATCGGGAGATTATTGCCTTGCGCCTACAGTGGGCTGAATGTGATATTTCAAGTCGTCACATAAGCTCAGCAAATAAGTCAAAGAAAGAAGCAAAGCCTATTGAGCGCATTAGAATGGTTATGACTCGTAACCAAGACGATGATGCAGAACTATATAAACTCCTTGGAAGTAAGGATTATAAAAAAGAATTAGATAGGCAATTTAAGATAGAAGATAGCAACTTCAAAATTGCTATAGTAGTTGATATGTGGTCGACTGGATTCGACGTTCCATCTTTGGACACTATTTACATAGACAAACCAATTGAACTTCATAACCTAATACAGACAATTTCCCGTGTTAATAGAAAATTTGCTGGTAAAGAAAAAGGGCTTGTTGTTGATTATATTGGAATCCGTCCACAATTGAACATCGCCTTAAAGCAATTTGCCACAGGTAATGCGTTGAATATTGATGAGGTAGAAGATTTAATTAAAATTGCTAGAGCCAATCTAGCCACGCTTGACGACATGTTTGTAGGGTTTGATTTTGACCGCTATTATGGAAAAGTACCGGTCGATAGACTTTATTGTTTGAGAGACGCTGCAGAGTTTGTGCAAGAAACAACTAACTTTGAGCGAAAGTTTATGTCAACAGTAAAGGGCTTGAACTCTGCATATGAAATATGTTCGGGTAATGATGATTTGTTGTTGGCAGAACGAAGTCGTATTCATTTTTATACAGCTATACGATCGATTTTATTTAAGTTAACTAAAGGTAATGCACCGGATTTGCAGCAAATGAACTCCAAAGTCCGTGATATGGTTAATGAAGCACTCAGGTTAGATGAAATAGATACAATAATTGGAATAGGTTATGAAGAAATAACTAATATTTCATTAATTGATGACGAGACTTTCGAGAAGATCGAGAGTCTTAGCCTAGTTAGTACGAAGGCTAAAGTTCTGCAAAGTATTATTGCTCGAGCAATTGCAAGTTTAGAAAGAAAGAATAGAGTCAAATCTGTATCGTTCGGCAAGAAATTTCAGTCTCTTGTTGATAGGTATAATCTTGCACATGAGGACACAAAATCATCTCCCGAAAGAGTAGATGGTTTCCTTGCTGAATTTTTTAATTTATGCAAAGAGATTTCACTTGAGCAAAAGAGTGTGAGTCATGCTGGATTGAGTGAAGAGCAAGCGGCTTTTTATGATATTTTACGTTCACTTGCGGATCAGAATAAATTTTTTGTTATAAATGAAAGTTTATTAATATTATCTAAGAAGATTGCTGATTTGATTGTCGAGAAAGCTAGATTCACTGACTGGAATTGTCGGCCTGATATAGGAGCGGAATTGCAAGCTGGATTGATTATTTTGCTAGAAGAAGGCAGTTATAGTGGGGTTGGTTGGGAAGAAGTTTATAAAGAAATTTTCGAACAGGCTAAGAGCTTAAGAGGAATCGAATAGTTTTGGAGCTTGAGCTATGTTTTAGAAGACAAACTAAAGATTTTTGCGTCATATATATTTTCTTGGGTTACGTCCAGCCATGACAAAAACAAAGATAAGGTTCGAGTTTTTTGTTTATGAAAGTATGTAATACCTATTTAATATAACGGTATCGATAATTTGGTATTCAGGGGTCGGAAATTGGGTTTCTCATTTAGAGCGTCAATAACAAGCCAGTCTCGCAAATTTTTTAAGTAGCCTACTTATAAGTCTGAACGATGGGATACCTGCATAGTCGCACGCAGCGTTGTCAGCAAGTTCTGATCTATGTTGTCGAAGATCTGGGCCATATTCCCTTTGTGAAATGTGAAATTTCTTGAGATGACCTTCTGTTGATTCAGGGTTGACTGTGGGCCTCCAGTCGCTATGCCAAAATGTAAAATGCCCCATGCAGTTTGAACTGCACGGGGCAAGAAAAGCCAGCTCAAGACAGCGGGTCAAAGTCCGGTCGTTGACACCAGAAACTGATCAACCTCAAGCGCCGGAAACTGTGCTTTCAAGATATTAAGCAGCGCCCGGACCTGTAGTGAGTCCGGCACCACACCGTCAACCAGTGGGGAGCGCTTGGCATTCTTGAGTTCATCGGCCTTGGTCAGGTAACCCTGTGCCGTGAGCCAGGCGGAAAGTTGAGGGTAGCTCATGGTCCGCGTCAGCCCCCAGGCACCTTGCGCATAAGCACGCAAAAAACCCCGCCGGGCCAAGCCTACAGCGCCTTCAGCGGTTGCGTTGATGCCTACGCTGATCCCTCCAACTTGTTTTCGGTTGGCTTTGGCGCCAGCGAACTGGTAATGCTCTTGCCAGCGCTGGAAATCACCCAGCGTTTTTAAGCAGTTCTTTCGACGCCACTCATCAAAATAGGCACGGGCGCGCTCGCCATCGCGGGCAGTGGGCCACGGCACCGTTTCAAACACCAGATGCTCCACCCCTTGCACAGCGCACATTGAAGGATTAACCGGACGGCATTTCATATCAAACTCCATATTGAGCGTGACATCCTGCGTCTTCATCAGCACATCCTCGCCCGTGACCCACTGCTCGCGCATGGACGTGAAAGAACGGGTCTGGGTTTTGTCACCGGGCTGGCGATTAAAAAACAAGTCCACCATGTAGGCGTTGTGGTCCTTGCGTGGCACGGGGGGCGAAACCCCGGCTTTTGCCAGCACGATGTCGCCATCACCGTAGGACTGGGCGGTCAGCTGTCCACGGGTCCTAAAAGGGATGAGCTGGCTGACCTGATGCTTGCATTCCAGCATGCCCTTGTCCGGCGCGACGCGCTCGCACAGTGCCTGGTAGCGCCGTGCCAGGGGACCGGTCAAGTCCAGATCGTTTTGACCGGCTGTCGTCAAAAAGCCGTCCGTGGTCACGCTAACAACCTGATGGTGCGCTGGAATACCGTTCAGTATTTCCGCTAGGACGGCTCGGACAAAGCCGGTGGTGTGCGCCGCCATCGCTGCGTTCGTGATCTGCGAGTGCGGCAGTTTTTCCGTCTTCATGGTGCGCGATTCAAACACGCGCTTTTCGCGTAGGCCTTGAGCCGTTTTGCCATAGCAGGAGTTTCCCAGCAGCTTGGCATACTGCTCGGGCATGCTGCCCTTGGGATGCGCGGCGCGCAGTTCGCGGATGCGCTTGGTGAAAGGCTCGAAGATGCGGTCATCGCCGGTTTTCCATGTATAGACGATGCCATGCAGCACTTCAATTTCGCATCCCAAACGCAAGGCGACTTCGATTTCCGGCGCGGTGCAGTAGCTTTCGCCCGCCATCGGGAACACCAACCCCAGCCGCTCATGACGAACCGGCAGGACCGGGTAGCGGACCGTCTCGGGATGGGAGAACTTGACCCATGCAAAGCCCAGGGTGTGGCCCCGGAAATCTTCAGGATTTGTCGTGAATTTCACGCCGCTGTACTCGAAATGGCGCAGGTCCACCATGCCGGTCGTGTAAGCACCAGCCAAATCAAAATCGTTCCAGATGCTGACTTCGGTCGGTCCATACAGATAGCACTCGTTGCGCCCGCCGTGGTAGCAATCCGAAATAAACGGCTCATGGATGGCGCGAAAGTTGGTCGCCACATGGTGCGTAACCGTTTTTACGCCACCCTTGCCACGCTCACCGGTTTTGCTATAAACCGTGTCAGAAACGGTTTTCAGGCCGAACACCTCGTGATGGTCCACGCCACTGGCCTTTAGGGAATTGAGAAACATCATCACACCCAGCCCGCTCGCGGTCGCTGGCAAAGACTTCGCTCCGGCCTGCGTCCGGGCAAAGTCCTGCAGCTTCAGCATGTACCGCACGGCAATTTCCGCATCGCGCAGCCCATACGCCTCAAAGGCCGGCTTGTCACCCTTGAGCAACGCGCCCATGCGCTCAATGCTGTAGCCCTCGGGCAGGGCCAGTTTTGGGTAGCCCAGAAGGTCGCCCATCTGCTGCAGCGAAGTTTTTTCCTGCGCATGCCGGGCCATGTCGATAAAGCGGATTTTCATCATGCGCATGACGCTGTTGTCATCGACCACCGATGAGCGGCTGCGGGTGATGTTGGCCAGGTCAGCCGGGTCAAGCTCGACTTGCAGGGCGGCATCGTCTCCAATGGTGGCAGCGCGACCGCCCACATTGTCGATCTGATGCTTGAACTGGGCCAGATCAGAAAAAGCCGCAAGGTCAACGCGCAAAAAGAAACCACAAACCGTGATGCGCGAAGGCCATTCATAAATAAAGCCCTCGGCCATCGCCTCGGCAATGACCTTAGCCAGCGACTTGGCAAAGTTGAGCCGTTCATCCTTGTGAAAACCCTTGGGATACAGAACGCGGGGATAGGCGCCGTTCTCGCCGATCAGGAAAAACTGCACTGAAAGAATGTTGTTCTGGTTGGCTACAGGGTCGAACTCCCATTCGGCATCGAGCCCGACATGGACTTCGGGGCCGCGACCGGGGCAGGGCTTTGTCGGGTCAGCCATGAAGTCCTTCAGCTCGTTGTCGGCGACCTGCAATTGCCGCTCAAGGTCGGCTTCTGGGTCAAAAAAAGAGTCATCCAAAAGATCAAGCTCAAACGCTGGAGCAGGCTCAAGGCGCTTGGTGTATGTCTGCGGTATATAGCCCCCTACGTCTGAGCTGCACCGCTCGTCGGCAGGCAGGGAAAAATCGGATTCGTGGTTGAAATTGACAGTCATAGTGTGGTCCAAAAAAAGAGCCGCCTAGCCCACATTGCTGCGGGCTACACGGCTCTGTTCAATCTTTTTGTTTAGACTTCCGTGGTGGTGTTGGTGTCGGTAGAAGGCCCCTTGGGGAGCTTCGTTGCCTTTATGACAACGGGTGCGGGTGCGGGGACTGGCTGGGTCAGGAATGACCAGTCGGGTTGCTTGGCATTGCGCCCTGCTTTCACAAAGTCATTGAACAAATCTCGCACCTGTATGCCCAGGGTGTTGTCAGTTACCGCGATGTAAGCCAGCATGTGGTTGTGGCTGTCCTTGACCATTACGCCTTTATTGGGAATGTGCGAGACGCGCTGAATCAGGAGGCGGGCAATAAGGTCCCCGCTGGGGGTTGTGATGTGGTTAGACATGAAATTTCCTTGAAAGTTGAAAATGACAAATTGCGATGGGCTATTTGTGGCCACCGAGCTGTTCCCGGCGATTGGCTCAAGTTTTAAGCAGGCGTGTTTTTTCGTAAATGAAAAAATAATGGGTGCAAGTTGTCAAAACGCACAGGCGGCGACCTAGGTATCTCCTAGGGAAGAATCGACCGAGGTCGCGCGGAGGGGGACGCTTAGGGAGAAAATCTTCTCTTGACAAATACAAAATTCGGAGGTTCAGGTGGCGCCATTTCGGCGCGGTGCCGGTCGCCCGAGCACTGCTGCTGAAAACTCCGGAAAGTGACATACGCCAATGCAGCCAAAGCAGAGGTCGGTGCAGCGACACAAACAGCATCGGGTACAAAATGCCAAGATGCCGCAAACGGATACTTGCTTGATGCGGTGTGAAGGGATGAACGAAGCCAGCGGTCTGCACAAACTGTTAGCGCACCCCAACCAAATTACATCGGAGCCATCGACCACATTACCCAGTGGAAAGAAAGACGGGATAGGGCAAAGCGGCTTCGACCATTGCTGCCGGTTCAAGTAGATTGCGCCGTTCAAAAAATCCCGGCCCTTCACAGGCTAGCAACGCGTCATGGGTTTTTGCAAGATGCGGAGGTGGCTATTTGACTGGCCATCATCAGCCGCGCTTGCACACCAATACCCATGCAAAGCAACTAAAAATGAATGGCAAAAAAATATGCCTTGCCATGAGAAGGACTGATGCAACAAGGTCGGAAGCGTCGCTCTACACTGTTGCGACTTCAACACTTTCAGTAGTCAAGTCATGGCAGCAACAGACAAAAGTAGTAAACGCCCAAAAATCAAAAACCCAGATGGCAGTATTGATTCAGTTGCGGTAGCGTTTTATCAAGAGGAATGTATTTTCGACTTGGGTAGCTTAGGGGCACTGCTCTTCTTTGCTTACAGTAGTTTGCATTCGACCTATTCATACCAGCATTTAAAAGGATGGGTAGACCAGCTTCAAGGAGCGATTGGTACGCAGAAGGTTAGGTTCAGGTCGCCAAGACTACAAGGTCAAAAGGTTTTAACGCCAGCCCACAAACTTAAGATCGAAAAGCTGCATATTCCCTTTTGGAGCAAGTCAAGTCCTTTTCTTTCCTTGCCACTTATGAATGTGCCAGGTCTTAATTATCGAGTTTTGAATGCGAAAGTAGAAGGAGTATCGACTACTGGTGTAGCTTGGCAGGGGAATATCGTATTTATCTACGAGGAAAAAACCAACACGTTTGCTCATCATTATCTGGCTGTGGGTGCGAGGTCAGATTCGATATTAGAGCAATTAGTTAACTTGATTGATAAAACTGATATCGCTATTTGTAAAAAGAAGTGTTCCGAGGGTTATATAAAACTGAAAAGAAGTTTGCAGCTTCCCACAAATTTAGCTAAAGATAATAATTCGCTGTCTGAATATGATGAGGTTTTGAATTTCTTCAAAAATGAGAAATTAGTCGAAGCTCAAAATGCTTCTGGAAGTTTCAGTGCTTCAGGGGGGTGGGGAGACGCGTTAATAAAAGAAAAAAAACCTGATTTGGTAGCAGAGACACTAAGAGCAAAATGGAAAACAAAAATTAAATTTAGTGATTGGGATGTGCATCAATATTCTGATTCAAATTTTGCGTATCAAATAACTAATAAAACAAAGAGTGTACCTGTTGATGGTGCTTTAGGGTTATCACCCCCCGCAAAACAACTTAGGTATATTATTGATGGTAACGGTGACCTGGCTGATGCTATTGACCGCTTGCTAAACGGATTTATTGCTGCGTCCAAAAAAGTGCAATCAAAAAAAGAAAAAGAAAACGAAGTAATTTCAAACGTACCTAAAAAACAGGAAAAGCAAGTAATTCATAACGATTGGATAGATTTAAGCTCTTTTAAGTCACGCTATGAATAGCTTTATATCTGTAGATAATGCTTGTGCTCAATTTGTATTAAATTTTTTTGATGTTGAAGTGAATATCATTTATATATTATTTAAATGACCTGATCCTGTCTGGTCATTATGGTTTATTAATATTTCACTTCGTGCAAGGATTTCAATGCTTACTTCAACCCTGTCATCGGCCGTGGAATCGGCCAATCTGTACTTAACGGATTCTGCGACAACGCCAGGCGAATCGTTCGGTGCCATCGTGGGCTCGACCTATGGACCGGTCGGCGCCTTCGTGGGCGGCACGCTGGGCCGCATGATCGAACGCGCCATCAAGAACTGACACCACCATCTTCAACTTCACCCATCAAGGGCCTTGGTTAACTTCAAGGCCCTTTTTGTTTGAGCGAACCGAAAGCCATTTCCATGACCACCACTCATTTATTGATCAAGACCGAGCGCGCCCGCAAGACCGGCGAGGGCAGCATCACCTACGCGGTACTCAAGGACGCCGACAGCCAAAGCGTTTATTTCACCCTCCTGGCCAATGACGGGTCGGGACAGTTCTCGCCTGAAATCGTGGCCTTCGAAAAAATTCAGCAGTGCCTGGCCAAGGTGGACGGCAAAAAACCGGTGCCTGCCAAGCTATTTGCGCCAGCCTTCGTCGGTCGCTCTGCGAACAACGCTGGTTTTCTCATGGCTGCCATGCGGCAGGAACTCCTCGTTCTGCCCACGGTCGATGCATCGCACCTGCATGCGGTGTCGGGCAACTGGGACGAGTGGAAGCGGCAAATCCTGGCGCAGGAGGGCCAGCCTTACACACCGCCAGCGCCAAAAGGGAAGGGGGGTTTCGCACCCGCAGCGCCAGTGGATACGCAACCCAAGCCCGAGGCGGTTGTCAATGACAAGTCCATGCCGGAAGCTGACATCCCGCCTCTGAAGGGCAAAAAGTCCCGCAAGCTTCTGCACCTTGCCAAAACACCTGTTGAGGCAACGCCCGATGCAGTTGATGCCACTGATACGGCCAATGTGGATGCGGAGGCAGTCAGCCATGATGACGCTGCGTGAACCGGCCGATGGGGCGCGGGTGAAAGATGCTGCCATCCAGGCGCTGGTCATTGGGCGCTTTGAAGAGTTGCGTTCGCCCGACTACGAATGGGCCGAACTGGGCTACTTCGTGGTGGTCGAGCCGCACGACACCATCGCTGAGTTGGAAGCCGCCCACCACATTGCCATCACCACTGGCTACTGCTGCACGGTGAATCACGGCCAGCCCGGATTCATTCCGAGCTTCGAGCTGATCGAGGAGCATGAAAGCAGTTATGAGTTGCTTTTCATCCTCAGCGACTCGGGGTTCGGCGTGACGCTGATCGTGCCCAAGCTGCCCGTGACCGAACTGGTTCGGTTCTGTCGCGAATTCACGCTCGCGAAACAGGCGACATCGAGCCTGTCTGGCCTGCCTGAATAAACAAGTTGTTGTTCGCACCTGCAGGCCTGCGGTGCTCGCCGCGTTTATGTGTTCCGCCATTTCACCCGCCTGTTCAGGCTGATTTCCGCCCCTTTATCAACCCCCTGCGAAGGCTCAAACCATCACCGGTTTGGGCTTTTTGCGCTTTTGGAGTACCCACCATGTCGAATCTCAACAAATCGCCAGCCCAAGGCGACGAGCCAGCCGCCAAACCATTTACACCCCGGTTCAGCGCCGGACAAATTGTGGCCACGCCCGGAGCTTTGGCTGCCATGCAAGCGCATGGCTGCTTACCGCTGGATTTGCTGCGCCGTCACCTATCGGGCGATTGGGGTACGGTGCCCCGTGAAGACGCGCAGGCGAACGAGCAGGCGCTGAAATACGGGGATCGTCTGCTGTCGAACTACCTGATTGCGCCCGGAGTCGTGATCTGGCTGATCACGGAGGCCGACCGCAGCTCAAGCACTTACTTACTGCCTTCGGAATACTGAGCTGGATGCCCGGAAATGAAAGCCGCTTTTCGGCGGCTAGCACGGGCCATGCGCCAATAGCCCGGCTGAAGCCCAATGAAGGCGCTCACTTGTCTGAACATGCATTCAGCAACTTGATAAGAGGCGCGAGCCGTCGCAAGGCCAGCGCACTGGCTTGAACTTGACCGCTTCCGTACTCCGGCAGTGTGACCGTTGCCGAGTCCGCCGCTGATGGCGGAGCGAAAGCAGCGTCAAACACCAGACACGGACCAGCCGCCGGGCAAGGGCACTTGCTTGCACCTGCCGGTTCTCCCATGCGCCTTGCCAATGCTCAAAACAGGTCAAAGCGGCACCGCCTTTGATGCCCAGGACCAAGGACTTCAAGTACGCAGTCCGCCTTTGCCGCCCGCCAGCACCCGCGCCGTTCGCCATCCACCCATCCACCGACCACCATCTTCAAGGAGTTTTATGCCATGAAACGTCAATTTAAATTCACCAAAAAAACCATTGAAGGCTTGCCGCCATGCCCGCCGGACGCGGCCAGCACGGAGCAGGAATATTCCGACCAGGACATCGCGGGCCTGCGCCTGCAAGTCAATCGGCTTGGCCGCAAGGTGTTTCTCTGGCGCTACCAGATCGAAGGCCGAAAGCGTGCCTTGAAAATCGGCAGCTACCCTGAAACATCCATTGATGCGGCCCGCCAGCAGGTCATCGAATGGCGCGCTCTGCTGGCCAAGGGCATCGACCCGCAGGACCAGCGGGAGGAAGAACGCAAGGGCGGCATCACATATCAGGCGTTTTATCAAGACTACCTGTTGCCGCACATCAAGGCCACAAAACGCAGTTTTCGAGTCGATCAGAGTCGCGCTGTCTGGCATATCTTGCCCGCCTTTGGCCATCGGGAGATGGCGAAGATCAGCACATTGGAATGGCAGCGGTTTCACAACGAGAAAAAGCTTCAGCTCAGTCCAGCCACATCAAACAGGATCCTGGAGAATGTCAAACGTGCGTACACACTATCTATTCAATGGGGCCTGTTGCCGCCAAGCGCCCACACGCCCCAGCCGGTCCGGATGCATCAGGAGAACAACATCCGCACCCGCTACCTGTCGATGGATGAGCTGCACCGTTTCATGCATGCTTTGGACAACTCGCCCAACCGGATCATGGCCGACTTCTTTCAGCTGCTACTGGCCACGGGTTGCCGCAAGAATGAAATCCTTCAGCTGCGGCATTCGGATGTGAACATGGAACAACGGCTCATTACGATCCCTAACCCCAAGAGCGGCCGGGCGCGGCATGTGGTGATGAACGAGCAGGCGCGTGCGGTGCTGCTGGGACGCCAGCCAGCGCCAAACAACCCCTATGTCTTTCCCGGCAAGGTGCAAGGGCGGCCGATTTTCAACCCCAAGCGCGCCTGGCTGGCAGTGTTGAAGGAAGCAGGCATTGACCACAAAACCACTACTTTGCACACACTTCGTCACACTTTCGCTTCCATATTGGTCAATGAAGGCGTCAGCCTGCAGGCTGTCAGTGAGTTGCTAGGCCATCACGGGACTGATATTACAATTCGTTACGCGCATTTAAGCGCTTCCAAGCTGCGCCAGTCCAGCGACCAATTATCGGTCTTGATGACGGCTTCACAGGGCGGTATGGTGCCGCCTGCCGCACCATGAAAAATGCCCGGACTGACCGGGCATTTTCTTTTTTCTCGCTGGCGACTGGGTTCCTTAGCGAACGGGCGCAGCGCGGGTGCTGTCATGGTTATAACGGTTGGCATGGAGCCAGGTCATGATGTCGCCATGGCGGTAGCAGACCCGGCGTCCACCGACCTTGACGAATGGCGGGTAGCTGCCCCTTCCGAGGGATCGGTCTTTCTCAATGGCAGCCGGTGATATCCTGAGCCAGGCGGCCAGTTCTTCGGTGAGGTACAGCGTGTCATCGACAGCGCCCGGTTTGGGGCCATCAGTGACTTGGACAGCAGCACGCTTATTGGCAGTTGGGACTTGACCTAACCCTACTGGGGGCGCCGTTTCAAATGTGTTCATTAGGGATTTCCTCGAATCATGGGTGTCTTGTAAATCGTTTTTAACGCTTCGGTTTCTTTAAAGACTCCCTGAAGGTCTACAGGCCGTCAGGGGGTCTGGCATCAATTCGCCATCAAGGGTTTCATGCAGCCCGTTCAGGCTGCAGCCCTCCGCAGGACATTGATGCAATCAAAATTGAAATCAGCCAAGTCAGAAATCTTGCTGTAATCCAAAGGCTTTTCAAAAGCTTCTTTGATGCTAAAAGGCTCAGTAACACCAGGGCTCAGAATGCTCACCACCATCTTGTCTAATGCTTTTTCAGTCAGCGCACTACGTACTCTGTCCCAACCTGCATCAGTACGCATTGTGTTGTAACCTTGCTCAATATGCACTGCGTCGTAGCCTTGCACCATACGCAAGTGCTTAATCATTTCCACGATCATGGCGCAATAGACCTTGTCATGCTCGACCAGTTCAAAAAAGACACTGTCTTCAATCTCAAGTACACCGAGTCCAACGTCGGTAGCACGTACCCCATGATGTGGGCGGTCAAGCGGTCCCTGAACAGCAGCACTGCTAACAATAGTTGGCACAGAATTTTTTTTGACCAGTTTGACGGCCATAGATTTTTTCTTGGCAATGACCACTGGCTTGCCAGCGCTTTTGATTTTGTTGGTGGCCGTGGCCGGTACTGATTTCATTGCATTTCCCTTTTTTCAACATTTACATCCGGAGAACCGTTTTTTCAGAAGCTTTGCTGTGCTTCCTTACCTTGAATTATTTTTGAAATGACCCGGCAAAGCACTACAAAAAATTCTGGTGATGTTTTGTCGCCGGATGGTAAATGGGGCAGGGTTCTGCGCCGCAGAACCAGCTCAATCCCACTGGAGGGGGGTAGTTCAGGGCGGCGTCCAGAGTCAAGCCGCAGCGCCTGGCAGAGCATCGCCAAAAATAGGGGGCCGGATGAGCTGGGCAAACCGTTCGTTGGCCGCTGTCAATGCCGATGCATGGGGCTGAACATAAATGCGGGTCACCGCCGGGCTCGAATGTCGGGCGCCCTGGCTGACGATTTCTATCGGCACGCCAGCCTCGATCAAGGTGGTACACCACGCGCTGCGTAGGCAATGAATGCGGTAAGGCGCCGTAATCTGCGCATCTTGCAAAATGCGCCTGAACAGGCGGATTGGCCGGGACAGCCGGTCATTGCCTTTGTTGCCTGCTGGAAATACAAACTCGTTGCGTTTGAATGGCATCACTTCGCAGATCACTGCCTTGGCAGCGTCCGACAAATAGATCACACCGGGCCTGCCGGACTTCTGGGTAGGCAGCTGCCACAGGCCTTTTTCCAGGTCAATGTCCTGCCATTTCGCGTTCGTCGCTTCGCCCAGCCGAGCACCGGTGAAGGCGAGCAGCATCAACAGCCTGGATGCAACGGTTTCCGGGCGCCTGCTCGCGGCCGTGACCAAGGCCGTAATTTCGCTGACCGTGAAGGTTTGAGTGCGCTGGTTGAAAACCCGGGGCAGCTTGACGTACTTGGCCGGGTTCTTGTCGATGAATTCCAACTCGACCGCCAGGTTCAAACTGCTCGACAACTGCCCAATGACGTTGCGAATGGTTGCGGCCGCCAAGCCCGCATCCTGCATCTTGACCACCAGCTTGTTGATCGCTGTGGCATTGATCTGCGGCAGCAACATCCGGCCCAGATCGGGTTCAATCCATTTGCCATAGCGCCCCAGATCGGTTTGAAGGGTTTTCTTTTGCCGGCTGACGCACTGCACTTGGTAGTGCTGGACATGAAATTCAGCATATGTCAGCTCACGCGCCTTGACTGCTTTGGGGTCGATGCCAGCAAAGGCCTTGCGACGCACATCTTGAAAAGCGGCACGAGCCTGGGCAATGGTGTGCAGACCGAACACGCCGACGGCAATGCGTCCACAGCGTCTGGCTTGAACGCCAAGGCGCCGGGGCACGCTGTAGCTGGCATAAAAGGTGGCGCGGGTCGGATAGACCATGGCGTGAAAGCCCTTGTCGCCTTTGGAGCAGAACTGGACCTGGGGAAGACCATGAGTCTGGACCTGCCGGATGGCTTCGTTCAGGTTGGCGTTGGTGAAGTCAATGACCGTCGCAAAGGGAATCTTGCGATTTTTGGGTAGCGTTTCGTGAAGCATGCTGATAGTCCAGGGTGAAGGACTACCACCGACGATGATACGCAACCTCGTGCAGCGCGTCACCCAGCCGGATCAAGCTTATTCCAAGATGGTGGAGGGTATCAGTGTAATTTTGCTGTTCTATACCCCATCGCTCGACTTACACTAAAACTGAGCGTCTAGCTGTATAGCGACGGCTAAGCATATATACAGGTTGTGCAAGCACTCTTAAGCGTCTGGAATAAATCCGCTAGAACCGCAGCGCAGCATCAATTTGACGAACTGGTTTTACGACAGCAGTTGGAGAATTTGGCAGTGATGAAACGACAAACGATGTCGCAATAATACGCTTTAAACTGAAGTGCCCGCATCCATTAATATAAAGATTAAGCTGATTTATCGCGCAATCTTCAATAAGCAATCATTATTCTTCGAGGAAAATATAAACCGCCGAGGCGGTTTATATTAATTATTTTTCAGATTCAACATGTAGTGTTTGGATAAATATTTCTCCACTAGAAGACATGGAATCTTATATTGTTGTGCGATATCCATTGCGGACCAGCCATTTACCTTAATGATCTGCTCCCTGCGAAGATACGGCAGCATAAATTCCATAGCTGCAATTTCTGCTAATATTTCACATATAACCGGCTTTGTCGGGCTGGCTTCATCATCTGGAAATGCAAGAATAATGTTCTGAATATGTTGGAAAATATCGATTGTTCGATATTCATCCTGGTCAAGAACAATGTGAAATAATTCCTTGCAAACAGTGAATCTTTCCCAGCAGGAATTCAGGTAGTGCGCGTAAAGCACTACAGATTTTTCAGGATATAGCAAGCATGTACCATAAAGCCAGCGATCATTCTCGTCCCCATCGCCTTTATAAATCTCGATGGGACGACCGCTAGAATCGGTGCAAACCTCAGTCAGTAAATCGAGAGAGCGTTTGGGGTCAGATGAATTCAGTGATCTCGAATTGTAAACTTCACTTATCTCTTTTGCTTTATTTATGCAGCATGACAAATCGTGACTTGAAATATTCATTGTTTTTATTCTGAAATAAAAAAATGGCCCCAAGGACCATTTTTAAGGGCACGGCAGATTAAGCTGCTTTTGGGTAGTCACCAAAAGAATCAACTTTGCGGAAAGACCCATTAAGATAGCCTTCCAAGAAATCCGCGACCTTTCCAGCTACGTCAGCGCATGACTTGTCACATACGCCTTTTGCGAGAAAAAATTTGACATCGCGAACACCACTCTGCTCAAGTTGTGAGCGTACTTTATCAAGTCGAGTTTTGGCATTCATAATGGTTTCCTAATGCAGGGGATATAAATAATTTTGTTTAAAGGTCGCAATGCATTACCTTTTTTTAAGGCGACAGAACTACTTCCCCCCGTAAGAAGAACTGTACCTTTTTTGTCATCCTAGCATAAAGATTGTCCTGTCGCAAGGCTGATGGTGTTGTAGCTAGGCTCTAGTCGGCATTGTTGTCGGACTTCTTGTTCGAATGATTGTCCTGCACCCTGCCTCGTGGGACTTGCCGCCCGCCTATGAGCGCCACGACTTGTTTTCGACATCAAAACCAGGACCGCATAAGTTGTCGAGGAAGCGATCGAAGCCAGCGCTCACCTGCACCCCACCAGTATGTACAAAAGCTTGGAGATCAGCAGCGCCAAGCGGTGTACCCTACTGATCATGTAACCCCCTGACTCATGATCTACACGAGCACCTTGCTGGAGACAGCATCTAAACTGACGGTTTGTTGAGGTGGAGGTACGGGTAGCTCACGACCTGCTGGTACTGCTCTGGTAACTGACGCGTACAACCCAGTCCAATTCCTTACATATCAGTCAAGTGGGACTGGCGACTGGGCACCCCCATGATGGTCGGCTGTAGCTTGTATTTGAAAGGATTTATCTGGAAAAGCCGTGCTCTGGGTGTCCGATGTCATAGGCTGCTTCACGAATTCAAAGGGCTGGAAGCAGACGTGGTGATCTTGGTAGGTATTGATACCCGCGCCAGTAAACACCTCGAAATGCTCTACGTAGGAGCCAGTCGGGCGCGTGCTGCACTTTATTTTTTGAGACTTGAAATAGAGGGACTAGGGATGCCCAATAGCTCCAATTTGTAGCGAGACTAAAGAGCACTGCCATGCATGTTGGGTCGAGCGTCCATTTGCGGCGATATGAGACTGCACATGGGATGTCAGTTCCAACCGCAATCACACCCCCCTATTTCCCAAATTGACTTTTTATACACACCTGTATGAAGTGCTGCCAGTGATTCATCAAGTTGAGGATTTGTCTGGTTTATCGCCTCTAGAGCAGAACTGAACCTAGGCTAGACCATGAGCCTGCACCAGCCGGATGGCTTCGTTCAGGTTGGCATTGGTGAAGTCAATGACCGTCGCAAAGGGAATCTTGCGAATTTTGGGTGGCGTTTCGTGAGGCATGCTGATAGTCCAGGGTGAAGAACTACCGCCAACGATGATACGCAATGCCGTGCGGCACGTCACCCAGCCAGATCAAGCTGCTTCCAAGAAGTCGGAGCCTGCCGGTGTAGTTTTACTGTTTTATACCCCAATGCTCGACTTACACCAAAGTCGAGCGTCCGGTTGTATGGCATTAGCGACGCAGCTGCAGGGCTCGCGACGAGCTTCCTCAGCAAGTCTGCCTTCAGCTCAGCATTGGTGACGTACACTGACCATTGTTTGCTCGTTGCGAATGATTTAAGGAACGGTCAAATTTAAATGCAAAAGAAGCTTACGGGGCTGCTATTCATCCTTTGCGGGGTCGGCATGATTGTTGGCGCCTTCATTATTGAGGCAGCGTGGCTCGGTTTACTTTTCGGGACCGTAATAATCGGGATCGTCATGCTCTTTTTGGCGCCCTTGTTAGTTATGGCGCCATTCTTTTTTCTGTTTGGAATTGGTTCAACGCTGTTGGGAAGTGGCATGGCGATGATTTCGGCTGAAGATTGAGGTTTGGGACAAAGGCGCCTTGCAAAGTACCCGTGTGCAGTTTTCTGCTCATCCAATGACTCCCAAGCATGAGGTTGGGACCTTCAGTAATCCAAAGGCACTTTCAACTGCCGCCAAAAAACGGAGATTTCTGCCGTTGCTTTAATTGGATTGACAAAGCTTTTTCCATTTGAATAACCAAGGAGAAATTCTGATGTTTGGTCTGTTTGGACGAAAGCCCGCAACCGCACCAGCACGCCCTAATAGTTTTGGCGGCGATAAGGAGGTAAACGAAGCTGATCCTCACGTCGCAGCATTTGCCGCATACGAGGCTGAGGATTACACAGCCGCCTTTGCGGGATTCCAAAAACTTGCTGACCAAGGTAGTGCAAAAGCTCAGTTCAATCTTGGGTTTCTCCACTACTTCGGCAAGGGTGTTCCCAAAGATCAAGTGCAGGCGCTATATTTTTTTCGTCAAGCTGCTGATCAAGGATTTGAGGCGGCTGCGCTAAAAATCGGGGAAATGTACCGTGATGGCGAGGGCACCCCAAAAGATGATGAGCAAGCGGCCTACTGGTATAAAAAGGCAGCCGATCAAGGTAATTCTTCAGCTCAGTACAACCTTGGTGTTCTTTATAACAATGGACAGGGTCTTCCCAAAGACCGAGAGCAGGCTGCTATCTGGTTCCGCAAAGCATCTGAACAAGGCTATGACGCTGCGCAGTTTGTTCTTGGTGAAATGTATCGTCAAGGAGTGGGCCTGACAAAAGACGATAAACAGGCTGTGCTCTGGTACAGAAGGGCTGCTGATCAGGGTCATCCAATGGCGCAAGCTCTTGTTGGAATAATGTATGCTGAAGGAGCAGGAGTTTCAAAAGATAATGGGTCTGCAGTTCTTTGGCTACTTAAGGCTGCTGAAAAAGGAGTGGAGATTGCTCAGTTCAATCTCGCTAGACTATATTGCGATAGTGAAGGTGTGCCGAAAAACCCAATACAAGCGGCTTTTTGGTGGGGCAAGGCAGCAGATCAAGGTTCTGTATCCGCCCAGAATAAATTGGGCATGTGCTACAACTATGGACTCGGAGTCCCCAAAGATTACGCACAAGCCGTATTTTGGTGGCGCAAAGCCGCTGAGCAAGGAAATGTTGAAGCGCAGTACGATTTGGGAGTTATGTACGACATTGGTAATGGAGTACCTAGAAGTCCTGCGCAAGCAACCTTCTGGTGGCGCAAAGCAGCTGATCAAGGGTATGCAAAAGCTATCCACAACCTTTCTTGCTAGTCATCGATTCTTCTTCTTTTTTTTTTGTAAAAGCGATATAAGGCCGATAAGCTAATCAACAAAGACAGAAGAAAAAACCATCAAAAATTGGGTTCAACTTATTATGGGGTGAACCTATTTAAGATGTCGAATGCTTATGTCCAATACTTCTTAAGAAGTATCTGGTAATTCTTGGCCGACATACTAATTAGCCCTGCCGATGCACAAAGAAAGGTCAGAGCGCTCCCGCTTTGATGCCTCGGACCAAGGACTTTAAGTACGCAGTCCGCCTTTGCAGCTCAAGCGGGCTCCAAGAAGTCGGAGCGTACCGGTGTAGTTTTACTGTTCTATACCCCCAATGCTCGACTTACACCATCACCTTGCCGGGGACATGGACCAGACTGATGGACAAGGCGAGGGAGTACGAATGGGCCTCGACCTTCTGGTACTGCTCTGGTAACTGGCGCGTACAACCCAGTCCAATTCACGCCGGGTCAGTCAGGTTGAACGTCTAGATGTTCAACCCTTGAAAGCTGCCTGTTGGTTGTATCAGCAAGGATTTATCTGGAAAAAACTTGTTTTGGGTGTCGGATATGATCGGTTGCTTCACGAATTCGATCCCCGCCAGCCGCACCATTTCAGACACCCGGAAACCCTTGTGTTTCCTTGCCATCACGCCAACCGACCCGGTTGGCGTTTTTGTTTCCGGTTGCCGCGTTTGCGTGAACGCAGGAGTGCGTCAGGGCGAACGAACCGGCATCACATGCACCAGGTCCAGGTCAAGACGAACGTTGACCGGCGTGCCGACTGACAGGCTTTGACGCTGCACGCCCGAGATCGTCAGCAGCAGGCGCGCGCCGGGAATGGCGGCCAGTGTCAGGGTGACCAGCGTGATTTCACCCAGGTGGCGCGCTTCCATCACTTCCGCGCTGAAATCGCCTGGACGCTCTGTTGCCCCTGGCCCGAGCAGCGCAATGGCGTCGCTCGGTATCACCCAGTTGACCGCTTGCCCGATGGGCAGCCTGCCTTTGTCGCGCACCTTGAGCACGGGCGCTTGAGACGCCTCGGCGCCTTCACCCGTCCAGCGCAGCAGCCCCTGGCCTGGTGCATCGGCAGGCCCCATCCATTGCCCCATGAAGCGGTTGTGAATGCCCACCAGATCGGCGACCCGGGCGTTGCGCGGTGCGTGGTGAATGCTGGCTGGCGAGCCTTGCTGGAGCACCTGGCCCGCATCCATCACCACCAGGCGGTCGGCCAGCATGCGGGCTTCGTTCAGGTCATGCGTTACCAAAACAATGGGAATGAAAAGTTCGCGGCGCAGGTCCGCCAGCAGCCGGTACAAGCCTTGGCGGCTCATCTGGTCCACAGCAGAAAACGGCTCGTCGAGCAGCATCAGCCGGGGTTCGCGCGCCAGTGCCCGGGCGATGGCCACGCGCTGCTGCTGTCCACCCGACAGGCCCGCCGGCCGGCGCATCTGCTGGTCCCGGCTCAGGCCCACATGGTCCAGCCAGTGACGCGCCTGCGCCAGGCGTGCCTCAAGGGGCAGGTGCAGCAGCGGCAGCGAGACGTTGGCGATGGCGTTCAGGTGGGGCATCAAGGCATAGCTCTGGAACACCAGGCCGACGTGACGGCGCTGCGGCGACAGGTGCACGCCCTGGGCCGTGTCGCACCACACCTCGCCACCGACGACGATGCGGCCGCGCTCGGGCCGCATCAGCCCGGCCAGAATGCGCACCAGCGATGTCTTGCCCGCGCCCGAAGGACCTACCAGCGCCAGCAGTTCGCCAGGTCCGCAATGCAAACTGCCGCTCAGCGGCATTGGAAGCAATTGCGCGACTTCGACGTCAAGTGCCCGGGTCGCGCTACTCATCGCCGTATCGACAGCCGCGCCGACGCGAAAAACGAGGCACCCACCGCCGCCAGGGAGAACACCACCAGCAGCAAAGCCATCTGATTGGCGCCCGCGAGGTCGAACGATTGCACCCGGTCGTAGATTGACACGGCAATGGTTCGGGTTTCGCCCGGAATGCTGCCGCCCACCATCAGCACCACGCCGAACTCGCCCAGCGTATGCACGAAGGTCAGCACCATCGCCGACAGCACGCCGGGCCAGGCCAGCGGCAACTCGACGCGCCAGAAGGACTGCCAGCCGTTCAGGCCGCTGACCGCTGCCGCTTCCGCCAGGTCACGCGGAATCGCTTCAAATGCGCGCTGCACCGGCTGCACCAGAAACGGAATGTTGAACACCAGGGACGCCACCAGCAGGCCCAGGAAATTGAAGGTAAGGCTGATCCCCAGTGTGTCGGCCAGCCATCGGCCGATGGGCGACGCGCCGCCAAGCGACACCAGCAGGTAGTAACCCAGAACGGTCGGCGGCAGCACCAGCGGCAGCACCACCAGCGCCTCGATCCATGCCTTGCCTGAAAAACGCGTGTAGGCCAGCCAGCGGCCCAGCAGCAGCCCGGCTGGCAAGAGCACCAGCAGCGTGACCGCCGCCAGCTCAAGCGAAAGCGCCAAGGCTTGCCAGTCCATCATTCGGCCGTGCCGCGCTTAACGGGCAGGCATGGCAAAGCCATGGCGCTCCATGATTTCCCGGGCAGCGGGCGTGGAGATATAGGTGTAGAAGGCCTTCGCTTCTGGCGACGCTCCCTTGAGCAGCACCATGCGCTGCCTGAGCGGCTGGTGCCAGTTCTCGGGGATGAGCTGGAAGGCGCCGAGTCTGGAAATCGCCGGAGCGCGCGCCAGCGACAGCGCAATGATCCCGCCCTGCGTCGAGCCCGACGTGGCGAACTGCGCCGTTTGCGAGATGTTTTCACCCAGCACGAGCTTGCCCTGCAGGCCCTCCCATAATCCGGCGTGCTGCAGTGCTTCCCTGGCGCGTGCGCCATACGGCGCGTGTTCGGGGTTGGCGATGGCAAATTTCCGCAGCCGGCCGTCCTTGAGCGCGGCGGCCAGGTCCTTGAGCTCGCCGTCGGCCTTGAGCGGCGAGCCGGGCGGCACCATGATGCCGATGCGGCCCAGCGCGTAGGCACGGCCCCGGTCCTGCGTCTTGCCTGCGTCAGCCAATTCATAGACAAAATTCTCGTCCGCCGACATGAACAGGTGAAACGGTGCGCCCTGCAGGATCTGGGTCTTGAAGTTGCCCGAAGAACCGAACACAAGCACCAGCTGGTGGCCGGTTTCCTTCTCGAAGCGTGCCGCGACTTCTTCCATGGCGAACTTGAGGTCGGAGGCCGCCGCGACCGTGGCTTTCCCGGCGTGGGCGGCCAGGCACAGCAGCAAGGCGCTGGCGGCAAGAAGGTGCCCCGTGGGCTTCATCGCGTGTTTCCTGAGGTTGAAAACCCTGGCCGGGAACCGGCAAGGCACGCTTTTTCGGGCTGCGCGGTTCGCCAGGCCAAAAAAGATGCAGGGAAAAGCATAACGCATCCGCCGTGACGGAACGTGCCACTTGTCCATGCACGCGGGTCAGGCCCAGCCATCGCCGAAAGCCGGCGCTCCTGGAGTGCATCCGTTTTAACCTGTAAAACCTATTTTAAGTATCAAACAGGCCCCTTGCGCACGGCTGGCATGCGCAAGCAGCTATAAATTAAGTAGCAAATATGTCAGACTTTGCGCGACATGGTTGTCAGTCGGGGTAATTGCGCTCTAGGGTTGCGCGTTGCCGGAATGCGCCTGCCCGCCGCTGACCAGGCGTTCCAGCGCGGCTTCATCTGCCTGCTGGTTGCCCTCGCTGAACGTATCGGCATCCCGAAGCACGGAAGCAAAGCCCAGGCCGGTGGCGTTCTCGACCCAGGAAAGCGGCACTTGCTGGAGCTTGAACAGCTTGTCGAAGTTCAGTGCCTCGAACGCGATGCCTTCCACCAGCGTGTCTTGCGACAGGTGAAAGGCCGTGGCCCGCAGCGCCCCGTCCTGGTTGAACCACGCCACCACCTTGAAACCGCCCAGCGCCACCTGGACCGATGCGTAGACCGGATCGTCGTCCAGGAAGACCGGGCCGCTGAAGACGCAGATTCGCGCGCTCCTGGCGGACTCGTTCTTCACGCCGGCCTCCAGCAGCTTCTTTTCAAGCTGGCCCCATTGGCCGTTGTAGCCCATCATGGCGCGGTTGAACGCAGGCACCTGCGGCACGGCGTTGGCGTAGGAGCAGGTGAGGTCTGCCGCCGCCTTGGCGAAGGCCAGGCTGGCGCCCCATTCGGCGTCTTCACGGCGTGAAAGGTGGCCCTTGTCAAAGCCGCTCTTGGCGTACCACCTGTCGTCGAGTTGCGCATCATGGTCAACGCGGCTGTCGCGCAGCCAGTGGTCTTGTCGCGTGCCGCTTCCGAGCGCGGCATAGCGGTGCTTTCCATGCACATTGATGGCGCTGACCACCGGCACCCGGCGCACCGCGTGCAGGATCGTGCTGAAGTGGTGGTACTTGAGCGTGAACGAGCCGGGCGCGTCCTTCAGAAAAGCCAGCTGCCTGCGCAATTTGGCGCTGGGTACCGGCATGGGAATCCGGATTCCCATGAATTCTTCCTCGAATCCCGTGCAGGTCGAATAGTCCTGCGCGTCCTCCAGCTTTTTCTCGTTCTGGGTCAACAGCGAAACCGTTTGGACGGGGGTTTCGCCCGCGATGGACTGCACGACGGGCGGTCCATTGCCAATGCTGACCCGGATCTCGATCAGGCTTGCCGGAAGCGGCGACATGCCGGCTGGCGATGCGGCAACGGGCGCGCCCCTGAACTCGGGTTCTTGCAGAATCCTGGGCCGTGGAAGCGTGGTGAACGGGCGGCTGTCGGTGTAGGCGGGGCTTGAGAAGACCTGGACCAGCGGATGCAGCGCCACGGCGTTTTCGGGGGCGAGCAGGTGCTTCATGAGGGCGCTGACACGCACCCCGCGATTGCTCAGCCAGACGACGCGCGACTCGTCTATTCGCCCGTTTGCGACCTCGATCACCCGGTCGTTTTTGTCAAGGTAGCGGCCGGCCGCGTCGGTCTTGGCAACCCCCGAGCTGTGAAGCGCGATCACCTGCCACTCGTTGTTGAACACCGGCGCGCCGCTGCTTCCCTGCGCCGTGTCGCTTTTGTAGATCAGGACATCCGGCAGATCGTTGTCGATGATTTCGTTGTTGCGCAGCGCGATCTGCTTTTCCTTGCCATCGGGATGCTGAACGATGGTTGCGTAGTCGCCCGTGCCCGCCTTTCCCAGCCTGCCATTCAGGATGAGGTAGCCCTGGTCACGCAGATCGCGCAGGCCGGTCAGGTCGCGCGGGCGAACGGCGACCAGCGCCAGGTCCAGCGCCTTCGAGGTGTGCAGGAAGGCCTCGGGGTCCAGCGCATGGACCACCGGCTCGCCCAGCTTTCCGAACGCGTCGTATTCGTAGCCGAACTCGATGCTGGCGTCATCGGCAAGCGCTGCGAATTCGGCGACATCGGACACGGGGAACACATGGTGATTGGTCATCATGAGTTCAGGTGACACCATGAAGCCGGTGGCAAAGGCGGTCCGCCGGTCCTTCTTGTCGAAGTAGCGAATCCGGCCCACCGCGCGCGACTGCGCATAGCCGGTGAGCAGGTAGTTGATGGGCAGCAGATCGTTGGTGCCAAGGTAACGCTCGAAAGCCAGGTTCGCGTTTTCCCGTGCCGACGCCGCAATCATCGCGCGCCGGCGCTCCAGGTGGTCCAGGCCGTCAAGCACCAGTGCGGAACGGGAAACGATGCGCGACCGGATGCTTCTGACCTGCGCAGGATTCTTCGGAAAGTCCGCCTCGGCCTTCAAGAGCAGTTCGACAGGTAGCCTCATACGAAAACCTCGATCTGGTTTGGGCAGTTGAAACTTTAATCTGGAACCAATCAGCCTGCACCATCAAAAATGAAAGCATGGTATCTGTTGGCTTTGCCTTTTGGTGTTTCAATGCAGGGCGCGTAAGATGAAACGATACACTGCCGATCAACTCTTGAGGGAGCCACGCCATGAGCAACCACGTCTACAAGCTGCTGGAACTGACGGGCTCGTCCAGCGTCAGCATTGAAGATGCCGTGAGTAACGCCATCGCCAAGGCGAATGAAACGGTGCGCAATATCCGGTGGTTCACCATCACCGAAACCCGGGGCCAGGTGGCCCTAGGCAAGGTGGCGCACTGGCAGGTTTCCCTGAAAATCGGCTTCACGCTTGAGTAGCGGTTTTCATAGCCCTGGAACCTGCCATGTACCAACGAATCCTGCTGGCTTATGACGGCTCTGCTCCCGGACAGCAGGCCTTGCTGGACTGTCATGAAATTGCGCAGTGGAGCGGTGCCGAGCTGAGACTCATTGCCGTCATGCCGCTGCCGCTGAACAACCTCGGGCTTGAGGGCAGCATTTATGATGAATCGCTGCAGGAAAGCGAGAAAGACCGCTACCAGGCCATTCTTGACACGGGTCTTCGCAAGCTCAGCGATGCCGGCCTGAAGGCCAGCGGGCAAGTCGTCACCGGCGATGCCGTGAGTGAAATTACCTACTCTGCCCGCCACATCAAGGCTGACCTGATCGTGGTTGGCCACAAGCATCTCGACGGATGGGCTGCCCGCTGGTGGCGGGGCTCTGTCTCCAAGGCCTTGATTGAACAGTCGCCCTGCAGCGTGCTGGTGGTCATCACGCATTGAGCGGGCGGCCGCACGTTTCGTATGACCATGCGGTGCCGGTTTTCGCGGTGAGTCAAAAGACCGCCGGCGGGAAAGCAGCCCGGCCTTCCATCGCGGCACTCAATGCGAGTGACCGGTTTATGCTGCTAAATTCATAGCTGCTCGCGCATGATGCGCGTGCGTCAAAGGCTGATTGGATGTTAAAAAGAATGCATTTTGTCGGTTGCTGCGAAATGCAGACGAGAATCCTCGTTCTGCTGACTGACTTTCAAACCGAATGCATCTGACTCTTTTCCTTGACATCGCCGCCTATTGGGTTTTCCGGATGGCGGGGTATGCGCTGCTCAATCTGGGGGAAGATGCCGCGCTGATTGCCCTGATGTTCTGCTGAATCAAGTCGCAGCCCGGAAGGGTCCGGACTGCGAAAAGACCAGCGTCAGGCCATTCAGGCCAGGCCGGGCTTCATCAGGCTTTCTTGGCCCAGGCGCTGCACCAGGCCTTGGCGCCGACCTGCTTACCCGCAAACAGTGGGCAGGCACCGGCGGCATCGGTCGGTTTGCCTTGGTACAGCGCGCAGTTAGCGCAGTTCTGGCCTGCGGCGTATTTTGGGAACTTGGCCTTGTCCGCTTTGGTGGCATCGGCTTTGTAACCCAGAGCAACAGCCTGTGGTTCGGTTTCCAGAACCAGTGGCGCTGCGGCCTGGGCCTGAACCAGACGGGTTGAGGCAAGCACGCTTGCACCGACAACGGATTGGATGACAAAGGTTCTACGGTTTGAGTTCATGTGGGTTCTCTATTTTTAAGTTGGACCTGACCGGATACGGTGAAAAATGAATCGCCGCGCCGTCAAGGCATCGATCAGGCGGCGGGGGCTCCCACAAGGAATGAAGCCGATATCGCCAAGCCAGGCCATGTCTTGATTTCCTAGCCAACATAGGTAAATACAAGTTTACAGCCAGGCCCTGACAGTTGCTTGCAAACCAGTTTGTTCCCGTGATGCAGCGCAAAGTGTCTGTGCAAATCTTTTCCAGATTTGCTGTTGGGGTTTGTTTCTGGCAGTCCGGGCAAAGGGTTTGTTTTGCATTTACTATAAAATAAATAGCAAACTATCTATGTTTATATTGCGCAAATGAGTCATTTAGCTTTAATCAGGAATTGTTAGAAGGGCGCGCCGCCCGCGTTTTATGCTCGGGCGCCGGGACTGCGAAAGCCCTAGGTGAAACCTGCCATTCCTGTGGAATTGAAGACAAGGCCGATCGTGTAATTTTCAAGTAAAGCTATGCGTGCAAAGCATCCCGGCCGTGTGTGGTGTTACCTTGGCACCTCATCTTTTTTCTGTAAGGCTATGACGCACCAAGTCATTTTTCACGCCAACGAGGGCTTTCACCATGAAGAGACATTTTTTACGCACCGTTCCAGCGCTGCTTGCCTTGTCGCTGTCGCCCATGTTCGCGGCCGCGCAGGCTGCCTGGCCCGCCAAGACCATCACGCTGGTGTCTCCGTATGCGCCGGGTGGCACCACCGACGTGCTGGCCCGACTGCTGGCTGCGAAGCTGCAGGGCGTGCTGGGCCAGACCGTGATCGTCGAGAACAAGGGCGGCGCTGGCGGCAACATCGGCACCGACTTTGTGTCCAAGTCCAAGCCTGACGGCTACACGTTTTTGCTGGCGGCCAGTGGCCCGCTGGTGATTGCGCCATCGCTTTATCCAAAACTGCCTTACCAGCCAAGCACCGATTTCACCGCAGTGGCGCCGGTGGCCAGCGCCGCGTTCGTGATTGCCGTCAACCCCAAGTCGGGGCTGACGAGCGTCAAGGACATCATCGCCAAGGCCAAGGCGGGCGACCTGGCGTTTGCGTCCGCCGGTTCCGGCACGCCGCAGCACATCATCGGGGAAATGTTCAACGTCCAGGCCGGCGTCAAGATACAGCACATTCCCTACAAAGGCTCGGGTCCGGCCATGAACGACCTGGTCGGCGGCCAGGTTCCCATGACATTTGAAAATCCGGTGCCGATCATGCCGCAGGTCAAGGCCGGCAAGCTCAACGTGCTGGCGGTGACCAGCGCCAAGCGCTCGGCGGCGTTTCCCGACATTCCGACCGTTGCCGAACTGGGCCTCAAGGGCTTCGACGCCCAGCCCTGGTATGGCGTTCTCGGCCCGGCCGGCATTCCGGCGGAAATTGTCGAGCGCATGAACAAGGAAATCCGCACCATCCTGGCGTCGACCGACACCAAGGCGCGTCTGTTTGCGCTGGGCGCCGAACCGATGGACATGACGCCGCTGGCCTTCAAGAATTTCATTGCGGCGGACACGCAAAAATGGACCCGCGTGGTCAAGGCTTCCGGCGCCACGGTGGATTGAACGGCACCGGCAAGACATGAGTTCCGACCTGCTGGATGCCGAAGCGCTGCGGCTGGCCTGCGCCGGCCGCCCGGTCACGCCCTGCACCTGCGCGCTGGGCGCCTGTCCCGGCTGGGAAAGCTTTACCGAAGACCGCTGGCCGGGCCAGTGGGTCCAGCGCCTGGGAACCTTGCGCGATCCGGCGGTCGGCGAGCCGACCCTGGAAGAGTTTCACCCGGACGGCACGCGCTACGCATCGCCGGATGCGCCGCTGGCCGTCGGGTTTTTCCCCTGCAACCGCTGCGACGCCTATGCCTGCAACCGGTGCGGCCGCACCCTGCTCAGGTACACGGAATACGGCGGCTACTATGTCGATCACCGGGTTCGCGAAGTGGTCCCGGAGCGGGTGGTCTAGCGCGCGTTGGTTTCAGCCAGTCAAGTACTTTTCAGCATCAAATAAGCTGCTTGCGCATATCCAGTATGCGCAAGCAGCTATGAATTAAATAGCGAAATGGACGGGCAGGGTGATTTGCCTTCAAGCGCCGTGCACGCCGCGCTCAGTCGGCCGGCCAGATCACCTTTTTGCCCGAGGCTTCCCAGCGTTCGTAATTGGCCGCGTAAATGTCTTCGATGCGGTTGCGCTTGACCTTGAAGGTTGGCGTGATGATGTCGTTGTCCACGGTCCAGGCCGTGGTCACGACGACGATGCACTGGAGCTGCTCATGCGGGTCCAGCGTGGCGTTGACCGTCTGCAGGTGCTGTGACAGCGAGCTTTCCAGTGCCGCGCGCGCAGCGCCACCCTGAGCGCGCCCGGCGGCCTCGGGATTGAGCATGACGATGCCCAGCGGCTGGCCCAGGTTGGCGCCGCTCACCACGCAGGCTTCCACCGACTCGTGCATCACCAGCTTGTCCTCGATCGGCGCGGGCGCCACGTACTTGCCCTTGCTGGTCTTGAACAGGTCCTTGACACGCCCGGTGATGTGCAGATTGCCTTGTGTATCAATGACGCCCTTGTCGCCCGTGCGCAGCCAGCCGTCCTCGGTGAACGCGGCCTTGGTTTGCACCGGGTCCTTGTAGTAGCCCATCATCAGCGCCGGGCTGCGCATCTGGATTTCACCGGTGACCGGGTCGATTCGGTCCTCTACACCTTCGTATGCCGGCCCGACGCTGCCTTGCTGATCTTTGCCCGGAATGGTCAGGTGCGAGACCGCCAGATTTTCCGTCAGGCCGTAACCCTCGTTGATCGGCAGGCCGAGCTTGCGGTACCAGGCCAGCAGCGCCACCGGCATGGGCGCCGCGCCGCCTGCGGCGATCCGGCACTGGTCAAGCCCGAGCGCCGCGAGCACCTTTTTGCGCACCAGAGCGCCAATCACCGGAAGCGACAGCAGCAACTGCAGCCTGGCCGGCGGCATCTTGTGGTGCACGCCCTGCTGGAACTTGACCCACAGCCGGGGAACCGAGAAAAAGATGGTCGGCCGCGCGCGCTGCAGGTCGGCGGCAAAGGTGTCGAGCGACTCGGCAAACCAAAGCCGCATGCCGGTGCGCAGCCAGCCGTGCTCGACCAGCACGCGCTCGACCACATGGGCCAGCGGCAGGTAGGACAGCATCCGGTCCTGGCCGCTCATGCCGATGCGCCTGGCGCCGGTGCCCATCGCCCAGGCCAGGTTGCCGAAGCTTTGCATCACGCCCTTGGGCCGGCCCGTGGTGCCCGAGGTGTAGATCAGTGTCGCCAGCTCGTCGGCGCCTCGCTGCACTTCGCCTTGCATCGGCGCCTGGCGGGCGCAGATGTCGTCCCAGCGGTCATAGTTTTGGATGGCGTCTTGCGGCGACAGCGGGTAGCTGATGCAGGGCAGGCCGCTGGGCACGCCCGGCTTCATGTGCTCCCAGGCATCGAGCTTGCCGACAAAGCAGGCCTTGGCTTCGCTGTGCGTCAGGATGTGCGTGATGGTGTCGGGCGCCAGCGTGGGATACAGCGGCACCGAGACGTGGCCGGCCATCCAGATGGCCAGGTCGCTCATGAGCCACCAGGCGCAGTTCTTGGACAGGATGGCAACGTTCGAACCGGGTTCCCAGCCCTGGGCCAACAGGTGCGCGGCCATGCGGCGCACCTGATCGGCCACCTCGCCCCAGGTGTAAACCCGGGTCACGCCGCCGCCCATCGGCTGGGTCAAGCTGATGCTCTGGGGAATTGTTTTTTCCCAGTGGTAAAGGCGCTGCAGCGCCAGCAGGTCAGGGGAAACGATTTCCATCGTTGGGTTTCCTATCGTTGTTATGACTGTCGGGCTTCATGCCTTCACCTATTGAGGCTTCAATCGGTCGGGATGTCAATCCCCTGAATCGCGGGGAAAACCCCATGAAAGCCCCGGAGGAAACCCGCGTTTGCGGATTCCTGACAGACTGGAAGCGGTCACAAGGCTTTCCAAATTTCCCGGAAAAAGGAAAAAGGAAAAAGGAAAAAGGAAAAAGGAACATTTTTCAACCCCAAGACCCCAAAATGCTTTACCTCTCGGGAGTGCATCATGAAGATTTTCAAGACCTTCGTCAGCCTGGCTGCCGTCGCGATACTCATGGCCGGCTGCGCCTTCACGCCGGTGCAGCCCGGCATGTCGCGCGAGCAGGTGATGGCCAGTTATGGCACGCCGACACGCGCCCTGCCACTGGCAACGGGAACGCGGCTGCAGTATTCAAGGCAGCCTGCCGGTCAGAGCGCCGTGATGGTGGACCTGGATGCGGCGGGCAAGGTGGTGGCGGTGCGGGAGGTCATGAAGCGCCAGGAGTTCTTGCGCATCGAGCCCGGCAAGTGGACGCGCGACGATGTGGAGCGCGAGTTCGGCCCGCCGGCACGCGTCGACCGGGTAGCTTCCTGGTCCGGCGATATCATGAATTACCGCTGGCGGGACAGTTTGCAGGACATGCTTTTCTGGGTTTACCTGGACGCCGCCAACCGCGTCCAGCGCACCGGCCAGGGGATCGAGCTGCCCGTCGAGACGCTGGACTGAGCAGGGTGCTACTGCACTGCGCGGCCAATTTCGGGCCAGCGGCGGTGCAGGTAGATCCAGGACACCAGCCCAATCGACAACATGCCCAGCGACACGGCGGCCAGCGCCGGCGTCGAATGCATGACCAGCGGCGCAATGACGCCGGCCACCAGCCCGTTGGCTGTTGAGCCGATGAAGGCCTGCAGCGAAGACGCCATGCCGCGCCGCTCCGGGTACAGGTCGAGCACCAGCAGCGTGACGACCGGCACCATCAGCGCCCAGCCGAAGGCAAACAGGGCAATTGGAAACAGCGCCCATGACACATGGGCGTCAAACAGCAAATTAGCCGCCAGGTTGACAACGGCGGTCGCCAGCATGATGACAAACCCGTGGCGTATCTGCTTTTTCGGCGGAATCTTTCCGGCCAGGCGCCCGCTCAGCCAGGCGCCCGACATGATCCCCGAGATGGTCAGCATGAAGAACCAGAAAAACTGGGTCGGTTGCAGTGCCAGATGCTCGCCCAGGAACGCCGGAGCTGCCAGCACGTACAGGAACATGCCATTGAAGGGAACGCCGCTGGCCAGCGCCAGCAGTAAAAACCGCGGGCTCGAACCGAGCTGCCAGTAACCGCGCATCAGGTGCCGCACTTCAAACGGCTGGCGCGCCTCAAGTTCAAGCGTTTCAGGCAAATAGCGGTAGTTGGTCAGCCAGAGCACGACGCCTATCCCGGTCAGAAACCAGAAAATGCTGTGCCAGCCCAAGTGCACGAACAGCCAGCCGCCGACGATTGGAGCAAGCGCCGGCGCGATGCCGAAGTAGATGGTGACCTGGCTCATGACCTGCTGCGCCTGCGCGGGTGGGAACATGTCGCGTATCACGGCGCGCGACACCACGATGCCGGCGCCGGTGGACAGCCCCTGCATGGCTCTGAAAAATACCAGTTGTTCAACGCTTTGCGACAGGGCGCAACCCGCCGACGCCAGCGTGAACATGGCAATGCCCCACAGCACGACCGGCCGGCGGCCGAAGCTGTCGGCCAGCGCGCCATGAAACAGGTTCATGAAGGCAAAGCCGAACAGGTAGGCCGACAGCGTCTGCTGCATTTCCACCGGCGTGGCGCCCAGCGATGTCGCCATGCCGGCAAAGGCCGGCAGGTAGGTGTCGATAGAGAACGGCCCCAGCATGCCGAGCACGGCCAGCAGGGCGGCCAGCGCCCAGCGCGGGCCGCGCCACAGTTGGTCGGCGTTCGGATTCATTCGCTCTTGAGTTTCAAGGCCGTGTCGTAGAGTTCGTTGCGCGACGCGCCGGTGATGTCGGCGGTGAGCTTGACGGCGGTCTTCAGCGGCAATTCGGCCAGCAGCAGCTTGAGTATCCGCAGGCTGTCGTCAGGTCCTTGGTGCGCGATTGCCGAATGCAGCACCAGCGCAAACTCGCCGCGCGTGCGCTGCGGCCCGGCGTCCAGCCAGGCGGCAAAATCCTGTGCGGGCAGGGTGGCAATTTCCTCGAACTGCTTGGTCAGCTCGCGCCCGACCGTGACGAGCCGGCCCTGTAGCACGGCCAGGGCACGCGCCAGCGCCTCGATGCGGTGCGGCGCTTCCAGGATCACCGTCGCGCGCGGATCGACCCGCAACAACTCGATGGCTTGGTCGCGCTCGCCGGCCTTGGTCGGCAGGAAACCGGCAAACACAAAACTGCTGCCGCTGTCGGCACTGCCTTCTGCACGCGTGACGCCAGCGGCACTGAGCACGGTCGTCACGCTGCTGGCGCCCGGCAAAGGCATCACCTTGAACCCGGCGGCCCTGGCCGCCGCCACCAGCCGTGCGCCGGGGTCGCTGACGGCAGGCGTTCCGGCGTCGCTGACGTAGGCAACGCGTTCGCCGCGCTGCAGCCGCTGCACCACGCCCTCGGCCGCTTCGGCTTCATTGTGCTGGTGCACGGCCAGAAGGGGCTTGTCGATGCCATACTGGCGCAGCAGCGGCTGGGTGTGACGCTTGTCTTCACAGGCAATGGCATCCACCAGCTGCAGCACATGCAGCGCGCGCAGGGTGATGTCGGCCAGGTTGCCAATGGGCGTGGCCACGACATACAGCGTGGCCTCTGGATAATGCTGCATGCCCGCTGCGGCGCGTGCCGTGTCCAGGGCCAGTTCGAAAGAAGCGTTCAATGTGGTTTTCCAGAAAACAGGCGGATCAGTTGCCCACCCAGGACGCGCCAAGCTGTGCTGTGGCGGCGCCGAAGCAGGTTACCACCAAGTCCCGGGGTGACGCGGCCGAAGCGGCGGCGCTGGCCTGGCTGGCCAAGGCGGGCCTGCGATGGGTCGAGTCCAATTATCGGACGCCGGGGCGCGGCGGCGGCGAGATTGACCTGATCATGCGCACACCCGACGGAACCTTGGTGTTTGTCGAGGTCCGCCAGCGCGCCAGTGCGTCGCACGGCGGCGCCGGAGCAAGCATCAGCGGCGCCAAGCAGCAGCGCATCATTTTTGCAGCGCGCCATTACCTGATGCGCTTTGCCAGCGTCCCGCCTTGCCGCTTCGACGTGGTGCTGGTCCATGGGGCGCTGGGCGGTGACCACCATCCTGGACCGGAAATCGAATGGCTGCCGGCCGCATTCGATGCTTCCTGATCCCTGGAGACCGCTGAAATTGGCCGCCCAGGGCAGGGCGAATTTGTAACCATTCCTTCATGGCGCCGCCGACGTGCGGTTGCCGGCAAGGCTGCGTGCCATGACCCGCTATCATCCGTCCATGCTTGAACAACGAATCGAACAGCAATTCATCGACAGCGCCGACCTCAAATACCAGTCCGCGCAAATCCTGTCCAAACCCGTTGCCGCCGCCGTGCATGCCATCCTGGCCAGCGTCACCAGCGGCAACAAGGTGCTGGCCTGCGGCAACGGCGGTTCGGCCGCCGACGCCCAGCATTTCGCGGCTGAATTCGTCGGCCGGTACGAGCGCGAGCGGCCCGAACTGGGCGCGATTGCCCTGACCACCGACAGTTCCATCATCACTGCCATTGCCAATGATTACGATTTCAGCGTGATTTTTTCCAAGCAGGTGCGTGCCCTAGGCGTGGCCGGCGACGTGCTGCTGGCCATCAGCACCAGTGGCAATTCGGCCAACGTGCTGGCCGCCGTTGAAGCCGCGCATGAGCGCGACATGACGGTGGTGGCGCTGACCGGCCGGGGCGGCGGAAAAATGAACCAGGCCCTGCGCGAAACCGATGTGCACATCTGCGTGCCGCATGAGCGCACGGCGCGCATTCAGGAAGTGCATTCCCTCGTGATCCACTGCATCTGTGATGGCGTGGATACCCAGTTACTAGGCGATCAGGAGTCTTTGGCATGAACCATGGTGTGATGAAACGACTGGCCGGCATGGCCAGCGCGGCAGTGCTGGTCTCCAGCATGCTCTCGGCCTGCGTGGGTCCCCTGCTGGTGGGTGGCGCCATGGTCGGCGGCACGCTGGTGGCGGTGGACCGCCGGAGTTCCGGCGCCCAGCTGGACGACGAAGCCATCGAGGTGCGCGCCGCCAGCCAGATCCGCTCCAACCTCGGGACCCGGGTGCGCGCGAGCGTCACCAGCTACAACCGCCAGGTGCTGCTGACCGGCGAGGTGCCCAATCTGCAGGACAAGCAGCGGGTCGAGGAGGTGGTCAAGTCGGTGGAGAACGTGGCGTCGGTGGTCAATGAACTGGCGGTCCTGAACAGCCCGTCGCTGATGGACCGTTCCGCCGACACGCTGCTGACCGGACGCATCAAGGCCATGCTGCTCGATGCAAGCGACCTGCAGTCCAACGCCTTCAAGGTGGTGACCGAGCGCAATACGGTGTACCTGATGGGGCGCGTCACGCAGCGCGAGGCGGACCGGGCCACCGAAGTGGTGCGCGGCACGCCAGGCGTGCAAAAAGTCGTCAGGCTTCTGGAAATCATCAGCGAGCAGGAACTGCAACGCCTTGGAACCGTTCCTGCTGGCAGCGCTCAACCGGCTGGCACCAAGCTCTGAATTGTTTGAAAGAAGTGTGATGGGCGGCTGCGGCAAGCCGGGCCGCCGCGAGCTGCCCAGCTTTATTTCAGGCGCCTGACCAGGCTGGACGTGTCCCAGCGCTGCCCGCCCATGGCCTGAACATCGGCATAAAACTGGTCCACCAGCGCCGTGACCGGCAGCCGGGCGCCATTGCGTTTGGCCTCGTCAAGCACCAGCCCCAGGTCCTTGCGCATCCAGTCCACGGCAAAACCGAAGTCAAACTTGTCGGCCACCATGGTTTTGCCACGGTTGTCGAGCTGCCAGCTTTGCGCCGCGCCCTTGCCAATCACGTCGAGCACCTGGTTCACGTCAAGCCCGGCCTTCTGGCCAAAGGCCACCGCTTCGCTCAGGCCTTGGACCAGTCCGGCAATGCAGATCTGGTTGACCATCTTGGTCAGCTGGCCGGCGCCGGCCTCGCCCATTAGCGTGAAGGCCTTTGAAAAGGCCATGCCGACCGGCTTGACCGCATCGAACGCCGCCGCATCGCCACCGCACATGACCGTGAGCGCGCCGTTTTCCGCGCCGGCCTGGCCGCCCGACACGGGTGCGTCGATGAACTGCAGGCCGGCAGCTTTTGCCGCGCTGTAAAGCTCGCGGGCGACGGTCGCCGACGCCGTGGTGTGGTCGACAAAGATGGCGCCCGGCTTCATGCCGGCAAACGCCCCATCCGCGCCCAGCGTGACGGAGCGCAGGTCATCGTCATTGCCGACGCAGCAAAACACCATGTCCGCACCGGCTGCGGCTTCGCGCGGCGTGGCGGCCGATGCACCCTTGAATTCATCGCACCAGCCCTGGGCCTTGGCGGGGCTGCGGTTGTACACCGTGACGTCGTGGCCCGCCAGCGCCAGGTGAGCGGCCATGGGATAGCCCATGACGCCCAGGCCGATAAAAGCGACTTTGCAGGAGAGGGTGGGCTCGTAGTTTTTGGCAGGAAGGGTGGTCATGGCTTGTCAAAAAGGGTTTAAGGATTTCACACAATCGCAAAGTGCTCGGTTCCGGCCGACAGGTCGGTGGACTTGGCGCGCTGCGAATAAAGCTTGATCTGCAGCCGCAGGTCATTGACCGAATCGGCGTTGCGCAGCGCGTCTTCGTACTGGATATGGTTGCCTTCAAAGGCATCGAACAGCGCCTGGTCAAAGGTCTGCATGCCCATGTTGCGGCTTTTCTTCATGATTTCCTTGATCTCGCTGACGTCGCCCTTGAAGATCAGGTCGGAAATCAGGGGCGAATTGAGCATCACCTCGACCGCCGCGAAACGGCCCTTGGTGTCCTGCCGGGGCACCAGTCGCTGCGACACCACGGCCTTGAGGTTGAGCGACAGGTCCATCAGCAGCTGCGTGCGGCGCTCTTCCGGAAAAAAGTTGATGATCCGGTCCATCGCCTGGTTGGCGCTGTTGGCATGCAGCGTGGCCAGGCACAGGTGACCGGTTTCCGAAAAAGCCAGCGCATGCTCCATGCTTTCGCGGTCGCGAATCTCGCCCATCAAAATGACGTCAGGCGCCTGGCGCATCGAGTTCTTGAGGGCCGACGCCCAGCTGTCGGTGTCCAGTCCGACTTCGCGCTGGGTCACCACGCAGTTCTTGTGCATGTGCACGAATTCCACCGGGTCTTCAATCGTCAGGATGTGGCCGTAAGACTGCTCGTTGCGCCAGTCCAGCATGGCCGCCATGGTGGTCGATTTGCCGGAGCCGGTGGCGCCCACCAGAATCGCCAGGCCCCGCTTGGCCATCACCACGTCCTTCAGCACTGGCGGCAGACCCAGGCCATCGAGCGTGGGAAGCACCGCCGGAATCACTCGCATCACCATGCCGACCTTGCCCTGCTGCATGAAGGCGTTGACGCGAAAGCGGCCGATGCCGGGCGGCGAGATGGCAAAATTACATTCCTTGGTGCGCTCGAACTCGGCCGCCTGCTTGTCGTTCATGATGGCGCGCGCCAGCGTCAGCGTGTGGCTGGCATTGAGCGGCTGGGACGACACCTTGGTCAGCTTGCCGTCGACCTTGATGGCGGGTGGAAATTCTCCGGTCAGAAAAAGGTCGCTGCCGCCACGACTGACCATGAGCCGCAGCAGGTCGTTGATGAATTTACTGGCCTGATCGCGTTCCATGCGTTCTCCTGGGTATTGTCAGCGGATGGGAAAGTGTCTGATTAGCGCTTTGTTTCACTCAGCCGGGCGCTCACGACCCGCATGCGGCGCGACAGCTTGCGGGCCAGCAAGGCGATCAGGCTGGCGGCCAGCGCCGGGTCGGCGAGCATCATCTCGTCGAGCGCCTGCGCGCCCAGCACCGCGATTTCACAATCGGTCAGCGACGTGCAGACGGAAAAACGTGGGCCGCTGTCGAGCAGTGACATTTCGCCCAGGATGTCGCCCGGCCGTGCCTCGGTGAGGTGCAGGCGCTCGCCCCAGGGCTGCTCGCGGTCCACGGCAATGCTGCCGTTTAGCAGCACCAGCATGAAGTTGCCGTACTCATCCTGGCGAATCACGTCCCGATTAGCCGGCAAGGTGGCAAAGTCAAGGAACTTTTCCAGGCGTTGCAAGGCATCCGGCCCCAGCCGCGCCATGAAGTTGTCCCGGCTCCACAGTTCTTCCAGCAACTTGGTGCCGCGCCCGGCCGCCAGGCGCCTGGCGCCCACCTCGTTGGCCCGGGCTTCCCATGGCACCATCGACGAAGCGTCGATTCCCTGGTCGGCAAAGGCGGTGGAAAAGAAAAACGTGTCTGGGCTGTCGCCGCCAACAGTGGCGGGCGTGGCCTGCCTGATCAGTCCGAGTAGGCCTTTCATGGCGCATTTTTCCTGGTGGTGACGGGGCGTTTTCAGCCCGGAAAGTTGTCGGGGATCTTGGCCTTGCTGCGGGCTTCCGCAGCGGAAATGACATTGCGCTTGACCAGGTCGGTCAGGTTCTGGTCCAGCGTCTGCATGCCCAGGCTGTTGCCGGTCTGGATCGACGAGTACATCTGCGCGACCTTGGCTTCCCGGATCAGGTTGCGGATGGCGCTGGTGCCCAGCATGATCTCATGCGCGGCCACCCGGCCCTGGCCGTCCTTGGTCTTGCACAGGGTTTGCGAGATCACCGCCTGCAGCGATTCGGACAGCATCGAGCGGATCATTTCCTTTTCCTCGGCCGGAAACACGTCGATGATCCGGTCGATGGTCTTGGCCGCGCTCGATGTGTGCAGCGTGCCGAACACCAAATGGCCGGTTTCCGCCGCCGTCATGGCCAGGCGAATGGTTTCCAGGTCGCGCATTTCACCCACCAAAATGGCATCCGGGTCTTCGCGCAGGGCCGACTTCAGCGCGGCGGCAAAGCTCAGCGTGTGCGGTCCGACCTCGCGCTGGTTGATCAGGCATTTCTTGGATTCATGGACAAACTCGATCGGGTCCTCGACCGTCAGGATGTGGCCGTATTCGGTTTCGTTCAGGTAGTTGACCATGGCGGCCAGCGTGGTCGACTTGCCCGAGCCGGTCGGGCCGGTGACCAGCACCATGCCGCGCGGCTTCAAGGCCAGCTCGCCGAAAATCTTTGGGCAGCCAAGCTGCTCCAGCGTCAGGATCTTCGACGGAATGGTCCGAAGCACCGCGCCGGCGCCCCGGTTGTGGTTGAAGGCGTTGACCCGAAAACGCGCCAGCCCGTCAATCTCGAAGGAAAAATCAACCTCCAGGAACTCCTCGTACTGCTTGCGCTGGGTGTCGTTCATGATGTCGTACACCATGGCGTGGACCTCCTTGTGGTCCAGCGGATCAATATTGATGCGGCGCACATCGCCGTGAACCCGGATCATCGGAGGAAGGCCGGCTGACAGATGCAGGTCGGATGCCTTGTTTTTGACGCTGAAGGCCAGCAACTGCGTGATGTCCATGGAGCGGCCATTCCTTGTAGGTTGAATCTGAGTTTACAGTCGGATTATGACCACGATTGCGCACCATCTCCGACTTGTCCATGACCGAATCCAGGCCGCCTGCCTCGCCAGCGGGCGCGACCCGGCCAGCGTGCGCTTGCTGGCGGTTTCCAAAACCTTTGGTGCCGAGGCGGTGGCCGAGGCCATGGCGGCAGGCCAGACGGCTTTTGGCGAGAACTATATTGCCGAAGGCGTCGACAAGATCGAGGCCTTGCGCGGCCGGCTGGCTGATGTCGCCAAGCGGTCAGGCACCCTGGAATGGCACTGCATCGGACCGGTGCAGAGCAACAAGACGCGGCCGGTCGCCGAGCATTTCGACTGGGTGCAGTCGGTGGACCGGCTCAAGATCGCCCAGCGCCTGAGCGAGCAGCGCCCGGCCGGCATGGCGCCGCTGCAGGTGTGCCTGCAGGTCAATATCGATGGCGGCGCCAACAAGTCGGGCGTGGCGCCAGATGCGGTCCTGGCGCTTGCCCGGGAGGTCGCGCAACTCCCGCGCCTGGTGCTGCGCGGCCTGATGGCCATTCCCGAGCCTGCTCCTGATTTTGTAGCTGCTTGTGCCCTGCACGCAAGCGCAAAAGCCTTGTTTGATCAAATAAATGCCTCTGGTGCGCTGGCGCTGCCGATGGACACGCTGTCGCTGGGCATGACGGCCGATCTGGAGGCCGCCATCCATGCCGGCAGCACCATGGTGCGCGTGGGAAGCGCTATTTTCGGGAAAAGATAACGCTCCACGTTTGCCAGAATGCGCCACAGGCTGCTCTGTGCTCAATAGTACTTGCGAAAATGCCTTGTTAATTTTGTTTATTATGCCAATAGAGTAATCTCAGAAAAATTGATATTTGTTTAATGCGTTATTGCTTTTTTTATAAAGATTTTAAATGCCAATTAAGAATCCACAGTTAATAACTGAAATACACGTTCGTAGGGCTGCTGAGTCTTGGGATAAAGAGAAATTTCCGAATTTTGGAAATTCGCTCAAGTATAATGTAATCATTAATGAAAAACCATATCCACCAAAAGCTATTTGCAGCAAAGCCTACGAACTAGCTACTGGAAGTACTCTTCTTTCCAATGAATTTGTCGGAGCAATAAATGGACTGTGGCTTAGTCGGCTTAAGGAACTTAAATTTGAAATTCAATCTAAAAGATTTATTAATCCGATTACCACTATCTCGACACCAAAAACAATTAAAGTTTGGATTGTGCGGTATGTTCGAGATCCCAAAGTTGTCAAGCAACGTCTCGCAATCGCAAATGGTATATGCGAAGGGGGAAAACATCCTGCGCCATTCCTACGTCGTGCCGACGACACGCCATATTTGGAAGTCCATCACGTAAAGCCGCTTTCGGCTGGTGGTTTCGATGTCTTAGAAAACACACAGGCACTATGTCCTAATTGCCATTGTATGGCGCATGATCGGCTTGGCATTGATAGATATGTCGAGTGATTTTTTTCTCTGATAACAGGGGCACAGATAAGAGTCAGTAAATTTGTGTTTGCTTGAATAAATATTTTGTATTGAATTTTCTCCATCGAAGTTGCTTGCCACTTTTTAAGCAAGTGAAAGCCAGCCATTTTTTTTATCGATCAAAAAAAGAGCTGAACATGCTTGTCTTCTCCGAGCCCAAAGCGTCCGTCAACCTCGTAAGTTGAATGCAATAAAAAATATAAACTGAGATATTAATAATCCCAATTAACAGTCGAATTTACGCAATCACCCATGTCATTAAAAGTTCTCGCGCTGTTCAATGAAGAGAAAACTGAGCTCGAAAGACTGGAAAAATTCGATTCTGACTGGCACGTTCGCGAACGGGCGAAAACCTTGTTGTTCTTGTTCTTGTTCTTGTTCTTGTTCTTGTTCTTGTGCTCGGGCGACTTTTGTCCCAAGTGGCCGCGTAAATGAAGCTTCATTTCAGAACCATCAGCTACACCCGAAAAGCCTGGCTCGAGGCGAAGTTTGACTCCCTGCCAGATCGTCCGCGTTGTGGTGCGCCTTTGAAAATCACTCCCCCGCAAAGAACCAGCATTGTGGCCTGGGCGCAAGCAGAGCCGTTGAGTTCGGCGCAGCTTCTGGCCCGGCATCTGGACGCCGGCGGCACGCCCGTACACCTGAAAACGATGGTGAACCTGCTGGGCCGGGAAGATTTTGTCTGGAAGCGAACACGCGCCAGCCTTAAAAAAAGGAATGAGGACGCTTTTCTCGCCGCACGCGCTGAGATTTCGGGCTTGCGCGAGCAAGCCGCGGCAGGGCAGATCGTGCTGGGCTATCTGGACGAGGCGGGGTTTTGCGCAGTCCATCCCAATCGAAGTGCATGGACCCCCTGGGCACGCAGCATTTGATCCCCGCCATACGAGGCCAAAGGCTCAATGTGCTGGCCGCGCTGATGTCAACAGGCCACCTGGAGAGTACGCAATTCACGGGCAGCATGACGTCCGACACCCTGATTGAATTTTTGTGTGAAATTGCAGACAAATACACGACGCCAGTCACCTTGATTATTGATAATGCCTCGGTTCATCGGTCAAAAAAAGTCAATGCGCAACTGGTTTTGCTTGAATAAAAAGGCGTCAAGCTTTATTTTCTTCCGCCTTATAGTCCGGAGCTCAACAGGATTGAGAAACTTTGGCAGCAAATGAAATATGTCTGGATGAGCGTGAAGTGTCGAACGCTGGAGGTTCTCAATCAAGACGTGTCTCACATTTTGGATAACTTCGGCGTCAATTTCAAACTCTCTTTTTAGTGAATATTATTTTTTGCAACCGACTTACCAAGAAAGAAAGCGATGAATTATTGGAACCCCATTAAGCTGGTTTCGGTCGCCGGACTGCCCAGTACTGTAGTACCACGTATCGGCCTTGTTACGGTCGGTGGCGCGGCGGGGGCCATGCTGTACAGACTAGCTGGAAAGTTTCCGGATCTTTACCGAGCCATTGAGATCAACGCAAATGCCGGGCATTCGTCATTGCATGACGTCTGTGCCGATGAAACCATCCTGATCTGTGAAGGCCGCGAGAAGCCGGCCCTGCCGCACGAAGCGCGAGCGATGGCTATACCTTATGAGCCGACCATTGAAGCGGCGCTCAAACCGTTCGACCTGGTTGTCATTCTGGCGGGCATGGGTGGGGCCACCGGGTCGGGTGTTGCGCCGCTCGTCGCTGACATCGCAAAACGCGCAGGGGTTCTTGCTGTCGGTGTGGCAATCACGCCGTTTGCCTTTGAAGGAGCGCAGCGGATCACAAACGCATCAAGCGGTGTGGATGCTTTTCAGCAAAGCATCCACACGGTCTTCACACTGGACAACGAGCGATTGTTCCAGAGCGCCAACGAAGGCATCGCTCAACAGATTGACGCAACATTTTTGAGCCTGTACTGCACCATCAGCCAGTCGTTTCATAACGATGGGGTCGTCGGAATCGACTTTGAGGATATGCAGCATGTACTCGGTGAACCGGGCAGCACTGCCATGGGGTTTGCGACGGCATCTGGCGGTGACCGGATCACGCAAGCCGTCATGCAGGCCATCGCGCACCCGCTGCTGGGCAGCCAAGCACTGGAACAGGCCACAGGCATTTTCGTGTCCATCAGAAGCGGTGGAGGTTACCTGGAAATGAAGGATGTGGACACAGTGAAAAAAATCATCAGAACCCACCAGTCGCCAGATGCACATTTCGTCTGCGACGCGAACTTCAATCCATCGCTGGGGGAAAACCTGTCAGTCAGCATTCTTGCCACCGGCATTCCAAACCATGATTGACACGCTATTTACAGGAGCCAAAGCATGAAAGTCGAAGTCGTCTACGGCAACATCGTCAAGCAGCCCGATGCCGAGGCGCTGGTGAATTCAGCCAATGCCAATCTGCGCCTGGGCTCCGGCGTGGCCGGCGCCATCCATACGGCAGCCGGGCCTACGCTCGAAGCGTTTTGTCAGCCGTTTGCCCCCTTGGGGCTGGGCCAGGCGCTTGTTACGCCGGGCTTCAACTTGCCCAACCCGTGGGTCATCCATGTTCGTGCGGCCTCCTATCTCAACCATGAGGCGCCTGAAAAGGTTCTCGAAGACGCGCTGGAGGCCGTGATCGCTGTGGCGCAAGAGCGCGGCATGGCCTCCCTTGCCATGCCTGCCATCGGGACGGGGGTGTTCAAGTTTCCGCCCGCGCTGGCAGCGCGCATCACGGCGCAAGTACTCCAGCGTCATGCTGGCCAGAATGGCCCGTTGCAGTGGGTACGCATCTGCGTCGCAAGCCCTGAAATGCTGAATATCTACTCCGCTGCGTTGCAGACTTGAAGAGGGCGATAAACACGACGGTCGGGGCTGAAAAAGTCCCTGCACATCCGCAACCCAGGGAAGACTGCCATGAAAAAAGAACTCGAAGACCTTTTGTACCAACGCTACCCAGCGCTGTTTGTGGAGAGGACGCTGTCACCGCAAGAGACTAGCATGTGCTGGGGAATCGCCTGCGGAGACGGCTGGTTTGACCTGATCGATACGCTTTGTAAAACGATTCAGTTCGGCATTGAGCAGGGCTATACACCGCCTGTGCGCGTCAGTCAGGTCAAGGAAAAGTTTGGAACACTGCGTTTTCACACGCGCGGCGGCAATGAATGGGTGCGGGGGGCGGTTGAAATGGCCAGGACGTTTTCGGTGCTGATCCCGGATGAGTGACGCAGTCAAGGTCACCAGCTTGTAATGCGCACCATGGTGCGCGTCGGCACGGCCATCTCCGGCCTAGATAAAAAACAAATTTTTAGCATCAAATAGGCCTTTTGCCCACATCCATTCTGCGCAAGCAGCTATAAATTCAGTAGCCAAAGATTACCGGACGCCTTGAGCGCCGTGATGGACGGAAGGGTGACTTCGCGCTAACTTTCCAGTAAGGACTCAGCCCGAGCCTTGCGGTGCGGACCCGGCTTCATCAGGTAAGCCTCCATTTCCCCGATGGGCAGCGGCGGCGAAAACAAAAAGCCCTGGAACTGGTCGCAACCCTGCGCAATCAGGAAATCGAGCTGGGCCTGGTTTTCCACGCCTTCGGCGACCACCTCCAGGTTCAGGCTGTGCGCCAGGGTGATGATGGTGCGGGAAATGGCGGCATCGGCCCGGTCGGTCAGTATTTCCGCGACAAAGCTCTTGTCGATCTTGAGCTGGTCCAGCGGCAGGCGCTTGAGGGCCGACAGCGACGAATAACCCATGCCGAAATCGTCAAGCGCCAGCGTCACGCCCAATGCCTTGAGCGTTCCCATGCGCGCCAGCGTGATCTCCATGCCGTCGGCCAGCAGGGTTTCGGTCAGTTCGAGCTTCAGGCGCTCCGGCTTGATGCCGCTGCGCCGGATCTCGGCCATCACCTGGTCGACAAAATCCGGATGCCGGAACTGGCGCACGCTGACATTGACCGCGATGCTCAGGCCGGCGGCCTGCGGCCATTGCGCCCAGGCGGCCAGCTGATCGCAAGCCGTTGCCAGCGCCCACTGGCCCAGCGGCAGGATCAGGCCGCTTTCCTCGGCCATCGGGATGAAGTCGGTGGGCATGACCTGTCCGCGCCGGGGATGCTGCCAGCGCAGCAGGGCCTCGACGCCGGTCACGCAGCCCTGGCGGTCAACCTGGGGCTGGTAATGCAGCACAAATTCCTGCTTGCGCAGGCCGGCGTGCAGTTCCGAGCTGACAGCGGCGTTGGCATTGACCGCCGCCTGCATTTCAGGATCGAAAAAGCACAGTGAATTGCGCCCCGTGGTCTTGGCCTGGTACATCGCCAGGTCGGCCTGCTTGAGCACCTCGCTCACGCTGTCATGCGGACCATTGAGCGAGGTCACGCCGATGCTGGACGTGGTGTAGTGCTGATGCCCGCCCAGGTCAAAGGGTTCGCGCAGCGCTTCAAGCACCTTGTCAGCCAGCTTGCGGGTTCTGTCGGTGGCCGCCTGCGCATCGTCGCCCAGGTCTTCAAGCAGCACGACGAATTCATCGCCGCCCAGCCGCGCCACCGTGTCGGTGACCTCGACGCAGCCAGCCAGTCGTTCGGCGACCTGCTGCAGCAGCATGTCGCCCTTGTGGTGGCCCAGGGTGTCGTTGAGCACCTTGAGCTTGTCCACGTCAATGAACATCAGCGCGCCGTTGCGCCGCAGGGCAACGCTCTGCAACATCACCTGTTCCAGGCGGTTGAGCAGCATCAGCCGGTTGGGCAGGCTGGTCAAAGGGTCGTAGAAGGCCAGCTGGTGAATGGCGTCGGCCGCGACCTTGCGCTGGGTGATGTCCCGGCCGACGGCGACCCAGTGCGCCAAGTCGTCCTCGGTGTCGGCGACCTGGACGATTTCCAGTTCCAGCCAGAAGGCGCTGCCGTTCTTGCGGTAGATCAGCAGTTCGCTGCGGGCCTGGCGCTTGCGCGCCAGCATCCGGGCCATGCGCTCGAACTCGTCCTGCGCCGCCCCGGGACCCAGGAGCTTGCGCGGCGTCTGGCCCAGCACCTCATGGCGGCTGTAGCCTGTGTGCTCCTCGAAAGCGTGGTTGACGAACACGATGTAAGGCACTTTTTTGCGCGCGGGCTGGGCCTCGGCGATCAGCACGATGTCGTTGAGCCGTGCAACGCAGGTTTCCAGCAGCATCAGCTGCTCTTGTGATTTGCGCCGCTTGCTCACATCGCGAAAGTACACCGCCAGTCCTTCTGCGAAGGGGCAGGCGCGCACTTCCAGCCACTTGCCCAGTCCGGGGTAGAAGTCCTCGAATTCAATCTGCCGACCGGTGGCGATCGTCCGCTGAAGTTCCTGGCGCAGGCGCTGGTTCTTGTCATTGACCAGAACCTCCCAGATTTCCTTGCCCAGCAACTCGGCGCTGGTGTGCCGCAGCAACTGTTCGCTTTCCTGGTTGAGGTAGGTAAAGCAGCACTGCCGGTCCAGCGTGACAAAGGCTTCGGTGATGGTGGCCAGCGTCGTGGTCAGGCGCATGGCCAGCTCCAGCGTTTCCTGCTGCGCCTGCTTGCGGTCCGAAATATCCTGCAGCATGCCCTGCAGGCTCTTGACCTGGCCGCGCTGGTTCTGCACCGCCTCGCAGACCATGCGCACCCATTTGCGGCTGAACGGCGTGTCGATCTGCATTTCCTCGTCAAAGCCGATGCCATGCCGGCTGCACTGCTGAAGCAGCCAGCCGATGCGGACCCGGCACTCGGGTGCAAACCGGGCGGTGAGTTCATCACGCGTGATCGCGAGCTCCGGCAGCAGGCCGATGATGGCCGCAAATTCCGTGGAGCCGGTCAGCCATTGAGGGCTTTTCAGGTCCATCGTCCAGCTGCCGGCGTGCGCCATGCGCTCAGCCATGGCCAGTAGATGGGCGGCCTGTCGGGGGGCTGAGGGCATGGAACTCCTGGTGATGACTAAAAGGACGCCAGCGGAAACAGGCTTTTGCCGGCGAGCAGCGTCTGCGCAATGCGCTCGCAGGCAAAACCGTCGTCATACGGATTATGTGCAAAAGCCATGGCTGCTGACTGGCAAGCCGATTGCCAGCAGCTTCCGGGTGAAGGGGGCATTTCGGAGCTTGCCGATCGTCTCATTTCATTTCCGAAGCGCTCATTGACCAATTGGCCCTTGAATGCCTGGCAAGGGATGAAGTTCCCGCATAAAAGTCCTGCAGCGCCAAAAGTAATTCGTTACTTCTCTTGCATGCGGCCGGAGATTCTTGGCAATTTCGCAACGTAGGATGAATAGTTTTAAAGGATATGACATGGCAACACCGTTTTTTGGCAAGCGCGAAAATGAAATCCCGACCACAGGTGTGCGTCCTGCCACGGGCAGCAGCTACGCAGGTTCGGGCGCGGCTACAGCCGGAACGCTGCATTCAGCATCCCCTGCATCAGGAGCGCAAAACATGACCCGGCCGATGGGCAGTGAACCCGCTTCCCCGGCTGTGAACGAACGGGAAAGCGGCAGCAAGCTGACCGTCGGACCCAACATCAAGCTCAAGGGCGTCGAGATCACCGACTGCGACACGCTGGTCGTCGAGGGCACGGTGGAAGCCACCATGAATTCGCGGGTCATCCAGATTGCCGAGCAGGGCGCGTTCAAGGGCTCGGCCGAGATCGAGATTGCGGAAATCCGGGGCGAATTCAGTGGCAACCTGATTGTTCGCCAGAAACTGGTGATTTATGCCACCGGCAAGGTCACCGGCACCATCCGCTACGGCAAACTGGTGGTGGAAGAAGGTGGCCAGCTTTCAGGCGAAATTGTCTTCGGCACCCAGGGTGGCAGCCTCAAGCCCGCCGGAGCGGCCAAGCCCGGCCTGCAGGCGGCGTGACCGGAAAATTTAAGCAAATAGTGACTTTCGCGCATGTACAGCGGGCGTGAGCTGCTATTGATTTGGGACTTGATCGCAAGCTGTCCTGCTCGCGCCGGTTGCGAATGCCAAGCGCAGAATGTGCTTAAAAAAGCTTGAAAACCAGCGGAATCAGCAGTGACGCCAGCACCACCTGCATGCCCAGCGCCAGGCCCGCATAGGCTCCGGCATCCGCATCCACCTGCATCGCGCGTGCCGCGCCAATACCGTGCGAAGCGGTTCCCAGTGCAAAGCCCCGGGCCGCCCAGCCTTGCGTGTCCGTCGGTATGCCCAGGGCGGCAAACAGGTATTTGCCGCACAGCGCGCCGACCAGCCCGGTAATCACCGCAAACACCGCCGCCAGGGCCGGAATGCCGCCGATTTGCTCGGCAATGCCCATGGCGACCGGCGCGGTGACCGATTTGGGCACCAGTGAAAGAATCAGTTCGCGGGGCAGGCCGAACATCCAGCCGAACAAAAGGGATGAAGCCGCGGCCACGCTGCCGCCTGCCAGCGCCGCGACCAGCAGCCGGTGCCAGCGCTGGCGCAGCTCGGTCCGGCGCAGCCACAGCGGCCAGGCCAGCGCTACCACCGCCGGGCCGAGCAGAAAGTGAATGAACTGCGCGCCGGCAAAGTAGGTCGGATACGACACGCCGGTGGCCAGCAGCCCGCAGGCCAGAACCACGACCGACCAGAGCACCGGGTTGGCCCAGGGCGCATGCCTGGCGCGCAGGTAGAGGGCATGCGCCAGCACATACACCATCAGCGTCGCGGTCAGGCCAAACAGCGGCGTGGTCGAAAGATAGACCCACAGCTGGACAAAATCAGACATCGGCATCTTTTGGCACAGACGTTGCAGCGGCAGGGCCATTTTCGCGGTCCCTGAACAGGTGCAGGGCCAGCACCGTTACTGCCAGACCGGCCAAGGTAGATAAAACGACGACTGCCAGCAGGCGGATGCCGTACTGGCTGACGAGCGAAAGATGGGTCATCACGCCGACGCCCACCGGGACAAACAGCAGCGAAAGGTGAGAGAGCAAAAATTCCGCGCAAGCGGCCACCGGCTGCTGCACGGCCGGCCAGCGCAGCGCCAGCAGCAGCAGCACCATGCCGATGACCGGACCGGGCAGCGGCAGGGCCAGGCCGCGCGCCAGCAGTTCGCCTGCCGACTGGAAGATCAGCAGCCACATCATTCCGCGCAGGGCATTCATGTCATTCCATTTCCAAATCAATCCGATATGTCGTTGCTTCGCCTTGCCGTGCTAGAGCACTGTCTGCGGCTTCGCGTCTAATCTCGGATTGATTTGTAAACGGAATCATTGGCGCCTCGGCGCGGCAGGTTTCAAAAACGCGGCAGATCGGGGTGCGAGATCTTGCCGCCGCGTACCAGCATTTTTCCGTATTCGGCGCAGCGGTTCAGCGTCGGGATCACCTTGCCCGGATTGAGCAGGCCCTTGGCGTCGAAAGCACGCTTGACGCCGAACATCTGCTCGTTCTCCTCGGCTGAAAACTGCACGCACATCGAGTTGAGCTTTTCCACGCCCACGCCGTGCTCGCCGGTGACGGTGCCGCCCATGGCCACGCTGGTTTCCAGGATGTCGGCGCCAAACAACTCGCAGCGGTGCAGCTGGTCAGCGTCATTGGCATCGAACATGATCAAGGGGTGCAGGTTGCCGTCGCCCGCATGAAACACGTTGGCGCAGCGCAGGCCGTACTTGATCTCCATGTCGGCAATCGCCAGCAAAATGTCGGCCAGGCGCTTGCGCGGAATGGTCGAGTCCATGCACATGTAGTCGGGACTGATGCGGCCCGACGCCGGAAAGGCGTTCTTGCGCCCGCTCCAGAAGCGCAGCCGCTCGGCTTCGTTCTGGCTCACGGCAATCGCCGTGGCGCCATAGCGTTCCAGCACCGCGCTCATGCGGCCGATTTCTTCCTCGACTTCTTCCGGCGTGCCGTCGCTCTCGCACAGCAAAATCGCCGCCGCGCTCAGGTCGTAGCCGGCATGCACGAAGTCCTCGACCGCCGCCGTCATCGGCTTGTCCATCATCTCCAGCCCGGCCGGAATGATGCCCGCCGCAATCACGCCCGCCACCGCATCGCCGGCCTTGCGCAGGTCGTCGAAGCTGGCCATGATGCAGCGCGCCAGCTGTGGCTTGGGAATCAGCTTGACGGTGACTTCGGTGGTCACGGCCAGCATGCCTTCGCTGCCGATCAGGATGGCCAGCAGATCGTAGCCGGGGGCATCGAGCGCGTCGCTGCCGAACTCGACCTCGTCGCCTTCAATGGTAAAGCCCTTGATCTTCAGCACGTTGTGCACCGTGAGGCCGTATTTCAGGCAATGCACGCCGCCCGAGTTCTCGGCCACGTTGCCACCGATGGTGCAGGCAATCTGGCTCGACGGGTCGGGCGCGTAGTACAGGCCATGCGGCGCGGCGGCCTCGGAAATTGCCAGGTTGCGCACGCCACCCTGCACCAGCGCCGTGCGGCTGGTGGCATCGACCTTCAAAATCTTGTTGAACTTGGCCAGCGACAGCGTCACGCCCAGCTTGTGCGGCATGGCGCCGCCCGACAACCCGGTGCCGGCGCCGCGTGCCACCACCGGCACATCGAGCGCATGGCAGGTCTTGAGCACCGCCTGCACCTCGGCATAGGTTTCGGGCAGCGCCACGACCAGCGGCCGCTCGCGGTAGGCAGTCAGCCCGTCGCATTCATAAGGCGTGGTGTCCTCGGCGTTCCACAGCAGCGCATGGCCCGGCAGTACCGCCTGAAGGGCGCGCACCACCTGCGACTGGCGTTCGGCGCGTTCAAGCAAAGAGATTTGTTGCGATGAATCGGGTGCGTTCATGAAGGGCTTCCGTCAGTAAAAGCCGACTTTAGTCCAACCCTCTTGCGTCAAGGTGAAGAAATTTAAATTAATGCGTGAAATGCAGCGGTCTGGCCTGCGCTTCAGGTTGTGCAAGATGCCATGGCGCCGTCAAGCTGTATGGTTTTGGGATGAGGTGGCGGGAATTTACAAAAAGGTGAATCTGTTATGGCGAGTCACTGTTGAAGAGGGTACATTTCATGCTCCATCAGGGCGCATTCCGAAGCCATCCTGTGCTAACGTTTGTTCAGTCAAAGTTGGTTCATTATTGGCCTTGGAAAATTCGCGCAATACCAGCGGTGAAAATTCTCATCCTCGCTTGGGATGTCTTGCAACCTGAACTGCGCTACCGGCTAGCCGTGACCCATGGCAGTTAGCTCATAGCAGGAAACTCCATGAATGCACGCTTGAACATCTTTCGCATCCCGCTTCTTGCCGTCACTATTGCAGCGCTTGCTGCTTGCGGGGGCGGCAGCGATTCAGTTTCATCAGTAGTGACTCCAACGCCAGCCGCAGTGCCTTCCCCGGGGGGAACCAAGACTGCAACGCTTCCCGCCGGCGCATCTCCGGACGTGGCGGCAAAAAACTGCCCGCTGCTCAGCGCACCCACCCTTACTCCCCCTGTCATCACAGGCGCTGACATGCAGGCTGTGAGCGACATTTTGCTGGCCGTCGATCCTACGCACAGCTACCCGGAGTTTGCAAGGCTGCCTGCGACCTTCATGTGGTGGGTGCGATCCAACAACAACGCTGTGGACATGCTGTCCTTAGGCGCTGCGGTACATGAAACCAATCACAAGATCGACTCCGCCTTGCGCAACCTCTGCAACACTGACGGCTTGGCGCGCTTTTTTGCCGATGGTCAGGTCTATGTCACCGATATCAGCCGCAACGACATCCTGGCCAATTACTCCATTGCAGGCGAAGCGTATCCGGCTGCCTTGAAGTCCAGCCGCAGCCTGCGCTATGACCTTTACATCACCGCTGCGGCCTCATCAAGCGGCAACGATCTGGCTATTTTGCTGGACGAGCTGAATGCATACACGGGCGCAGCCAATCTGGAAGTCAAGCTGTTTTCAAGCGCGGCCTACGGCTTCCTTGCGACCCGCGCCGACGCCGATGTGGGCGGCATGTCTGACTTCATGCTTTTCCTGCAGGCCTATCTGAAGGCGGCACGACTGAACTACCCGGCAACCTACAGCAAGCTTCAGGCACAGACCCGCACCAAGGCCTTTATCCAGCTTGCCTGGGCACGCGCCGAGACCGTTCTTGCCGCAGCCTATCCGTACTCAACCGCGGCAGCGGCAGGCAACCCCGCTCGGATTCCACTGGATGTCATTAAAGCCGTGTACTCGGCCGATTTCCTTCAGGAACTGGACTTACTTGGAATTTCATACAAAACACCGGCAGACTGGGCATCCACCTACCTAAGGTAAAACTGCTTGGCGCCAAGTTGGCTTGCAGCGCCGCAGAGCCAGTACGTTTGAGCAGAGGCCTGCGCACCAGGCAGCGCCTTATCGAGAAACTGTAAGCAACTGCCCGTTACAACAATCTAGCAACTTGTCGTAAACCTCAGGCATTACATTGATACAACCCAGCGTTGCTGCCAGTCGATCTGAAACCTTGCCTGATGCAAGCCGTTCAAGCCGGTTTTGCTGAGGCTTGAATAACCAGACGCGATGAATTGCAAATACGGAAGTCTGGATTTCCTTGAAAAGCATCACATCGCCGCCATAGCCAGGTTCTTTGGTGCGCACCTGCTCCAGTCTGAATTGACCGGTTGGGGTTTCAGCACCCACCAAGGCGGGATAACACTGGTTGAGAAAGCAAATTGTTGCAGTTGCCAGATCAACGAGAACCATGCGCTTTATTGTGTTTTCAACCTTGCGGCATTTACTCTTTTATTTTCTTGTGAATCTCTCTTGTCGGCTCCATTATGGGCGTCGGTGAGGCGATGGGGATTGAAGCGGCTGCGACTGTATTAACAGGCTTGAAGAAAAGATATTCACCACGGCCGAGCGCTGGCGTATTTTCATAACCCGCGCATAAATCGTTTTGACATTTCACCTCGATAACCCTGGGCCAGATGGTTGCCGCTGTTGGAAAACCCGGCATATATTGTGGCGCATGGTAGACACCATAATCGCCTACCGGTGTTGCAACGTCAGCAGTCATTAATTCATTTTGTATTCCGCTACCCATCAGGTTGCGTTGAATTTTGACCTCGCCAAATACAGTCCCGGTGCCAAATATGGCGAGAACGACAATGTATTTAAGCATTTTTATCTCCCCAGGTTTTCAATATTGCCTTGAGCAAGTTTGGCAGTAAAAACCGGGGGTTGCACAGTGCTGCTTGCCATTGGCACTGCTGTCGGGGAAACGGCCCCTTCTGCCGAAGCCTGGACACCAAAAGCAGTTTGTCTTTCTTCAGCGGTCATGGACTGCGGGCATTTGGTCCCGGTCATTTCAAGCGCGATTTTGGCCCGGGGGTTCATGCAATCGACAGCCAGTGAAGCCGCTTTCATGCCTTTGTTCCACAATTCGCGGCTGGTCTTGAGGTCTTTGCAATGCTCGTCTGTCCAAGTGGTGCCAAAACCAATGCCAAAGCCAGGAAGGTTGGCCGAGCCACTGCTCGATCCCATGCAGGTGTCGTTGCTGGTGGTGAGTGGCGGACCATTGACCGAGGGAACATTCTTGATGGTGTAAGTGCCGCCGTACTCGACCCGGCTTACGCTTTCCCCGCTCTGTATGACGCGCTGCGTGCTGTCGGTGCCGCCCGAGAGGTTAGTGGTGGTCTTGCTTTCGCCGCTCTGGATGATGCGCTGCGTGCTGTCGGTACCGCCCGTGAGGTTGGTTGTCACGGTTCCGGTCTGGTTGGAGTTCACTGTGCTGACGGACTTCTCAGGCGAGGTCATGATGACGTAGTTCTGCAGCCCCGAGACCGTCGACGACCCGCCGCTGCCGCCCGATCCACCGCCCCCGCCATATGCGGCGGAAGTGGCGCCGGCGCTGGAGCTTTGCGTCTGGTCCGAGCTACCGCCGGAGCCGCCGCCATACGAGTTTGAAGCCGATGAGGTTTGCGAATTCTGGTTTGAGTTTGCCGTCTGTGCATGGGCCTGAAAAGCAATAACAGCAGCGCAAACGATTAAAAGTTTTTTCATTTTGTTTTCCCTTGATATCCTGGAGAGATAAATCTCTCCAGGAGGATGCACATACGCTCAAAAAAAGGTGCTTTTACGCTGAATCAGGGACGCGTGATCGTGCCGCCAAACGAGCCGTTCTGGAACGCGCCAATATTGGTCACGGCGCCGACCGCTAGCGTGCCGTTGGCTGACGAGGTCTCGTTGTTGCCCAAAAACGGGTTGCTATTAAAGTTGACCGCAATAGCCGTCGCCGCACCTGTCGATGTACCCGTAGCATTGCTCGTTCCAGACGTTGGCGCTGCAATGTTGGCGGTCGCGGTGTTGTTGGCTCCTGCAGTCGTTCCGCCAAATGCAAAACCGGTGTTGGTAACACCTGCTGTGGATTGGGTTCCTACCTGCGAGAGGCTGCTAATATTTACATTGCCAACTGTTCCGCCATTGCCAAACGGAATACCAAAGAACGATCCTGCTGGCTTGATGGCATTGGCAGCCTGTGTTGACGATGCGGTGCCTACTTGCGAGGCACCTGCACTGGACGAGCCGGCGCCGATGCCCAGGGCGCTCGTTGTCGTGCTGCCGCCGGTTGAAGTAGCGCCTGTGGCCGAGGCTTGGTAATAGGGGCCCGTGACAACGCCAAAGAAAGTCGTTGGCGTGGTGGCAGCGCCGCTGGCGCTGGAGCTGTTATTTGCCTGCGCAGTAGCTGAATGGGTACTGAAGGAGTTGCCGTTGGCAACAGAATAACTTTGTACCCCTCCAGCTACTTGCGAGTTCACTGAAACCTGTGCAAATGCAGAGCCGCCAATGAGTGCGGTAACGGCTGCCGCAATCAGTTTTTTCTTGATAGACATATATTCTTTCTCTATTAATCACCCAGAAACTGCTGGATCACAGATCGCCCTTGCTAGAACAATTCAAAGTATTGATTACGAGTTTTTCTTTACTCTGGACTAGTTTCAAGCTTGCACTTAAAATTTCCAATCGCTATTTAGCGTTACCCTTCTTAGGTTGCCTTTTTGTTATGCAGTCATTGATTTTGTGATTTACCCTTTTGTGAAATCTTTTTTTTGGCCGACTTTATTTTTCTAAACAAAGTAGATAAAGCGTTGCAACTATCGTTACAAATAGTTTTTGTTACGGAAAATAATGTGAAATTTGTCACTTGGGTGCAGTAACTGTTGGAAGACGCATCCATCTGATGCGTTAAATGGCAGGCGCAACCTGGTGATCAGCCATGCCGTGCCTACTGGTCTGCCCGGCAGAACCGGTTCCTCGGTACGGCGGAAATGAGGCGTTCGATCAGGTTTTGATTGCAGCAAGCCTTGCATCTGCAAGGCCATGGCTCAGCTTTGCTCGACGTCGTACTTGGCTTGCTGGCGCGAGCGTGATCGTGCAGGGGTTGATTGCTGCCGCACCCCTGGCGGCCGCATGCCAGTGGCCGTGCTGCCAGTTGACCCGGCTAACGGCTCACTGCGCAGTTCGGCTGGCCGATGATTGCGCCAGCCTGCCAGCCTGCCAGCCGGGCGGCGCGCGCTTTTTCCCCCGATGAGCTCGCGGCCGGCAGGGATTCATGCCCACTGCCCAGTCCGCCGCAGTGCCAGAATAAGCTACCGATTCACGCAATGGACACCGTCATGGGAAACGCCGCACAAAAACCGTTTCTTACCGCCGTCGACTACCTGGCGTAGGAGCCAGCGCAGGCCGAGCGCCATGAATACATCGGCGGCGAACTGTTCGCCCTGGCTGGCGCCTAAGACCGGCATGTGACGGTGTCCATTAACCTGGCTTTTGCCCTGCGCCAGCACCTCGGCGGCAGCCCGTGCCGCACCTACATGAGCGACATGCGGCTGCATGTCGCCTTGGCCAATAGCTCTTTTATCCCGATGTGCTGGTCACCTGCAGCGCGCTCGACCTGGCCAGCCCGATGGTCAAGACCGAGTCTAAATTGATCGCCGAAGTGCTCTCGCCCGGCACCGCCGCTTATGACCGGGGTCTGAAATTCAGCCACTACCGCCGCATTGCCAGCCTGGCGAAATACGTGGTGATCGACCTCGACACGCGCAGCACCGACTGTTATCGCAAGGGCGCCGACGGGCTGTGGGTGCTGCACCCGTTCGCGCGCGGCGAGACGGTGTCGCTGGCCAGTGTGGCGCTGGAGTTGAGCGCGGCGCAGTTGTTCGCGGAGGTGCCGGAAACCTGATTGCTACTTTATTAATAGCTGCCTGCGCTCGTGCAGCAAGCGCCAGAGGCTTGTTTGATGCTCAAACCAGGCTTTTGCGCAGCCAGTCGGCAAACGCCGCGCATTCCCAGCGGTCCATGGTGCCGGTGCGCCAGCACAGGTAGTGCGCATGCGGGCTGGGCACCTTGCGGCTGAAGACTTCGTTGGTGTCCAGCCGCACCAGCGAGCCGTTTTCCAGCCACGGCGCGCCCAGCTTGAGGCGCACCAGGGCAATGCCCATGCCGGCAGCGGCGCAGTCGCACATCAGGCCGATGTCGTTGAACTGCGAACCATCGACCGGCTCGGGCCAGTCGAGGTTGTTGGCCGCGAACCAGGTGCGCCACGGCTCCAGCGGCGAGCGCAGCAGGTTTTCGCCGAGCAGATCTTCGGCGGCTTCAAAAGGCCCGTGCTCGCGCAAAAACGTTGGCGAGGCCAGCGGCGTGACCTCGTCATTGATCAGGCAGACATGCTCCAGGTCGGCATAACGACCGGTGCCAAAACGCACGATGAGGTCGGAATCCTCGGCCACCACGTCCAGCAGCGGAATGGACACCTGGAGCGTCAGGTCGATCTCGGGATAGGCTTCGATGAACTGGCGCAGGCGCGGAATCAGGATGGAGCGCGCGAAGGTCGGCGTGACCGCCAGCCGCAGCTTGCGCTTGCCCGGCGTGGCGCTCTGGCCGGCCGTGCCGGGAAACTTCTGCAGCGTGGCCAGTCCTTCGCGCACATGCGCCAGGTATTCGCTGCCCTCGGTGGTCAGTGAAAAATCGGCCCGGCCGAACAACTTGGTGCCGATGATCTGCTCCAGCTGCTTGACGCGGTGGCTGACCGCGCTGGGCGTGACGCAAAGCTCCTCGGCCGATTGCGTCACGCTGCGCAGCCGCGCCAGCGCCTCGAAGGTCAGCAGACACTGGATGGGCGGAATGCGCCTGGGAGTAGCCATGTCTGTCATGGGGCGCTGAATGCCGTGCGCGGCGACGTCGACGTTTCTTTGCAAGCAGGGGCCGCGGGCCTGGCTTTGCCGGACCGCAGGCGCAGCGGCCCCCCTGGGGGGCAAGGAGCTACACGCAGTGAGCGACTGTGGGGGTTCATTAATTATTTAAAAATCACGGTTTTATGGCCATTGAGCACCACCCGGTGCTCGCTGTGCCATTTGACGGCTCTGGCCAGCACCTGGCTTTCGGTGTCGCGGCCCATCGCGGTCAGGTCTTCCACCGTCTTGCTGTGGTCTGCCCGTGCCACGTCCTGCTCGATGATGGGGCCTTCGTCCAGGTCGGCGGTCACGTAATGGGCGGTGGCGCCAATCAGTTTTACGCCTCGGTCGTGCGCCTGGTAATAGGGTTTTGCCCCCTTGAAACTGGGCAGGAAAGAATGGTGGATGTTGATCGCCCGGCCGGCGAGCTGCTTGCACAGGTCGTTCGACAGGATCTGCATGTAGCGCGCCAGCACCACCAGCTCGGCGCCTTCGGATTCGATGATCTCCAGCTGCTTTGCCTCGACCTGCGCCTTGGTAGCGGCGGTGACCGGCAAATGGTGAAACGGGATGTTATAGCTGGCCGCCAGCTGGTAAAACTCGCGGTGGTTGGAGATGATGGCGCGCACATCGAGGTGCAGCAGGCCGGACTTCCAGCGAAACAGCAGGTCGTTCAGGCAGTGGCCTTCCTTGCTGACCAGGATCACCGTTGGCATGGGCAGCGCGGTGTCGTGCAGTTTCCAGTCCATCTGAAAGGGCTCGGCAAAGGTTTTCAGCCGGCTGGAGAGTTCGCTCGGCGTCAGCTGGTCGCAGGCAAACTGCACGCGCATGAAGAACAGGCCGGTGCCGCGGTCGTTGTACTGCGCCGCTTCCTCGATATTGCCGCCATGCTCGAACAAAAAGCCCGATACGGCATGCACAATGCCCCGGCGGTCAGGGCATGAAAGGGTCAGGATATAAGCGTGATTCATAAGGGGTGAATTGTCGCAGGTGCTGCCCGGTGGCCGGGCCTGTGGCGGGTTTTGCCCGGCATCCGGCCGCCAGGGGTGCCAGAATGGAGTAACACCTTGCGCTTGCCCTTTGCACGACCCCCAACCTCCCAACCTCTTGACTCACCCAGGAAACCGACATGGCCTACCAGAGCTTCAACATGGACCACCAGTGGCTACCGTTCACGCCCAACCGCAGCTTCATCAAGGACCCGCGCATCTTCGTGGCGGCCGACGGCATGCATTTCACGACGCATGACGGCCGCCAGGTGCTCGACGGCATTTCCAGCCTGTGGTGCGTGGCCGCCGGGCACAACCGCAGGCCGATCAACGAAGCCATCAAGAAGCAGCTCGATACGCTGGACTACGCCACCGCCTTCCAGGCCAGCAACGACCAGGCCTTCAAGGCGGCCGAAATGATCGCCGACATGGCGCCGGGCGACCTGAACAAGGTGCTGTTCTGCAATTCTGGTTCGGAAGCAGCCGACACCTCGCTGAAAGTGGCGCTGGCCTACCACCGGGCGCGTGGCGAAGGCCATCGCAATGTGTTCATCGGCCGGGAGCGCGGCTACCACGGCGTGGGCTTTGGCGGCATGAGCGTGGGCGGCATTCCGGCCAACCGCAAGGTGTATGGCGCGGCCCTGCTGCCGCGCGTTGACCATATGCGCTTCATCCATGACCCGGTCAGCCATGCCTACATCAACGGCGTCGAGCCCGAATGGACCGAAGACCTGCTGCTGGAACTGGAAAACCGCATCCTGCCGCTGCATGACCCGAGCAACGTGGCCGCCGTGATCGTCGAGCCGGTGGCGGGCAGCGCCGGCTGGTATTTGCCGCCAAAGGGCTACCTCAAGCGGCTGCGCGAGATTTGCGACAAGCACGGCATTCTCTTGATTTTCGACGAGGTGATCACCGGCTTTGGCCGCCTGGGCGTCAACTTCGGCGCCGACTACTACGGCGTCGTGCCCGACATGCTGAACTTTGCCAAGTGCGTGACCAACGGCGTGATTCCGCTGGGCGGCGTGATCTGTTCGGACCGCATCTACGACGCGATGATGCATGCCAACGCCAACAGCCCCGAATACGCGGTGGAATTCTTCCACGGCTACACCTATTCGGGCCACCCGGTGGCCTGCGCGGCGGCCATGGCCACGCTGGAGCTGTTCAAGCAGGAAAACCTGTTTGCGCGCGCCGGCGAAATGGGCAAGGTGCTGGGCGACGCGCTGCACAGCGGCCTGAAGGGCCTGCCCAACGTGATCGGCATCCGCGCCCTGGGGCTGGCCGGCGCGGTGGAACTGGCGCCGGTGGCCGGCGCGCCGGGCAAGCGCGCCTACGACATCTTCATGGAATGCTTCCACCACGGCGTCTTGGTGCGGCCCGCCGCCGAGAACATCGTCGTCTGCCCGCCTTACATCGTCGAGAAAGAGCACATCGACCGCATCGTCAATGTGGTGGGGGACGCGATCCGCAAGCACGCCTGAATGCTTGGCGGGCAGCGGCCTATTTCGCGGTGGAAGGCAGCTGCGCCTTGAGCCCGGCGCAATAGTCGGTATCGGGCAGGGCCGGTGTGGCCCAGACGCTGTCAAACGACGCTGCCTGGTCGGTGTCGGAAGCATCGCCAGCGCGCAGGTGGAGGGCCTTGGCCGTCAGGTCGGCGCGCAGGTGCTGCGGCACGCCCAGGCGGCGGTCCACATGGCCGTTGCCGGCCAGCAGCACCACGGTTTTACCGGGCAGGAGCAACTGGTGGACGGTGTCGGCCATGGTGATGTCCTTGGCGATCTGGATGCGCGTCATCGGCTGAATCTGGCTTTCGGGCAGCAGGTTGCAGTGGCCGATGCGGATGCCCTGCTGCTGCGCCTTCAGGGCTGGTCCGGGCAACCGGGCATCAAGCTTGCTGTCGTTCATACTGGCCGGCATCTGCTCGCGCGGCAGGTTGGCGCCCAGCACCGGCACCCCGGCGCGCACGGCGGTCATCACCACCGGGCCGTAGTCGGCCCAGGGCCAGCCCTTGTCGTCCCACTTGAGCGCCCGGCGCGTCTGTTCTTCTGTGGCGCTGGGTTTAAGCTGGGCGGTGCTGACGCCGACTTCGGCCATTTCCAGCGCCACCCCAGCCAGCAAGCCCTGCACCGCCAGGCTGGAGACCAGCTGCTGCTCGATTTGATGGTGCTCTGCCGCGTTGTGCTGTTCGCCGATCAGCAGCACATCGGCAGGCAGCAGGGCATTGAGCCGCATGGCGGCTTGTGCGGCAGCACTGCTACCGGTTTTTTCGAGAATGGGCATTTCAGGACGGCCGGCACAGCCGCCCGTGAGCATCAATGCTGCAGCCGCAACCCAAAAGGCAAGACCGCGAGGCAAAAGGAAGCAGGGTGTTTGGCGCATCGCTGGATACTAATGCCTTCTGCCGACTTTCTTCATGAGCTCTGGCTCGGCCCTGCTGCTCGCCGGGATTGGCGATGGCGGGCCAGCAGCAATCAGCCGGTGCTTACTGGCGGAATTTGGAGTCGCGCGTGATGATGGAAATGTCGACAAACTCCAGCCCTTTGTGATTGCTGCGGTCATAGCTGGCGCGCAGGCCGTTGATGTTGAGCGTCGCGCCTTCCAGCGCCGCGACAAAGCCTTCGCGCGAAGGCTTGGGGCCAGCCAGCTGCAGCGCGGCCACCAGCGCTTTGGCCGTCACGTAGCCCTCAAGACTGCCGTAGGAGAAATCCTGGCCCGGCTTGAATCGCGCAAATGCGACCTGGTACTCGCGCGTGATCGCGGATTTGCGCTCCCAGGGGTTGGGCATGACCTGCGTAAAAACCATGCCGTGCGACAGTTCGCCCAGATGCTTGACCAGTTGCGCCGAGCCTGAATTCACCGCGTAAAAGGCCGGGCGTGTTGTCTTGGCGCTGGCCTGGCGAATAAGTTTCTCGTAGGTGGCAATGCCGCCGTGGTTGAACACCATTTGCGCGCCGCTTTGGGCAAGCTGGCCGGCCATGGTTTCAAGCTGCGCATCCGTGACGTCGGACTTGAACGGCAGGTCGGCCACCAGTTCCATGCCCAGCTGCTGGCAAATCAGCTTCACATTGGCAAGGTGCTGCTCGCCCGTTGCCGAGTCCGACCGGAGAAAGGCGACCTTGCGCATGCCCAGGGACTTGGCGTGTGACATCAGCGCAGAAAACTCCTCGCGGTGCTCCGCGCGAACCGGAAATACGAACTGCTGGTAGGGCCGGCGCAGGGTGGGCGAGCCCGCCATGGGGCCGAAGAATGGCACCTTGAGTTCGTTGGCCGCCTTCATCACGGCAACCGACGGTCCGCCTTCGATGGAGCCGAACAGCGCGAAAACCTTGTCTTTCTCGACCAGTTGACGAGCGTTGCTTTCAGCCTTCGCACTTTTGTTCTCGTCGTCCAGCGTTTTCAGCACGATCTGGCGGCCGTTCACGCCGCCGCGTGCGTTGGCGGTTTTCAGGTAGGTCTGCACGCCGGCCAGCACGGCTGTTCCGTAGTCGTTTTTGCCATCTTCCAGGGTGATGCTCTGACCTATCAACAGTTGCTTGGCGGTCACGCCATCGACAGCCTGGGCGGCTGTCCCAGCCAATAAAGTGGCCGATGCGATGAGGCCGGTAATCAGTTTTTTCATGGGGTTGATTTTGGTAAGTGGCGATGCATTATTGAGTGCAGCTTTGCCAGTCAAATCCGGCAAGTTTGCACGGATTTTTGAAACAGCATGTTATTTCAAACTTACAAAACACCCGCCATTTAGGGTCAAAAACCAGATGCGAACCGGTATTTCCCCCCAACAAAATCACGAAAACTGGCCGTTTTTATTTCCTGGGCCGATGGAACAATTAACTATTTTTAGTTTCAATGAAGCGAAACCGGCGTGTTGGCCAGGCCGCTGTAGCCTTCGAGCGTGTCCTCGACCTCTTCCTGGGTAGGTGTATCCTTTTCCCAGCCGCTCAGGCGCAGCTGGAACATTTCTGCCCAGGAGCCGTCAAGGTAAACCTGCTTGCCCGAGCGCTTGTCCACGATTTCATAGCCATGCCGGGCCAGTTGGGGAACGGCCGGCCGGGGTGCCGAGTCTTCGGGTGCGTTCGCGTGAATCTGCACCACCACAAATGATTCCGAGTCGTAAAGCAGTTGCATGGAAATATCCTTTCTTTGCAGATGGCCATGATCGCCCCGACTTCAAGGGGCGTGGGTGGGCAAGGCCTCACGGACTCTTCAGGCCGCTCAGTTGCTGATCGACAAAATCGCCGTTTGCCTGGGTGATTTTGCTGCGCACCGGCAGATAGCCAAGTGCCGGAGCAAACCAGATCTCGACCTTCTGGTCGTATTCGCGCCGGGGCTGGCGCGACAGCTTGACGGTCGCCGTTTCGCCGAAAGGCAGGGCGAGCAGTTCCGGGCCTTCGACCACAAAGGTCCAGTTGTCCGCGCCGCGCGGTCCGACGGTGAGCGTTGAAATGCTTGAGCCCGCCGGAAAATCGGTTGGCTTGCCCGCCAGCATGCCGCCAAGCTGCAAAAACACGCTGACCCGGTCCTGCGCGCCCTGCACCCACGGCACCGCAGGCGTGTTCGCGCTGAAGCTGATCTGGCCCCTGTCGGGCTCGAAATGGGCCGCCAGCTCGGCGCGCGACTTGTCGGAAAAGCGCGTGGGCGCCAGTCCTTCGGTGCCGACCTGGCCGGTGCTGCTCATGGTGCGCGAGCCGATGAACAGCGCCTTGACAGTCATGCTCGCCTGGTAGCTGCCGCCGGCGTTTTGCCAGAGCAGTTCGCCTTTGGCGTGGTAGGTCAGGCCCTTGGCGCTGCCTGTCATGTGGTAGTCCAGCCGGGCGCTGGCCGGAAGCGCCATGGCCGTGACCGGCGTCTGGGGCGCCGGCGCCGGTGGCGAAGGCGCTGCCGCGTCGCTGGCGGGAGGCGCCGGAGCGGTCGCCGTGGCGCTGCTGGCGGGCAATGCGGGTGCGGTTTCGGCCTCCGGCAAGGCCGTTGATGGCGCGGCGGCATCCGGTTCTGCGGGGTTAGGTGCTTCATCGGCGCTGCCAGGCGGCAGGTCAGGAGGTGCTATTGAATCAATAGCTGGCGGTGCAGGCGGGTCTTGCGCAACAGGCACTTTTTGCTTAAAAACAGGTTTTCTGGAAGGCTTGGCGAACGGTTGGGGCGGGGTTGACGCGGGAGGCGTGGCTTCGGCCTGTGGCGGGCTGGCAGCCACCGGCGGTGCCCGAACAATGCTGCGGGTTTGCAGCACCGCCACGCTTTGCGACGGCGGCTCCTGCACCGGGCCGAAGCGGGCCGGCCGGGTTTGCAGCAGCAGTGCATGCACGGCCAAGACCCCCGCCGCCAGCAGGCCCAGGGTGCGCCAGGGCGGCGCAGCGCCGCGCGGCACAATCTGGCTTGTTGCCGGGGCGTCGGAAGTCAAGCTGTCAGGACGCATCGCCCGGCCATTCATTTATTCTGGAATTTCATGAAACTCGCTACCTACAAGGACGCCTCGCGCGACGGCCAGCTGGTCGTGGTGTCGCGCGACCTGTCAACCGCCCATTATGCGACCGGCATTGCCAGCAAGCTTCAGCAGGTGCTGGACGACTGGCGCTTCATGGCGCCGCAGCTGCGCGACCTTTATGAACTGCTCAACAACGGCAAGGCGCGCCATGCCTTTCCGTTTGATCCGGCGCACTGCATGGCGCCGCTGCCGCGCGCCTACCAGTGGGTCAGCGGCCCGGCCTACGCCAGCCATGTCGAGCGCCTGGGCAAGATGCCTGGGGCCACGCTGCCTGCGGGCCTGTATGCCGAGCCGCTGCTACGCCAGGGCGGCAGCGACTGCTTCATCGGCCCGCGTGACGACGTGGTGCTGGCCCGCGAAGCTTTTGGCATCGACTATGAAGCGCAGCTGGCCGTCATCACCGGCGATGTGGCTATGGGCGCAAGCCCAGAACAGGCGCTGGACAGCATTCGCCTGCTGATGCTGGCCAGCGACGTCTGCCTGCGCAGCCTGGACGGCACCGCTCAAGCGCAAAGCCTGGGCGTGCTGCAGGGCCGGCCGATGACCGCCTTTGGCCCGGTGGCCGTCACGCCAGACGAAGCCGGCGATGCCTGGCGCCAGGGGCGGCTCGGCCTGAGCCTGAAAACCACCTGGAACGGCCGCAAGGTCGGCTTGTGCGACGCCGGCGCCGGCATGACCTTTCACTTCGGCCAGCTGGTGTCGTGCCTAGGCAGGACGCGGCCGGTGAGCGCCGGCAGCATCGTCGGATCAGGCCCGGTCAGCCACCCGGACTGGAGCCATGGCTACAGCTGCATCGCCGAAAAGCGCGCGGTCGAGACGGCGGACACCGGCAAGCCCAAGACCCGTTTCATGCAATTCGGCGACACGCTGCGCATCGAGGTCAAGGCCAGGAACGGCCAGTCGCTGTTCGGCGCGATCGAGCAGGAAATCACGCCGCCAGCCTGAAGCCCGGCGCGCGCATCAAACCGCGTAAAGCGTGTCCAGCGAGCGAAAGCCCTTGATCTCGACCGGATTGCCGCAGGGATCGCAAAAAAACATCGTCCACTGCTCGCCCGGCAGGCCTTCAAAGCGCACCTGCGGCGCCAGCACGAACGCCGTCTGTGCCGCCTGCAGGCGCGCGGCCAGCGCCTGCCAGTCGGGCAAGGCCAGCACCACGCCGAAGTGCGGCATGGGAACCAGGTGCTCGCCGACATGGCCGGTGCGTTCGGTTTTGAAGGGTTCCCCCAAGTGCAACGACAACTGGTGGCCGAAAAAATCAAAATCGACCCAGGTGGCGGTACTGCGGCCCTCAGCGCAGCCCAGCACACCGCCATAAAAACGGCGCGCCTCGTCCAGGTCGCTGACGTTGAAGGCAAGGTGGAACAGGCTTTTCATGGCCCGAGCTTAGCAGTCCAGCCTTGAAAAAAACCGGTTGACGCGTTGCCACCACGTTGCACAATCAGACCGTGTGCCGGGTTTTTTTCATGCCCCTTGCGCCCACAGGGCCACCGGAGCCCAACACCACCAACACAACACAGCAACCACTGCCAGGAGACACTTCAATGAGCAATCCAAACATCCCGTCTTTTCCCGACTTTGGCAAATTGGTGCCAGGTTTTGACTTTCTGCAAAACCTGGCCAAACAGGCCGCCGGCAGCGCGACGCACGCCGTACCGCAGCTGCCCAACCTCGGAAACTGGATTGCGCCCACGCTCAATGTCGAGGAACTGGAAAAGCGCGTGCAGGAACTCAAGGCGGTGCAGTTCTGGCTCGACCAGAACGCTGCGGCGCTCAAGGCCACCATCCAGGCGCTGGAGGTGCAGAAAATGACATTGAACACCCTCAAGGGCATGAACTTCAACATGGGCGACGTGGCCAATGCCTTCAAGCTCAAGGTCAGCGACAGCTTGAGCGGTGGCATGCAGCACGCGGCCGACAAGGCCAAGGGCTTTGCCGGGCTTGAGATTCCCCCTTCGGCCTATCAGGCTAACAAGGACAAAGCCGACACCGGCCCGAACGCCGGTGAAAAATCCTCAGGTTCCCGGACCGGCGCTGGTGAAGCGCCCGCCCCGGCGACCGGCCTTGCAGACCCGATGCAGTGGTGGGGCGCGCTGACCCAGCAGTTCCAGACCATTGCCACCGAGGCGATGAAGGAAGTGGCCAAGACCACCGCCATGGATGCGAGCAAGAACATCGCCGCCGGCATGGCCAAGGACGCGGTCAAGACCGCCACCGACATGGCCAAGAACATGGCCGAAACCGCCACCAAGACCATGGCCGGCGGCACCCGCGCCGCCATGAACAGCGCCCTGGGCAGCACCTGGCCCAAGGCTGGCGCCGCCGCCAAGGACACGGCAGCGGCAATACCCAAAAAGACTGCCGCGAAAACCGGCGCCGCCAAAACGGCGGCCAGGAAGTCGCCCGCAGTCAAATCGGCGCCCAAGGCCGCAACCAAGACCGCAGCGCGCAAGACAACGCGCTGAAGCATTTCGGACCGGGGCTGGTTCAGGGCTGCGGGCCTGATTCCTCCAGGCCTCCAGCCCGGCCCGCAAGCCGGCATCAGGCAGGGTTGCGGCTGATGTGCGACATTGCAGCCTTGATTCCACCTTTAACGGCTTTCGCACTTTATGAAACTTTTCCCCTACGGCCACGCCACCCATCCGCAATGGGAAATGGCCGCCGCCCTGGTTCTGGCGCAGCTGCGCGGCTACATGGCCTTGCCGGCCTACGCCGCCTCGCCGACGCTGGCGCTGCTCTACATCACCGACCACTATGCGCTCCAGGCGCAGGAAATCCTCGACCACCTGAGCGCCGAACTTTCCTTCATCACCGACTGGAGCGGCACGGTCGGCGTCGGCATCGCATCGAACAACGTCGAGTATTTTGACGAGCCGGCCATGGCGGTAATGCTGTGCGAACTGCCGCACGACCATTACCGCGTGTTTTCCGGCGTGTCGCCGCTGCCGCCGGCGCATGCCGGCGTTTTCACCGCGCACACCGCGCTGGTGCATGCCGATGCGGCCACGCCCGACGTGGCCGAGCTGATTGCCGAGATGGCCGATCGCACCGAAAGCGGCTATGTGTTCGGCGGCCTGGCATCAAGCCGGAGCCGGACGGTGCAGTTCGCGCTCAGCGGCCACGGCAACCTCAAGGGGCAGGGCGCGGCCTGCGGCGTGTTCAGCGGCGGCCTGAGCGGCGTGGCCTTTGCGCGCGATGCGTCGGGCGGCATGGGCCTGATGTCGCGCGTCACGCAGGGCTGCCGCCCGGTGTCTGCTACCTACGAAATCACTGCCTGCGATGCCAACGTGGTCATCGAACTCGATGGCCGGCCGGCGCTGGAGGTGCTGCTGGCCGACCTGGGCGTGTCGCTGGAGCAGCCGCGCGAGGCGCTGGCCAAGGTCCGCACCACGCTGGTCGGCCTGAGCCATGACGCGGACCTGCCGAACGATGTGGCCCGGCAGCGCTCAGGCCAGTTTGGCGCCGAGGTCATGGTGCGCCACCTGATCGGGCTCGACCCGACGCGCCAAGGCATCGCGATTGCCGATGTGGTGAGCGTTGGCATGAAGCTGGCTTTTTGCGAACGCAATGCCGAGGCCGCGCGCGCCGACCTGGTGCGCATCTGCGCAGAAATCCGTGAAGAACTGGAGCCCGAAGAGCAGACGCTGGAAGTGGCAACCGCGCTGAACCTGCCCGAGGCGCAATCGGCCCCGCACCCGGCCCGGCGCATTGCCGGCGCCATTTACGTCAGCTGTTCCGGGCGCGGCGGGCCGCATTTCGGCGCGCCCAGCGCCGAGCTGCAGATTGTGCGCCGCGCCCTGGGCGATGTGCCACTGGTCGGCTTCTTTGCCGGCGGCGAAATTGCCCGCAACCACCTGTATGGCTATACCGGCGTGTTGACGGTGTTCACGGCAGCCGACTGAGCCTTCAGCGTCGCAAGGCCGCAAATGCCTTGAACTACTTCCCGCTGCGCATCGGTGCTCATGAGCATCGACCATCAACACTTGGCGATTGAGATGGAGCCACTGCACTGAAAAAAGCGGCTTGCGGGCTTGGGCTGAAGGCGTAGTTTGGGCATTCCAGTTCATGACCGCGAGGAGCTTCATGCCATCGACCTGTTCGCCCATCGCGTTTCGCCGCCGGCCTTCCTGATTCCTGCGGTGCCGCCGTGTCACACGGGCATGCTGAAAATCAGGGCAGAATCCGGAGGCGGCGCAGGCGCACGCCTTGTTACATGCGCCCTGAAAGTCCACCACAAGAGGAGTCCGGCATGAGTGTTGATCATCTGTCCACGGCGCAGGCTTTGCCGGCCGCCATGCCTGCACCGTCCGCCAATGCGCATCCCAACCAGTTCGCCCTGCTGCGCCAGCGCCGCTTCGCGCCGTTCTTCTGGACCCAGTTCTCGGGCGCGGCCAACGACAACCTGTTCAAGTTCGCCTTCACCGTGATGGTGACCTACCAGCTCAGCGTTGGCTGGCTGCCGCCGGCGCTGGCCGGGCTGGTGATTGGCGCGCTGTTCATCCTGCCGTTTTTGCTGTTCTCGGCGACCAGCGGGCAGCTGACCGACAAGTTTGAAAAAACCCGCATCATCCGCTTCGTCAAGAACCTCGAAGTCGTCATCATGGGGATCGCTGCGGTGGGTTTTGTCAGCGGCGATGTGAATGTCCAGGTGCCGGTGCTGCTCGGCTGCACCTTTTTGATGGGCCTGCATTCGACGCTGTTTGGCCCGGTCAAGTTTGCCTATTTGCCGCAGGCTTTAACCGAGCGCGAGCTGACCGGCGGCAACGGCATGGTCGAGATGGGAACGTTTGTCGCCATCTTGCTGGGCAACATCGTCGGCGGGCTGATGGTGGCCGTGCCGGGCGTCGGGCCGCAGTACGTGGCGGTGTCGTGCGTGGCGCTGGCGCTGGCGGGGCGCGCGGTGGCGCGGTTCATCCCGGCCGCGCCGGCGACCGACCCGGGCTTGACGATCAACTGGAACCCGGTGACCGAGACCTGGCGCAACCTCAAGCTGGCGCACGGCAACATCGTCGTGTTTCGCTCGATGCTGGGCATCAGCTGGATGTGGTTTTTCGGCGCGGTGTTTTTGAGCCAGTTCCCGAGCCTGGCCAAGGAAGTGCTGCATGGCGACGAGCATGTCGCGTCCTTGCTGCTGGTGGTGTTTTCGATTGGCATTGCCACCGGCTCGCTGCTGTGCGAGGTGCTGAGCCGGCGCCATGTCGAAATCGGCCTGGTGCCGCTGGGTGCGATTGGCATGAGTGTGTTTGCCATTGATCTTTACTTTGCCGCGCGCGGCTTGATGCCTTCAGCCCTCATGGGCGTGGGCAGTTTCATCAGCCAGCCGGCGCACTGGCGCGTGATGCTTGATCTGGCACTGCTCAGCCTGTTCGCCGGCCTGTACAGCGTGCCGATGTACGCGCTGATCCAGCTGCGCAGCCAGCCGACGCACCGGGCTCGCATCATCGCGGCCAACAACATCTTGAATGCGCTGTTCATGATCGTCAGCGCGGTGCTGGCCGGTGCGCTGCTCAAGGCGAACTTCAGCATTCCGCAGATTTTCCTGTTCACCGGCCTGGCCAATGCGGTGGTGGCGTTCTACATCTTCATGCTGGTGCCCGAGTATTTGCTGCGCTTCGTGGCGTTCATCGCGTCGCGCTGCATCTACCGCTTCCGGGTCACGGGCGACGAGAACATTCCGGCGCAGGGCGCTGCGGTGCTGGTCTGCAACCATGTCAGCTTCATCGACCCGGTGCTGCTGATGGCGGCAAGTTCGCGGCCCATTTACTTTCTGATGGACCACCGGATTTTCAAAATGCCGGTGCTTGGCTGGCTGTTCCGGCTGGCCAGGGCGATTCCGGTCGCACCGCGCGCCGAAGACCCGGCCGCCTACGAAGCGGCCTTTGAAGCCGCAGCCCAAGTGCTGCGCAACGGCGATTTGCTGGCTATTTTCCCCGAGGGCGGCATCACCCATGACGGCCAGCTCCAGCCCTTCAAGGGCGGCATCATGAAAATCCTGGAAAACGCCGGGCGCGACGGCTTGAGCGTGCCGGTGGTGCCGATGGCGCTGACCAACCTGTGGGGTTCGTTCTTCAGCCGCGTCGAGCAGGTCAATGGCAAAAGCGTCGCCATGGTGCGTCCGTTCCGGCGCGGCGCGTTCAGCCGCGTGGGGCTGAACGCCGGTGCCGCCATGGTGCCGGCCGATGTGCAGCCCGGAGCATTGCAGGCGCGGGTGGCGGCGTTGATGACGGCTTGAACGCCTCATTTACTCTTTTTTTGATAGCTGCTTGCGCAATGCAGCCGTGCGCAAGAGCCATTTTTAATGCAAAGTTTTAGTCCAGGCGGCGGGTCTGGAGTGCTTTGGCCAATCGCCGGCCTGCCGGGGCGCTGCGTCTTTTTTTTCCCGAAAGTCCGCCTGGCTTATGCCAAACTTCAGCTTTTGTAACTTGCGTATCCATTTGTTTTTAATGCCAAGGAAAAAACATGTCCCTGCCCACCGATGAGGCCAGCCGCACGCCACTGACACCGCCCGACAGCTTTCAGCTGACGCCGCCCGAAGTGCTGCGCCCGCTAAGCGACGAGGTGGCCCGCACGGCCGTGCCCCTGCCGGCGCAGACCGTTGCCGCCGTCGAAGACCAGGTGGCGCGTTTCATGGACAGCCTGATGTCCGAAGACCTGCAAAGCGACGCCTTCAAGGCCCGGCTCGACAGCGCCTTTGCGCTGGGGCGCGAGGAGATTTCACTGGCTGCCAGCCTGATGCAGGGGCGCTTCATGCAGCGCAATTTCGTCGGCCTGGAGGACAGCCCGGCCTTCAAGGCAGTGCAGGAAATGCGCGGCCACCTCGACGCGCTCAATCCCGGCAAGGACGGCGACCTGCTGCAGCCGCAAAAACTGTTGGGGCTCATTCCCTTTGGCAACAAGCTGCAAAGCTACTTCCGCAAGTTCCAGAACGCCGGCGAGCAGATGCAAAAAAGCATGCAGGCCCTCTATGCCGCGCGCGACGACATGCAGCGCGACGTGGTCGAGATCGAGGCCACGCGCACCAAGATGTGGGACGGCCTGCAAAAGCTGGCCGCCGCCGCGCAGTTTGCCGAAAGCCTGGACCGCCAGCTTGCTGGCAAGGTGGACGCGCTGAAGGCAAGCGACCCGGAGCGCGCCCGGGCGCTGGAGCAGGAAGTGCTGTTTTACGTGCGCCAGAACTTGGCGGACATCCTGACGCAGCAGTCGGTCTGCACCAGCGGCTACCTGGCGCTCGACGTGCTGAAAAAGACCGGGCGCGAGATGATGAACGGCTGCTCGCGCGTGGTCACCACCGGCATGAGCGCTCTGGCCGTGGCGCAGACCGTGGCGCGCGCCACCGGCAACCAGGTCAAGGTGATGGAGATGCTGGGCGGCGTCAACAGCACGATTGAAAACCTCATCGCCGAAACCGGCCGCCAGCTCAACACGCATGTCGAGAAAACCACCCAGTTCGCCAGCAATCCGCTGATCGGCATCGAGAAAATGAAGGAGATGTTCGACCAGACCTTCAAGGCCATGGACGCGATGGACACCTTTCGCGGCAAGATGGTCGAGGTGATGGGGCAGAACAACACCATCTTGCAAGAGCAACTGGCGCGCGCCGACCAGTACATCGACCGGGTGCGCCAGCAAAAGGCGCGTGAGGTGACGCAGCGCAGCCTCAGCGGGCCGGTCGCCCTCTGAACCCGATTTTTTTAACGCAAGGGGAATTTGACAATGGCAACTCAGTATGTGATGCAGCGCGACACCGGCGGCTGGCGCGCCCAGGTCTGGATTTCGTTCACGCTGGCGGTGCTGGCCAGCGGCACGGGCGTGATGCAGCTGCCCAGCCAGGAGCTGGACCGGGCTTTCCTGGCCATCGGGTTTTTCTTTTGCCTGTTCGCGGCTTTCGCGGCGGCCAAGACCGTGCGCGACAACCGCGACGGCCGGGTCGATACCAACGGCTGGATCATCACCGTCTGGGTGTCGTTCGCGGCGGCGGTCTGCCTGACGGCCTGGGGCCTGTGGCGCATGAACATCGGCGACTGGCAAAAGGGCTACATGGTGGTGAGCTGGATGTTCCTGGTCAGCAGCACCTTCACGCTGGCCAAGACGATCCGCGACCGCTACGAGGCCGACCTGATGACGCGCAGCAACGAAACCGCACCCGAGACGCGGCCCGCCTGAGCGTTTGTTGAACGCGGGCTCAGCCGCGCGTCGCCTTGGATTGCAAAAAGCGCTGCTGGCGTCGCAGCGCCTCGACCGCGCTGCCGTGCAGGCGCTGCTCGCGCTGTTCCAGTTCCGACTGCAGCAGCGCCAATTGACTCAGCAGGAGGTCGTTGGCCGACGGGCTTTCCCCCGCGCCCGGCACGGCGCGCTGCAGGGCAGGCACCTGCAGGTAGGCACCGAGCGTGTCGGGAATGTAGCGGCGCAGGGATTCCAGCACGTACATCCGGTCGTCCAGCGTGAAATCGCCATCGACGGGCGCGCCGTCCAGCGCCAGCGCCATCCGCACTGCGGCGGCCTTGAGCGAGATCAGCGCGGCCAGCATGGGCTCGGCCACGTCGGCGGCGGTGGCTTCAAAGGCCTCGTCGATCCGGCGCAGGGCTTGGGCGTCGAACGGCGGCGGGCCGGCAGGCGGCGGCATGGCTTCGCGGGCGGCGCGCTGGCTTCGGTGCTGCCACAGCCAGCCGGCGCCGCCAAGTGCCCCCAAGGCTGCCGCCAGCGCCAGCCCGGTGCCCGAGCGCAGCAGGACGAGGGCGCTGGCCGCCGCCACGGTACACACCGTGGCGGCAATCATGCCGGGGTGGAGCTTGCCCTGCCGGCGGGTTGCGCCAGGCGCGCCGCGCGCCAGCAGTTCGCTGACCGGCGGGCCGAGCAACTGGCGCTGCCTGGCCTTTTGCGCCCGCGCCTTGAGCGACGCATGCACCGGCGCCGGCGTGGCCGTTACCCTGGGTGCGGTACGCTGGTTGACAGGCGCGCTGGCGTAGGCGCGCCGGGAGTCGGGTTTGGGCTCTAGCATGGCGTGGGTTCGGCTCTGTTTTGTTGGGTTCAAGGAGTGGATTATGAAATTGAAACCGCCGGGCCTTGAAGGGTTGCAGCCCCTTGCGCCGGCGCCGCTTGCGGCAGGGCGTGGGTTGGTCTATGGCGCCAGGAAGACAAGCCCATTGATTTTTGAAATTTGCTATTAAAAAAATAGCTGATTGTGCAGGTGCAGTGTGCGCAAGCAGTGTATTTGGTCATAAATTTTCCTTGAAATGCAGTGCCGGATATTTTTCCGGCCACCCACGGAGTTCTTCATGAGCAAAACCCTTCGATTGACCGAAAAATGGATGCAGCGCGGTTTGTGGCTGGTGGCGCTGGTGTTCGCCAGCTTTCTGATCGGCCTGGGCGGCACGCTGGTTGGCGATTTGCCCAAGGTGGAGCAGCCGCTGTCGCTGGACGATTTCATGGACAAGGCGGCGGTCACGGCGCTGCGCAATGGCATCAGTAATAACGAACGCGCGGAACAGGACGCCAATGCCGCGCTGGAGCAGGCCCGTCTCAAGCGCAGTGTGGCGCAGGCCGATTCGGCCGCCGCGCGTGAAACCTTCAACAACTGGCTGTCCACCCGCCGCGCCACGCAACTGTCGGAGCAAGACCCCGAACTGGTGGCGCGCACCCGCGCGCTCGATGGCCTGAAGGACAAGGAGCGCGCCGCCGGCATGGCGGTCGAGGCCCAGCAGCAGGCGGCGCTCGATGCGCAGCAAGGCACGGTGCGCGAACGCCGAAAGCTGGCCGACCTGGAACAGGCGGCGCAAAAGCTGCTCAACGCCGAATACCGCCGCATCGAACTGCGGGTGTTTTTGTACCGGCTGGCGCTGACGCTGCCGCTGCTGGCGGCGGCCGGCTGGCTGTTCATGAAAAAACGCACGACCACTTGGTGGCCGTTTGTCTGGGGTTTCATTTTCTTTGCGCTGTTCGCCTTTTTCGTCGAGCTGGTGCCCTATCTGCCCAGCTATGGCGGCTATGTGCGCTACATCGTCGGCATCGTGCTCACGGTGGCGGTCGGGCGCCAGGCGATCATCGCCCTGAACCGCTACCTGGAAAGGCAAAAGCTCGCCGAGCAGCTGCCCGACGCCCAGCGCCGCGAGGAACTGAGCTACGACACGGCGCTGGCGCGGCTGTCCAAGGGCGTGTGCCCCGGCTGCGAGCGGCCGGTGGACCTGAAGAATCCGGAAATCGACTTTTGCCCGCATTGCGGCATCGGCCTGTTTGACCACTGCCAGGTCTGCAGTACCCGCAAGGGCGCGTTTGCCAAGTTCTGCCATGCCTGCGGTGCCAGCGGCAAGCATGAGCACCTGCCGGCCCAGCCGGTGGCCGCTCAAGTCTGAAGCTGCGGCGGATTCGCGGCGGGCGGGGCCGCGTTGCCCGCCGTTGCAGGCCTACCCGGCCCGGCTGCGTTGACCTACACGCCCTTGGAAAAGCAGATTTACATTGAGAAATCTAATTTACAAAGGCTTCCCCATCATGAAGGCTCACCTACAGGCCCACCTGCGCAACCAGGTCGCTGCACTCTTTTTTCTGTTGCCGGTTGCCACGGCGCTGGTCGCCTTGCCCGCCACAGTCATGGCGCAGCCTGCGGCGCCCGAGCTGCGCTCCCTAGAAGTCACTTCGGATGATGGCTTGAGGGCCGGCGCCGAGCTGGAGTTCACCGTCGAAGGCACGCCTCGGGCACGGGTCAATCTGCGCATCAACGGTATACGACGGGACATTGCGCTGACGGAAACCGAGCGCGGCGTCTATACCGGCAGCTACACCATCAAGCGCCAGGACCGTATCTCGCCGGCCAATCCGATACGCGCCATCCTGCGCTTGCGCAACCGCAACATCACCGTCAACTACAGCTTTCCGGCCGGCATGGCGAACTCGCAGGCGGCCGCGCCGGTGCCGCCGGTTGCGGTGCTGAAGATCGAGCGTTTCAGCGTCGCGCCGGTGGAAAAGATCGAGCCGGGCGCCGAGCTGAAGTTTTCGCTCAATGGCCCGCCGGGCGGCAGCGCTGAAATCGAAATTCCGGGCGTCAGCCGTGTCCCCATGCGTGAAGTGCGCCCCGGCGTCTATGAGGCGGCCTACACCATCCGCCGGAACGACAACCTGATGCCCTCGCGCCCGATGGTGGCCAGCCTGCGGGTGGGCGACCAGACCGTCAAAACCAATCTGACCCAGGCCCTGACCGCCGATGCCAAGCCGCCGGTGCTGCGCAACCTGGCGCCGCGCGAGGGCGAAGCCATCATCGACCGCGCCACCATTTCCATTTCAGCGACCTTCGATGACGCCGGCGGCGTGGGCGTCGATCCGAAGACCGTCCAGGTCGTGGTGTCCGGCCGCAATGTCACCGCCGACAGCGACATCACTGCCCAGTTCTTCACCTACCGGGCCGACCTGCCGCTCGGGCGCCACACGGTGGACGTGAGCGCCAGGGACCGGGCCGGCAATGCCGTGCGCAAGACCTGGAGCTTCGACGTGGTCGTGCCGGTGGGCGCTGTGCCGGCCACGGTGCCGCTGCAAATCACCAGCCATGCCAACAACGCCATCGTTGAGGATGGCACGACGCTGGTGCGCGGCCGCACGGCGCCGGGCGCGGTGGTGGACGTCAAGGTGCATGCGGTGGCGCCCATTGCCGGCCTGTTCGGCGTGAACCAGGACGTGCTGACGCAGCGGGTGCAGGCCGATGGAAACGGCAACTTTTCCTTCAGCTTTGCGCCGCAACTGCCCCTGCCGGGCACACGCTACGAAGTGACGATGGTTTCCAGCAAGGCCGACCTGAGCACCGAGTCCCGGCTGGTGCTGTTCCAGAAACAGCGCTGATGACACGCGCTTTCTGGGTCAAATAGATGCTTTGCGCATGCTGAACGTGCGCAAGTTGCTATTTATTTTGTAGCAAAATCCATCTGCGAAGGCTCAGGGCGCTAGTGGCTCGACCAGGTATTCCTTGGCATACCAGTAGGTTTCGGGCGTCTTGAAGGCCGCCATGAAACCGTCGTTTTCGTCCTGGCGCGAACGCAGGTCCCAGCGCTCGTCGATGATCCGGCACTGACTGCAGGGCGCCTGGCCGATGCGCCGCTGCACCAGTACGTAGCGGCTGGTTTCGAGAAGGCCTTCCACATCGGCGTAATCGACCGGCTGGGCGGCGAAGTAGTCAACGATCTTTGCCCCTGGAATGATGAATTCGTAGCGCTCGAAATGGCCGTTGAAGTTGCTGGGCACCTGCACGGTCTGGCCTTTGAGCAGCGCATTGGTTTGCGGCTTGAAGCGGCCTAGCTCGCCGTTGAAAGGGTTGGTCACCCAGGCCAGTGCGAACACCACCGAAAAACCCGCAAGCGCCGCAAGCGGCCGTGTCCACGACTTTCTAAGGATGGCAACGAGGCAGGCCAGCGCTGCGCCAGAAACGTACACCCAGAACAGCGGCGACAAAACCCAGGGGTTCTGCGTCGCCCGCACCGCGCCGTAGCCGATCAGCCCCATCGCCAGCAAGCCGGTCATGCAGACGAGCAGCGTGAGGCTGAACCAGATGCGGCCGATGCGCTGCCAGTACAGCGCCATCACCACGGCCAGCGCGGGCATGGCGGGAATCAGGTAGCGGGTCGAGCGCTGGGTCGGCAGCATGAACACCAGCGCCAGCGCCAGCAGCCACAGCCACATGATTTTTTCGGCGGGGCTGATGGTTTGCGCCGTGCCCCGGCGCTGCCGCCAGGCGCGCCAGGCGGCAACGAAGCAGCCAATCGACAGTGGCAGCAGGAACAGGGCATTGGAAAAGTAGCCCGTCAAAATCGTCAAAATGCCGCTGCTGCCGCTGAGGGCGGTCTTGAAGTAGCCCCGGGCATGGTTCATCTTGCCGGCGTTCTCTCCGACGACAAATTCGCGCCAGACCTCGCCCGGCTGCGGGTCGAGGGCAAACCACAGGCCGAAAATGCCCAGGCCCAGCGCGGCAATCACGACAACCTTGGCGCCGTCCCGGACGATGCCGGGCCGGAAAATCTTCCATGGCGCCATCTGCGCGCCTACCGTCTGGTAGCACAGCGCCAGCGCGAAGCCAACCGGCACCACCATGACGAAGGACTTGTACAGGCAGCCGATGCCTACCGCTACGCCGGCGATCAGCGGGAACTTCCAGTTGGATGCCAGCAGCCTGGCGGGCGACCAGGCCAGCGCAAAGAACACGGCGAACAGCCAGAAGGTCTCGGGCGCGCTGGTCAGGTAGGGGCGGCCGTAGCGGTAGGTGGTGAAGAACGACAGGTAGACGAGTGCGGCGATGGCGCCCATGGTCATGGCATGGCGGCTTTGCCGCGCTGCCTTGGCGCCATCAGGCGAGGGCGCATCGCCGCGAACAATTTTCCAGGTCAGCAGCGCCACCATCAGCGTGATGCCCCAGGTGTAGGCCACGCTGGGCAGGCGCAGGTTGAGCAGCGTCCAGTGCCCTTCCTGTGCCCAGCCGCCGGCCACCATCGCTTGCCAGAACAGCAGCGGCGGCTTGGTGTTGCGCATGAAGTCCCAGGCGCTTTGCAGTGGCAGCCAGTGGCCGCTGGCGGCGGTCAGCCGGGCGATGTTGGCATACACCAGCTCGTCGCCGTTGCGCGGAATGTGGTCGCCGCCCAGGCCGAACAGGTAGGCCAGCGCCACCAGCAGCGCCAGGCCGATCCAGACCCGGTGGAACGGAAAGCCGGCGGGCCGGGCGGATGGCGTTGTCTCAGGGCTTGTCATGGGCATGAGGGGTTGAAAGCGTGGTCTTGCGGTGGCGGCGAAAGGTCAGCTTGTCATTGGCGATGAAATTCACCACGCTGGCCAGCACGATGGCAATCACGTTGGCCACGAGGTAGTGCAGGTGCAGCGCCAGCCATTTGGTCAGCAGCGACTGCAGGATGATCGACAGCGCGGCGGCCATCACATACTTGACGAACAGCCGCAGCGCCGGCTGGGGCGTGTTGCGGTTGCGGTCGCGCCAGGTCAGGCGCCGGTTCCAGTAAAAATTGCTGATGGTGGCGACGGTGATGGCCAGCGCAATCGAGTAGTTCAGCCGCTGGTGAAAGTCGGCGATGCCGCGCAGCAAATGCTCCTGCGCCAAGTAAAGTACCGCAATGTTGATCACCGTGCCGCTACCGCCGACCATGCCGAACTTGATGAAGCGCCAGCGCAGCATCTGCTGAAAGCGCGGCGGCAGCAAGCGGACCAGCGTTTCGGCAAAGGTTCTGAGTTTTGACATCGGGCTTAGGCGTTCACGCTGCCGTCAGGTATTCGCGCGCCTTGGCCAGCACGGCGACGGGTGCTATCACCTTGAGGCACTGGTTGTCGCCATCGCAGTAGGACGTGCGGTGGTTGTAGGCGGTGAGGCAGGGCGAGCACGGCCACTGGCTGTAGAACGAATGGCACCTGGGCGTCAGCGGCGCGTACAAAGCGGGCGTTTCCGGGCCGAACAGCATCAGCGTCCAGATCGGTGTCAGCGCGGCGAACTGGCCCGGGCCGCCGTCGTTCGTGACCAGCAGCCGCGCCACATGGAACAGCGCCAGCAGCTCGGAAATCGAGCGGGTGTAGCCGGTCAGGTCGATCACCGGGCTGGCCGGGAAAGACGCCTGCACATTGGCCACCAACTGGCGCGCCAGCGCTTGGTCGTCCTTCAGGCCGATGACGGCCACGGCGCAGCCATCGGCCACCAGGCCTTCGCACAGCGCGGTGTAGGCCGCCAGCGGCCAGGCGCGAATCGGCAGGATGCCGCCGCCCGGATAGACCAGCACCAGCGGCTTGCCAGCAATGGCCGGGAAATCCTGTGCCAGCCGCACTTGAATACCTTGAATCAGCGCGCCATCGAGCCGCACATGCGGCGGCGGCTTCGGGCTGGCCACCACCGCCAGTTTGGATTTGGGTACCGCCGTCGAGTCAATCGCCCTGGCCAGCGTCAAAAACTGCGCGCTGATGTGGTGATAGGGGTTGTACGGCACCGGCCGGTTGATGTGCGAGCCCCGGTACAGGCCTTCCTGCGTATGCCGGTGAAAGCCGACCCGCACGCGGGCGCCGCTGGCATACGACAGCAGGCTGCTGATGCGCGAGAACAGTTCGCAGTCAATCGCCACATCGACGTTCGCCCGGCGCAGCGCCTTGATGGCTTGCCACAGGCTCGACAGCAGCGAGGTCAGCGAGCGGTCATCGACCGTGTGCACATTCGCCGGATCCATCACCTGCATCAAATCGAGGATTTCGCGGTTTTTGCGAAACAGCAGCGCATGCAGCGGCGCGTCGGGGTAGCGCGCCTTGAGCCGGGCGAACATGTCGTTGGCCAGCACCAGGCTGCCCATTTCGGACAGCAAAATCACCACGATGGCGCGCGGCGCCGGTTCCGTGGCTGGCGCGGGCCGAAAACGGCGCCTGAGTGCGTCAAAGCCGGACACTACCGCGCACAGCGGAATGCCGGCCCAGCGGTCAATGAAGCGCTGCAGGTTGATGTTCACGGCTCAGACCCCGCGCTGCCGGTCGGCCTTGAACTGCACCGCGAATTCGCCAAAGCGCCCGGCGTCCAGCGCATCGCGCACCTCCTGCATCAGGTTCAGGTAATAGTGCAGGTTGTGGATGCTGGCCAGCATGGGGCCGAGCATTTCGCCGCAGCGGTCCAGGTGGTGCATGTAGGCACGGGAAAAATTGCGGCAGGTGTAGCAGCTGCAGGTGCTGTCCACTGGCGCTTCCTCGGTCTTGTAGCGCGCATTGCGGATTTTCAGGTCACCGAAACGGGTGAACATGTGGCCGTTGCGCGCATTGCGCGTCGGCATCACGCAGTCGAACATGTCCACGCCAGAAGCCACGCCCTCGACCAGGTCTTCGGGCGTGCCCACCCCCATTAAATAGCGCGGCTTGTGCGCCGGCAGCCGGTGCGGCGTGTGCGCCATGATGCGCAGCATTTCTTCCTTCGGCTCGCCGACGCTGACGCCGCCGACCGCATAGCCCGGAAAGTCCATCTCGACCAGCGCGTCAAGCGACTCCTGGCGCAGGTTTTCGAACATGCCGCCCTGCACGATGCCAAACAGCGCATTCGGATTTTCGAGTTTTGCGAACTCGTCCTCGCAGCGCTTGGCCCAGCGCCGGCTCAGCTCCATCGACAAGCGCGCTTCGTTTTCCGTCGTGATGTGGCCCTTGGTGTCGTAGGGCGTGCATTCGTCAAACTGCATCACGATGTCGCTGTTGAGCAGCGTCTGGATCTGCATCGAGATTTCGGGCGTCAAAAACAGCTTGTCGCCGTTCACCGGCGAGGCGAACTTCACGCCTTCTTCCGAAATTTTGCGCATCTCGCCCAGCGACCAGACCTGAAAGCCCCCGCTGTCGGTCAGGATGGGCTTGTGCCAGCTCTCGAACTTGTGCAGCCCACCGAACTGCTTGACGACGTCCAGCCCCGGCCGCATCCACAAATGAAAGGTGTTGCCCAGGATGATCTGGGCGTTCATGTCGTGAAGCGATTGGGGCGTCACGCCCTTGACGGTGCCGTAGGTCCCCACGGGCATGAAGATCGGTGTCTGCACCACGCCGTGGTTGAGGGTCAGGGTGCCGCGCCGGGCATGGCCTTCGGTCTTGAGGAGTTCGAATGTCAACATTGGTTTTTGGAAAAGTAGTTCACGCCTGCCAAGCCTTCAAAGTGCTGGTCTTGCGTCCATAAAACGGCGCCATGGATTTGCGCCGTGGCGTAAATCAGGCTGTCTGCCAGGGGCAGAGTACTGCCGATGGCGGCGCGGCACAGCGCCAGGTCAAAGTCGATGACGCGGCCCCGGCACATCAGCGCTTCGGCATAGGCCGCGACTTTCGGACTGATTTCGCGGTGCAGTTTTTTGGTGACCTCGTAAACCGTCACGATGGGCACAATCAACTGCTCGGGATTTTCCGCAGCACTGGCGAAAAGTTCTGCCCGAGGCGTGTCACGCAGGTATTCAATCCAGCACGATGAATCGAGCGTCACCCAGGCGGTTCCGCCGGCTTTGGCACGGTTGGGCATCAGAGGCGATCAGGTTCGCTGGGAATGTCGCTGTCTTTCAAATCGCGTGCCATGCCCCGGTAGGCGCTGACGGGCTTGAGCGGCACCAGGTGCGCCGCCCCGTCAAATTCGATCCAGGTCAGCTGCGCGCCGGGCTTGAGTTCCAGGCGCTCGCGTATCGCGCTGGGAACCACCACCTGGTATTTGCTCGACAGCGTCACGATGTTGCTTGCGTATTTCATGTCGATGATTCTAGCGCTTTACCGAGAATAGATCGATCCAGCAGCATGGCGTCGCCATAGCTGAAAAATCGGTAACGCTCGGCAATCGCGTGCCGGTACAGCGCCATGATGTGTTCATAACCCGAAAAGGCGCTGACCAGCATCATCAGCGTGCTTTTGGGCAAATGGAAGTTGGTCAGCAGCACATCGACGACCTGGAAGTCAAAACCCGGCGTGATGAAGATGTTGGTGTCATCGCAGGCCGGGCCAAATTTGGCAGCGGATTCGAGCGCCCGCACCGTTGTCGTGCCCACCGCCACCACGCGCCCGCCGCGCGCCTTGCAGGCGGCAATCGCTTCCATCGTGGCCGGCGGCACGTCGAAGCGCTCGAAGTGCATGACGTGGTCGGCGATCTGCTCGGCCTTGACCGGCTGGAAGGTGCCCGCGCCCACATGCAGCGTGACGCTGGCGCGGGCAATGCCGCGCGCTTGCAGCTTCTCCAGCATGGCCTCGTCGAAATGCAGCGCGGCGGTCGGCGCGGCCACGGCGCCGGGGTTTTTGGCAAACACCGTCTGGTAGCGCTGCTCGTCCTCTAGCGAATCGCTGTGGGTGATGTAGGGCGGCAGCGGCACATGGCCGTGCTGCGCCATCAATGCATACGGGTCGCTGCTGAGCCGGAAGCGGTACAGCGGCCCGTGCGCCTCGGGCCAGCGGCCGAGCAGCGTGGCGGTAAAGCCGCCATCCATCTGCAGCACCGCGCCGGGCAGCGGTTTTTTGCTGACCTTCATGTGCGCGGCGACTTCATGGCCGGCGTCGGAACTCGGCGACAGCACCCGCTCGATGAGCAATTCGAGCTTGCCGCCGCTTAGCTTTTGGCCGAAGAGGCGCGCCTTGACCACCTTGGTGTCGTTGAACACCAGCAGGTCGCCGGGCAGCAACAGCTCGGGCAGGTCGGCAAAGCGCCGGTCGGCAATGGCGCCGCCCCGGCCGTCCAGCAGGCGCGACGCGCTGCGCTCGGCGGCGGGATGCTGGGCAATTAATTCGTCGGGGAGAGTGAAATCAAAGTCACTGAGGGCAAATGCGCGCGCGGCGCCAGGCAAAGACATGGGCATGGTGCTTGAGGGGCGAACAGGCCCCCGTGCCAAGTTGAATAAAGCTGCGGATTGTCGCAGTGATTGTCAGCCCATCTGGCGAAGTCCAGTGCTTTGAGTAAAGGGCCGTTGATCCGGCAAGTCTGGCTTTGGCCGTGAGTTACGCCCGCACAGGTGATGCACAATCAATTTTTTCCGAAAATCAGTCTGGAGGTCGGTATGAACAGAATCACCCTGGAGCCGGGTAAACGTGGCGGCCGGCCCTGTATTCGCGGGCTGCGTATCACGGTGTATGACGTTCTGTCGATGTTGTCCAACGGGATGACCCAGCAGGAAATTCAGGATGATTTCCCCGAACTGACGGCGGAAGACATTCTCGCCGTGCTGGCCTACGCCGCCGACAGGGAACACCAGGTTTATTCATTGAGGGCGCAATGAAGCTGCGGCTGGACGAGAACTTGTCCCGGCGGTTGGTGCCGTTTTTGCCGCATGACTATCCGGGCAGCAGCCAGGTGGTTTTGCTTGGCATGCAATCCGCGTCAGACGAAGAGGTATGGCAAAAGGCCAGGGAAGACGGATATGTCATCGTCACCCGTGATGCCGATTTTCAGGAGTTGTCGCTGGTTTGGGGTCAGCCTCCCAAGGTGATTCTTCTCAAGACCCTGAATCAGTCGCGGGCTGCTACGCTGAAAGTGCTGATTGAAAACCAGGATGGGATTACCGAAGCGCTTGTGCGCAACGACTTGGCGTCTGTTGAGATAGTGCCCGCCTGAACAGTCGGACAGGGGACTGCGAGTCTCGAAATTCTCTGAAATTTATGGCTGGCCGCACCTGCCAAGCAGGGGCTATAGCCTTTTTTTCTCTTCAATAAAGCGGTTCAGGGCCGCTTTATTTGATTTGATTCGCTGACTATGGCGCGGGAAGGATTACTTGAAAACCAGCGTTTTCCCCGCGACGCTCAGGGTGTAGCGCATGCCCAAGGCATTGCCGTTGGTGTCGATCTTGTAGCAGCCTGCTGCAGTGCCGGTCGGCGTACCTGCTGCGTTCTTGATGATGCTGTTGACACAACCGAAAGTCGTGGTGGCGGTATCGGCTTCCAGGGTCCAGATGGACTCCGTTGTACTTTGAATGCTGGATTTGCTGCTGCTCGTGTACACGGTTAAAACGCCGAGGGATCCGCTGTCGCCGACCTTGGCTGCTACCGCGAACGAGCCGGTTGTACTGGTTTGCACCGCATAAGTGCCATCCGAGTAGCGGGCGCCTTGCGCCGAAAAAGGATTGAGGCTGTAGTAGCCCTGAATACTGGTTGCTGTTTGCACCGCGCCGTTTTTCTTGAGAGTCAGAGATTGAATTGCTTTTTTGCGAACGACGCCTTCAAAAGCTTCATCGCTGGCCGGGGCAAGCGACACGGTCAGGGTCCAGGTGTCTGCGCCATCCACTGCGGTGCCACTCAACGAAACGCCATTGACCACGGCCTTGGTGTAGGCAGCGTCCAGTGGAAAGGACAGAGCTGACGATTGAACTTTGGTGAGAACTAAAGTCGTTCCAGGCGCCGCGCAAAAGAATCCAGTGGGGGGAGTGCAACTATTAACAACTGCCCCAATGCTTGTATTGCTTGTTTTGGTGAAGGTTGAGGTGGCAGCCGAAATGCCATTCGCAAAAGTGGTGACGAGGGCGGAGTCGCCGTTAACTGTTCCCGTGTATGTGATTCCTGCGACAGCAGGGACTGTCCTGGTAATCGAAAGTACGTTTCCTGTTTGTCCGATCTGAAACGTAATTGGAGTGGTTCCGCTCATGCCGGACCAGGTGCCTGCGAAATCTGCTGATACTGCCGGGCTGTTGTTGGCCGCACCACCGTCGCCACCGCCACATGCGCCAAGTAGCGCGGAAAATGTGATTCCTATGACAAAGCGATAGATTTTCATGAAACTCCAATGGAATCTGTGTTGCGATGGTCTTTTCTGCCTCGAGCCTGTTTGCCATTCAACACAGGTTTTTTAGCAACCGCTTTTTAAGGTTCTTTGCCAAACGCAGCTTGAAAACGAATGTAATCTGTAAGGGGCTTAGGAAGCAGAGGCGATTAAAGCGGGTTGCTTCTGAGCAAGGCCAGCAGGGCATGATAAAGGCTTTGATGGCGGTGATTGAAGCGGTACTCCGTCTCTTTCAGATGCAGATAGAACGTATGCCGGGGCACGCCGTTGAACTGCACCAGACGACGCTTGGCGTAGCTCCAGAAGCTCTCGATGCCGTTGACGTGAACACTGCCCCGAGCAAACTCGTTGTTGCCGTGGTTGACCCGCAAGTGTTTGTCAAAGCCCACATCGACCAGGCCGTCATAGCCGCGCCAGCGGTCTGTGTGAATCACGCTGGCAATATCGGCCTTGCCCCGAATGATGGCTTGAAGCACGGCTTTGGAGGCGTTGGGCACGATCTCGGTGTATACGTTCTGGCCCCGCTTGAGCAGCCCAAAAACCACTGTTTTGCCCCCCGCGCCCCGACCCCGCAGGCCACGCACTCGGCGAGGACCGAAGTACGACTCATCGGCTTCGAGTTCTCCGCCCAGCGGTGAAACCTGCTCGCAGTGCTCGGCCAGGCGGCGTCGCACGCGCAGGTAAATGGTGTTGACTGAGCGCACTGACACGCCGCTGAGTTCGGCGCAATCGGTGGCCGTCAAGTCCATGGCGAAATAGCGCATTACTTGACGGAATTTGGCTTCACTGATTTTGGAATGCCTGAAATACCGGTTTTTCTGAATCACGATAGGAACTTAGCTTAGCTGTCGATAAGCTCTGGTTCCTAAGCCCCTAAATAAATAGCTTCTTATGCTTGTGTACAAAGCGGACAAACCTGATTTTGCTTAAAAATCTGCTTTCCAGCGCAGAATTTCATCATGAATCTATCGCGCCAGCAGCGGTGGCGCAGCCGTCATGACGGGCTGGTTACACTGACTGGAACCCCTCAAAACCAATGCACCTCATGCGGCAAAACCTGTCGATTCCTTCAGATCACCTTCTTCAGCCGCTGGTCTGGTTGCCGGCCGATCATCGGCTTCTGGGCGAGGAGGGGCACCAGTCGCCGTTTCTGGTGCTGGGCGAGAAATATGCCAATGCTCTCAGGCAATGCGCCGGCGCCCAGCCGGTGCTGTTTCCGCTGGCCGATGTAGCTCAGATACCGGCGCTCTTGGGGCTGGTCGATGGCGTCATGCTGACCGGCTCGCCGTTGAACGTCCATCCCTCCCATTTTGCCCAGGACGTGCTGGATGCACGCCTGCCGCTGGACCCGCAGCGCGATGTGCTCACGCTGGCGCTGGTGCGGGCTTGCCAGGCAGGCGGCGTTCCGCTGCTGGGTATCTGCCGTGGGTTCCAGGAAATCAACGTGGCGCTGGGCGGCTCGCTGGCGCAAAGCGTGCATGCGCAGGACGGGCATTTTGACCACCGCGACCCCGAGGGCGCCAGCCTGGACGAGGCTTACGGGCCGGCGCATGAGGTTCGGTTTGCGCCGGGCTGCGCTTTTGCCAGCTGGGCCGGCGGCGACACGGCTCAGGTCAATTCGCTGCATGGTCAGGGCGTTAAGCGGCTGGCCCACGGTCTGCGGGCGCTGGGCCACTCGTCCGACGGCCTGGTCGAGGCGTTCGAGATCGAGGGCGCCGCTGCTTTTTCCTACGCGGTGCAATGGCATCCCGAGTGGAAATGCCATGAAAATTCTTTTTACCGCGCCATTTTTGCGGCCTTTGGACAGGCCTGCGAGCTCCGCCACGCTGGGCGCAAAACAAAAGGGGCCATCGCTACCGCCTGAATTCAAGTTAATCCAATCCATCGATACGCGTCGACCACAGGAGCGCCCCATGAGTTTGAACATGAGCATGAGCAAGGCATCGACTTTTACTGAGCTTGAAAACTGGCTGAACGAACGCAGGATCACCGAAGTGGAATGCCTCGTACCCGACTTGACCGGGGTGGCTCGGGGCAAAATTCTGCCGCGCGGCAAGTTCACCGAGGACCGGGGAATGCGCTTGCCCGAAGCGGTGGTGGCCATGGGCGTGACCGGTGAATTTCCCGAAAGCGGGCCTTATTACGATGTCATCAGCCCGACCGACAAAGACATGCACCTGCGGCCCGACCCGTCTACGGCGCGGATTGTCCCCTGGGCATCGAGCCCGACGGCGCAGGTCATCCACGACTGTTTTGATCCGGCCGGCAAGCTCGTACCTTTTGCGCCCAGAAGCGTGTTGCGCCGGGTCTGCGAGCTGTATGAAGCAGAGGGCCTGGTGCCGGTGGTGGCGCCGGAGCTGGAGTTCTATTTGGTGGCTCGCAACACCGATCCGAACACCCTGCTGCGCCCGCCGATTGGCCGCAGCGGCCGCGCCGAAACCTCGCGCCAGGCCTACAGCATTGACGCGGTGAACGAGTTCGACCCGCTGTTCGAGGACATCTACGACTACTGCGAGAAGATGGAGCTCAACGTGGACACCTTGATCCACGAGGTGGGTGCGGGGCAGATGGAGATCAATTTTTTCCATGCTCATCCGCTGGGGCTGGCCGACGAGGTGTTCCTGTTCAAGCGCACTGTGCGTGAAGCGGCGCTGCGCCACAACATGTATGCCACCTTCATGGCCAAGCCGATTGCGGCCGAGCCCGGCAGCGCCATGCATGTGCATCAGAGCATTTTGAGCAAGGAAACCGGACTGAACATCTTCAGCAACAAAGATGGCAGCGAGTCGGAAGCTTTTTTCCACTACATCGGCGGGCTGCAGCGCTACATTCCGGCCGCCATGGCGCTGGTGGCGCCGTATGTCAACAGCTACCGGCGGCTTTCGCGCGACACGGCCGCGCCGATCAACATTGCCTGGGGGCATGACAACCGCACGGTGGGCATTCGCTCGCCGATTGCCACGGCGCAAGCCCGCCGGGTGGAAAACCGGGTGATTGGCGCCGACGCCAATCCGTACATCGCCCTGGCGATGACGCTGGCATGTGGCTACCTGGGCATCAAGAACAAGATCAAGCCCAAGCCCGAAATGAAGGGCGATGCCTACCTGTCGCCGTATTCGCTGCCGCGCAGCCTGGGCGAGGCGCTGGACTGGCTGCGCCGCGAATCGGACCTGCATGAAGTGCTGGGCCGTGATTTCGTCACCGTGTATTCCGAAATCAAGGAAATGGAGTTCGCCGAGTTCATGAAGGTGATCTCTCCCTGGGAACGCGAGCACCTGCTGCTGCTGGTGTAAGCACCCATCCGCCGATTTACCGCAACCGAGAGCCACCCGCCATGAACACCCTTGTTGACACCGCGCTGATCCAGGCCCTGGACCGCGAGCATTTCCTGCATCCGTTCACCGACTTCAAGGACCTGGCCGCGCGCGGCGCGCGGGTCATCACCCGGGCCGAGAACATCTACGTCTGGGATTCCGAAGGCCACAAGATCCTAGATGCCATGAGCGGCCTGTGGTGCGTCAATGTCGGCTACGGCCGCGAGGAACTGGCCAGCGCCGCCTACCGGCAGATGATGCTGCTGCCTTACTACAACAGCTTTTTCCAGACCACCAACGTGCCGGCGGTGCAACTGGCGGCCAAGCTGGCAGCGCTGGCGCCCAAGGTGGGCGGACGCAGCTTCAAGCATGTGTTTTATTCCAGCAGCGGTTCCGAGAGCAACGACTCGAACGTGCGCATGGTGCGCCGCTACTGGGACTTGGCTGGCCAGCCGGAGCGAAAAGTCATCATCGGCAGGATCAACGGCTACCACGGCAGCACCATGGCCGGCGCCTCGCTGGGCGGCATGAGCGGCATGCATGCGCAGGGCGACTTGCCGATTCCCAACATCACCCACATCGAGCAGCCGTATTTTTACGAGCTGGGCTGGCCGGGCGAAACCTCTGACGAATTCGGCCTGCGCTCAGCCGGCTGGCTAGAGGACAAAATCCTGGAGCTTGGCGCGGACAAGGTCGCCGCCTTCATTGCCGAGCCGGTGCAGGGCGCGGGCGGCGTGATTATTCCACCCGACAGCTACTGGCCCGAGATCCAGCGCATTGTTGACAAATACGGCATCTTGCTGATCAGCGACGAGGTGATCTGCGCCTTTGGCCGGGTAGGGCACTGGTTTGCGTATGAAAAGTTCGGCTACCGGCCCGACCTGGTGACGTTTGCCAAGGGTGTGACCAGCGGCTACATTCCGCTGGGCGGCGTGATGGTCGGCGACCGGGTGGCCAAGGTGCTTATCGAGCAAGGCGGCGAATTCAACCACGGCTACACCTACAGCGGCCATCCGGTGGCCTGTGCCGTGGCCCTGGCCAACCTGGAACTGATGGAAAAGGAAAACCTGCCTGGGCGCGTGAAAAACGACATCGGCCCTTACCTGGCCGTGCGTTTTGCCGAGCTTGGCGAGCACCCGCTGGTGGGGCTGGCCGAGACTTGCGGCTTCATGGCCGGGCTGGTGTTGACCAAGAGCAAAGCCACGCATGAAGCCTTCGATCCCGACTTGGGTGTGGGCATGCTGTGCCGCAGCCACTGCTTTCGGCTGGGGCTGATCATGCGCGCCGTGGGTGACCGCATGATCATCGCGCCGCCGCTGGTCATGACGCATGCCCAGATCGACGAGATGGTGGCGCTGATTCGCAGTTGCCTGGACGCTACTTTGGCCGATTTGCAGGCTGCCGGTCAGCTGGATTGAATAGAATAATTGTTGCAATTTTCCGGAGCTTGCGTGGTCCGGATTTTGCATCTTCAACGGGGCGTATTTTGGCCATTTTTCGGCACTGCGCCTCGTTTGTTTTTACCTTTCTCCGGAGTTGTTCGCACCATGAAAAAACTTGTACTGGTTACAGCCATGTCGGCCATCGTGCTGGCGGCCTGCGGCAAAAAAGAGGAACCGGTGGCGGTTGCTCCCGCGCCAGCGTCCGTGGTTTCGGCCTCCGCGCTTCCGGTCAATGCTGAAGAGAAGGTGCTCAACATCTACAACTGGCCCGACTACATTCCCGAAGGCATGATTGCCGCCTTTGAAAAGGAAAGCGGCATCAAGGTCAACTACGACACCTTTGAAACCAATGAAGCCCTGCATGCCAAGCTGGTTGCGGGCAACACCGGTTATGACATCGTGGTGCCGGGCACGGTGTTTGCCAAGCCTCAGATCGCCGGCGGGCTGCTGCAGCCGCTGGACAAATCCAAGGTTCCAAACCTGGCCAATCTGGAGCCGGCCATCATGAGCACCCTGACGAAGGCCGACCCGGACAACAAGTACCTGGTGCCGTGGGCCTGGGGCTTCACCACCGTGGGCATCAACAGGACCAGGGTGGACAAGGCGCTGGCTGGAATGGCCATGCCTGCAAACGCCTGGGACCTGGTGTTCGATCCGAAATACACCAGCAAGCTCAAGTCCTGCGGTATCGCCTATCTGGACTCGCCGACCGAAATCATCCCGGTGGCGCTGCACTACATCGGCAAGGATGCCTATTCCAACGATCCGGCCGACTACAAGGCGGCCACCGAAATGCTGTTCAAGGTCCGCAAGGATGTGCGCCTGTTCAGCGCCACCATGATCGATGACGTGGCCAGCGCCAAGGCTTGCGCGGTCATTGGCTGGTCGGGCGATATCAATATTGCGGCAAGCCGGGCCAAGGAAAACGGCTCCAAGGACGTCATTGAGGCGCTGTTGCCCAGCACGGGCGCACTGCTTTTTGCCGACACCATGGCACTGACCAAGGATGCCAAGCACCCGAACAACGCCCATGCGTTCATCAATTTTTACCTGCGTCCCGAAAATGCCGCTTCGGTGACCAACGTCATGAGCTATCCCACGGCCAACAAGGCGGCTATTCCGCAGATCAAACCTGAAATTGCCGGTAACAAGACCATCTTTGTCGAACCTGACTACTTCAGCAAGATGATTCCCCCAAACAGCTTTACCAACGAAGCCCGCGAAGCCATGGCGAACGCCTACAACAGCTTCAAAAAAGGCAAATAATTTACTGTCTTGAGTGACTTCGGGCTGTTTGTACCCACGGTATGAACAGCCCTTTTGTTTGCGAAATACATGGGCAAGGAAAAATATATGGCGGAAAAGGATGGAAAAGCCGGCTATCTGGTCACCGAGAAACTGGTCAAGCGCTTTGACGATGCTGTGGCGGTGGATGAGGTGTCGCTGTCCGTGGACCGTGGCGAGATTTTTGCGCTGCTGGGCAGTTCGGGCTGCGGAAAATCCACTTTGCTGCGCATGCTGGCGGGCTTCGAGAAACCCGATTCCGGCCGAATCCTGCTGGGCGGTGAGGACATGGCCAGCCTGCAGCCCTACGACCGTCCAATCAACATGATGTTCCAGTCGTTTGCCCTGTTTCCGCACCTTGATACCTGGGAAAACGTCGCTTTTGGCTTGAAGCGCGAAGGCCTGCCCAAAGCCGAGATCCAGCAGCGGGTGGGCGAAATGCTCGACTTGGTGCAACTCGGACCCTACGCAAAACGCAAGCCGCACCAGCTCTCCGGCGGCCAGCAGCAGCGGGTGGCCCTGGCACGCAGCCTGGCCAAGCGGCCCAAACTCCTGCTGCTCGATGAACCGCTGGGCGCGCTGGACAAGAAACTGCGCGAGCAGACCCAGTTCGAGCTGGTCAACATCATCGAGAAAGTGGGTGTGACCTGCGTGATGGTGACCCACGACCAGGAAGAAGCCATGACCATGGCGGGCCGCATCGCGGTGATGAGCAAGGGCCGGGTATTGCAGGTTGGCACGCCTGAAGAGGTGTACGAGCATCCGGCCAATCGCTTTGTCGCGGACTTTATCGGCAATGTCAACATGTTTGAAGGCCGGCTCAGCGTGGACGAGTCAGACCGCTGCGCCGCAGTGACCGGCATCGGCGAAATCCAGGTGGGCCATGGGGTTAGCGGTACGCTGAACATGCCGCTCGCGATTGCCGTGCGGCCCGAGAAAATCGAGATCAGCAAGCAGCGGCCCGCAGTGGACCGCAATGTCTTCACCGGCAAGGTTCAGGAAATTGCCTACTTCGGCTCCTACAACACCTATATCGTGGTGGCCGGCGACGGCTCCCTGGTCAGGATCACCGAAGCCAATACCTCGCGCCAGAACCCGAGCAGCATCACATGGGAAGACCCGGTCTTTTTCTGGTGGGGCGACCGCGACGGGATTGTCCTGCGCGATTAACAGAGCAAAAAACGCCATGGCCGCTTCAACCTTTCTCATGCCGGGCAAACGCTTCGTGATCGGCGTCCCTTATCTATGGCTGATCGTATTTTTCCTGTTGCCCTTTTTGATTCTGCTGTACATCAGCTTTGTCGACATGGGCAACGACATCAATCCGTTTAAACCGATCTGGGACGCGCAAACCGGCCTGCTCAAGCTCAAGTACGAAAATTACTGGTCGATTTTTCGCGGCGGCGATGGCGGTGCACTGTTCCAGACGCTCTACATCGAGGCCTATCTGCGTTCGCTCTGGTATGCGCTGTGCACCGCCGTGCTGTGCCTGGCTGCCGGCTATCCGTTTGCTTATTTCATTGCCCGCTCGCCGTCCAGCGTGCGGCCTGCGCTGTTGATGATGGTGATGCTGCCCTTCTGGACCTCGTTCCTGCTGCGTGTCTATGCCTGGAAAGGCATCCTGGCCGATCAGGGCGTGCTGAACCGGGCGCTGATGGCTCTGGGATTCACGACTGAGCCCATCCAGCTCCTCTACACCGATGTGTCGATGCTGGTCGGCATGACCTATGTGTACCTGCCCTTCATGGTGCTGCCGCTCTACGCCAACCTGGTGAAGATGGATTTTCGCCTGCTCGAAGCTGCGCATGACCTGGGCGCCTCGCCCCTCAAAGCCTTCTGGCTGGTCACCGTGCCGTTGTCTCGGGCCGGCATCATCGCCGGCTTCATGCTGGTGTTCATTCCGTGCGTGGGCGAGTTCGTGATTCCCTCGCTTCTGGGCGGCCCGGGAAACATCATGATCGGACGGGTGATATGGGATGAATTGTTTACCAGCAACAACTGGCCACGCGCGACGGCGCTCGCGGTGGTCATGATCGGGCTGATCGTCGTGCCACTGGCGATTTATTACCACCACACCGGCGATGCGGCCGAGCCCCGAAAGTAGCCTGGCCATGAAAAACATTCTGGAAAAGCATTTTGGCAAGCTGTGGCTGGGGCTGGTCTACCTGTTTTTGTACCTGCCGCTGATTTTCATGGTCGTCTTTTCGTTCAACAGCACCCGCCAGGATGCTGAATTCACCGGGTTTTCGCTACGATGGTATGAAGCATTGACGCGTGACATCAAGATTGTTGAGGGTTTCTGGCTGTCATTGAAAATCGCTACTGTGTCCGGTCTGCTGTCTGCCACGCTGGGAACGTTTTGCGCTTTTGTACTTGTGCGCTACCGCCGCTTTCCAGGTCGTACCGCTTTCTCCGGTATGGTCAACGCGCCGCTGGTGATGCCGGAAGTGGTCATTGGCCTGTCATTGCTGCTGCTGATGGTCGGCGCACAAAATTTCCTGGGATGGCCGCAGCGCGGCATGCTGACCATCATCCTGGGGCATACGCTGCTGGGCATGGCGTACGCCATGGTGGTCGTCCAGTCAAGGCTGCTGGAGATGGACCGCTCGATCGAGGAAGCCGCGATGGACCTGGGCGCCAGGCCTCACCAGGTTTTTTTCCTGATCACGCTGCCCAACATCTTCCAGGCCATCCTCGCGGCTTTCCTGCTGTCCTTCACCCTGTCATTCGATGACGTGGTGATTGCGGAATTCCTCTCGGGCCCGGGCGTGAACACGCTGCCGCAGGTGATCTTTGGCTATGCGCGGCGCGGCATCAACCCGACCATCTATGCGGCTGCCACATTGTTGATTGCCACTGTAACGATAGTCATCGTCAGCTACAGCGTCTGGGTGGCGCGGCGAACCCGGCAGCGTGAACGCGAGATTGCAAATGCTGCCCGGGCCTAACTGACGGCACTCGGTGCCGCATGACCCGCCCGGCTGCCTGATTTGCGTCGGTGCTGGTGGAACGAACGGTTCCATTCACCCGTTGCGATTTTCATAAGTCAGTAATTTTTACCACAATATGAAATCAAAATAGAAATTTATCAATAATTAAATGGTGTAATGAGAAATATATTCTCGCATCATGAAATAACCACCCTAAGCCTTTGATTTTATTGGAAATATTTAGTCTTATATAAGACATAAGAGATGGGTTAAATCTTATAGAAGACTTAAAATAAACTTACTTTTTTTCCAAACCAACGGAGTTCACCATGCCCCAAAGCCTCACCGAACAACTCAGCCGCGACCAGCAAATAGAAGCCCTTGAAAAAGATTGGGCCACCAACCCCCGCTGGAAAGGCATCAAGCGCGGCTACAGCGCTGCAGACGTGGTGCGCCTTCGCGGATCCTTCCCGATCGAGCACACCTTGGCTCGCCGTGGCGCTGAAAAGCTCTGGGGCCTGGTGAACAATGAACCCTACGTCAACTGCCTCGGCGCCCTGACCGGCGGCCAGGCCATGCAGCAGGTGAAAGCCGGCGTCAAGGCCATTTACCTGTCAGGCTGGCAAGTCGCCGCCGACAACAACGGTTACGCCGCGATGTACCCCGACCAGTCTCTGTACCCGGTTGACTCGGTGCCAAAAGTGGTCGAGCGCATCAACAACACCTTCCGCCGCGCCGACGAGATCCAGCACTCCAAAGGCATCGATGCTGGCGACGCAAATTACATCGACAACTTCGCGCCCATCGTGGCCGATGCAGAAGCCGGTTTCGGCGGCGTGCTGAACGCGTTTGAACTGATGAAGGCTATGATCGGTTCCGGCGCGGCCGGCGTTCACTTTGAAGACCAGCTCGCTTCCGTCAAGAAATGCGGTCACATGGGTGGCAAAGTACTGGTTCCTACGGCCGAAGCCTGCCAAAAGCTGATTGCAGCCCGCATGGCAGCCGACGTTTGCGGTGTGCCGACCCTGGTGATTGCCCGCACTGATGCCGAAGCCGCCGACTTGCTGACCAGCGACTACGACGAGAACGACAAGCCTTTCATCACCGGTGAACGCACCGCCGAAGGCTTCTACAAAACGAAAAAGGGTATGGACCAGGCGATTTCCCGCGCCGTGGCCTATGCCCATTACGCCGACCTCGTTTGGTGCGAAACCGGCACGCCCGACCTGGAATTCGCGAAGAAATTCGCCGATGCCGTGCATGCGGTCCATCCGGGAAAAATGCTGGCTTACAACTGCTCGCCGTCATTCAACTGGAAGAAAAACCTGGACGACGCCACCATCGCCAAGTTCCAGAAAGAACTCGGCGCCATGGGTTACAAGTACCAGTTCATCACGCTGGCTGGCATCCATTCCATGTGGTACAACATGTTCGACTTGGCCCAGGACTACGTGGCACGCGGCATGACCGCCTACATCGAGAAGGTGCAGGAGCCCGAGTTTGCAGCCCGCGGCCGTGGCTATACCTTCGTGTCGCACCAGCAGGAAGTCGGCACCGGTTACTTCGACGAAGTCACCACCGTGATCCAGGGCGGAAAGTCCAGCGTGACCGCGCTGACCGGCTCGACCGAAGAAGAGCAGTTCCACTGATCTGAGGTGCAAGCCGGGCGGCGTAAAATCGCGCCATTCCGGCTTTAGGCTTTCAAGCGCGGCCAGTCCGCGCTTTCTTATTTTTGTTTTCGAAATCATGATTCAAATCACTCTTCCTGACAACTCCAAACGCGACTATGCCGAGCCAGTCACCGTGGCCGAAGTTGCCGCCTCCATCGGCACCGGCCTGGCCAAGGCTGCTCTGGGGGGCAAGGTCGATGGCAAGCTGGTCGACACCAGCTTTATCATCAATCAGGACAGTGCGGTGGCCATAGTTACCGCCAAGGATGCCGACGGCCTGGAACTGATCCGCCACAGTGCCGCTCACTTGCTGGCTTATGCGGTCAAGGAACTGTTTCCGGAGGTGCAGGTCACCATCGGGCCGGTGATTGAAAACGGATTTTTCTACGACTTTTCCTACAAGCGCCCGTTTACGCCAGAAGACCTGGTGGCCATCGAAAAACGCATGACTGAACTCGTCGCCAAGGACGAACCCGTTACGCGTCGTGTGCTGCCTCGTGACGAAGCCATAGCGTATTTCAAAAGCATCGGCGAGCATTACAAAGCCGAAATCGTCGCCAGTATCCCGGCAAATGAAGATGTGTCCTTGTATCGCGAAGGCGCGTTCGAAGACCTGTGCCGTGGCCCTCATGTGCCCAGCACTGGTAAGCTAAAGTTCTTCAAACTCATGAAAGTGGCTGGTGCTTACTGGCGCGGCGACCATCACAATGAGATGTTGCAGCGCATTTACGGAACCGCTTGGGCTACCAAAGACGAACTGCAACAGTATTTGACGATGCTTGAAGAGGCCGACAAGCGCGACCACCGCAAGCTCGGTAAGGAACTCGATCTTTTTCACATCGATGAGCACGCGCCGGGTTTGGTGTTCTGGCATCCCAAGGGGTGGACGGTCTGGCAGGGCGTTGAGCAGTACATGCGCAAGGTCTACCAGGACAATGGCTACCAAGAGGTTAAAGGCCCGCAACTGCTGGAAAAAACGCTCTGGGAAAAGACTGGCCACTGGGACAAGTACCGCGACAACATGTTCACCACCGAGAGCGAAAAGCGTGATTTCGCCCTCAAGCCGATGAATTGTCCGGGTCATATTCTCATATTCAAACAGGGCATCAAGAGCTATCGCGACTTGCCTCTGCGCTACGGCGAATTTGGCCAGTGCCACCGCAACGAACCGACCGGCGGACTGCACGGCATCATGCGCGTGCGCGGCTTCACGCAGGATGACGGCCACATTTTCTGTACCGAAGAGCAGATTCTGAAAGAGTGCGTTGACTACACAACGTTGCTGCAAAAGGTCTACACAGACTTCGGCTTTAAAAACATCATTTATAAAGTGGCCACGCGGCCCGAAGCCCGCATTGGCTCCGACGAAAGCTGGGACAAGGCCGAGCACGCACTGATCGAAAGCCTGCGCGCCTCAAACTGCGAATTCGAAATTTCCCCAGGCGAGGGCGCGTTTTATGGCCCGAAGATTGAATACACGCTAAAAGACGCCATAGGCCGACAGTGGCAGTGCGGCACGATCCAGGTCGATTTTTCGATGCCCGAGCGCTTGGATGCCGAGTATGTTGGCGAAGATGGCGCTCGCCATCGTCCCGTGATGCTGCACCGCGCCATTGTGGGCAGCCTGGAGCGATTCATCGGAATTTTGATCGAGGAACATGCCGGCGCATTGCCCACTTGGCTCGCACCAGAACAGATTTCTGTGGTGACCATCACCGACTCTCAGGCTGATTACGCCAGAAAAGTTGCTAAAACGCTGCAGAGCCAAGGGCTTAGAGTCAACTTGGATCTACGCAATGAGAAAATAACGTATAAAATACGCGACCATTCATTGCAAAAGCTTCCTTTTATCCTTGTCGTAGGAGACAAGGAAATGGCAGCCGGCTCAGTTTCAGTGCGCGCCCGGGGCAACAAAGACCTTGGCGTGATGTCCCTCGAAGCCTTTTCAAATCGAATTGCTTCAGACATTGCACAAAAATCCTGATTTTTTGATGAATGGGATGTAAACAGGCTAACGCCCTTCAAGGGCGAGCGCAAGCAGCTATAGCTTTTATAGCAATTTTGAAGGATTCCCACCATCGCTACAGAATTTCGTGACCGCCGTCACCGCGAAGAACGCAAGCATCGCTTGAACCGTGAAATCATGGCCCCCGAAGTACGCCTTACTGGGCCGGACAACGAACCTCTGGGTGTTGTCAGTCTCATGGAGGCGTTGCGTTTGGCTGGTGAAGCGGATGTGGATTTGGTTGAGATTTCGCCAACGGCCATGCCACCTGTTTGCAGGCTTATGGATTACGGAAAATTCAAGTACGCCGAGCAGAAAAAAGCTGCAGAGGCGAAGTCCAAACAAAAGGTGATCGAGGTCAAGGAAGTCAAGTTTCGACCTGGCACCGATGATGGCGATTACAACATCAAGCTACGCAATATCAAGCGTTTTCTGGATGACGGCGATAAGTGCAAGATCACCTTGCGCTTTCGCGGTCGGGAAATTACCCATCAAGAGTTGGGTTTGGCGCTGCTGGCGCGTATTCGTGACGAGTTAGCTGATTTGATTTTGGTGGAACAGTTTCCAAAGCTTGAAGGCCGGCAGATGGTCATGATGATCGCACCGGGCCGCAAGAAAGTTGCTTCGAAAGCATCAGCAGAAGTTGCGTGAGCCTTTCATCTTAAGGCTGGGCTGTCTGCTTTTGTGGAAATGACTTGGCAGTTTTTCCAGCAAATAATAAAGGTGCATTTAAACAGTGTTCCAGTGACTTCTGGCGTTAAGCCGGACTTCCGAAAGTAACGGTATAAAAGCTGTTGCGCCAATGGCAAGTGTCAAATCTTGTCATGACAAGTGGCTCGGGGCCATCAAGCCTGCGAAAGTTTCGCAGCGCCTCACGAGCACAAACGAAAAGGAGCATACACATGCCCAAAATGAAGACCAAGAGCGGCGCTAAAAAGCGTTTCCGCGTTCGTCCAGGTGGCACGGTCAAACGTGGCCAAGCCTTCAAACGTCACATCCTGACCAAGAAGACCACCAAAAACAAACGCCAATTGCGTGGTTCGGTAGCTGTTCATGAGACCAATATGGGTCACATGGCGCAGATGCTGCCAGGCCGTGGCATTTAATTTAACGACGAACAAGGAGTAATACATGCCTCGCGTCAAACGTGGTGTAACGGCTCGCGCCCGCCACAAAAAAGTTCTAGCCCTTGCAAAAGGTTTTCGCGGTCGCCGCGGTAATGTCTTCCGGATCGCCAAAGAAGCGGTGATGAAGGCCGGGCAATACGCCTACCGTGACCGTCGTAACAAGAAACGTGTGTTCCGCCGTCTGTGGATTGCCCGTATTAATGCCGCAAGCCGTTCATTTGGCCTGACCTACAGCCAGTTTGCCAACGGCCTGAAAAAAGCCGGCATCGAGATTGACCGCAAGGTTCTGTCCGACATGGCGATTCACGACAGTGCTGCCTTTGGCGCTATCGTCGAGCAGGCCAAAGCCAAGCTGGCTGCCTGATTTTCAGGACAGTACGCTATTAAATAAATAGCGGCTTGCGTAAGAAAATAAAGGGCTGGAGCTTGAAAAGGCTCTAGCCCTTTTTCATGGTCTTCTGTATAGCGTCCCTGTCATAACCACGTGACCGAAAGTAGCGATGCTGTGTTTCTTCCTGCACCCGTTTAAGAGATCTTATGAACGACGCCGATGCCCTCAATGAACTGATAACCACTGCCAAAGCCAACTTTGCTCAGTCCGTAACGCCCGCAGATCTGGAAAATGCCAAAGCACAGTTTCTTGGCAAATCAGGCCGTATTACCGAATTCATGAAGGGCATGGCACAGCTTTCGGTGGAAGAAAAAAAGTCCCGTGGTGCGGCCGTCAACCTGGCCAAACAGGCCATTGAAACCGCGTTGAACGAGCGTCGCCAGGCACTTGCGACTGCAGAGCTTGAAAAGCAGTTGAAAGCCGAGGCGCTCGATGTGACCCTTCCCGGCCGCCAGCGCCCACAGGGCGGCCTGCACCCTGTGTCACTCACCCTGGAGCGGATCGAAGCCATCTTCGGCTCCATGGGTTTCGACGTGGCGCAAGGCCCGGAGATTGAAACCGACTGGTTTAACTTTACCGCACTCAACACGCCCGAAGACCATCCGGCGCGATCCATGCACGACACTTTTTATGTCGAGGGTGGCACGGAAAACGCGCCCAACTTGCTGCGCACCCACACCAGCCCGATGCAGATCCGGTACGCTGTCCAGCATGTCAAAAAGCACCGTGCACTGATCGATGCGGGTGGCCGCATGCCCGAAATTCGTGTGATTGCCCCAGGCCGCACTTACCGCGTCGACAGCGACGCGACACATTCGCCAATGTTCCACCAGTGCGAAGGGCTGTGGATTGGCGAGAACGTGAGTTTCAAGGACTTGAAGTTCGTGTTCACCGATTTTTGCCGCACCTTTTTTGAGAGCAATGATCTGGTGCTCCGCTTTCGCCCCAGTTTCTTCCCGTTCACCGAGCCGAGTGCCGAAATCGACATTCAGTTCCAGGCCGGGCCGCTCTCAGGGCGCTGGCTCGAAGTGGCGGGTTCAGGACAGGTCCACCCGAATGTGGTGCGCAACATGGGACTCGATCCTGAAAAATACATCGGTTTCGCCTTTGGCATGGGGCCGGACAGGTTGACCATGCTGCGCTACGGCGTCAATGACCTGCGCTTGTTTTTTGACGGCGACATCCGCTTCCTGTCCCAGTTCCAGTCATAACAACAAGAACAGCAAACGAAAGAACAAAGTCACACCATGCAATTTCCAGAATCCTGGTTGCGCGAATTTTGCAACCCACCGATCAGCACCGAACAACTCGCCGAAACCCTGACCATGGCCGGGCTCGAAGTTGAAGAGCTCAAGCCGTTCGCACCGCCGTTCAACCTCATTGTGGTCGGTGAAATCATGGAAGCCATGCAGCATCCCAATGCCGACCGCCTGCGCGTGTGCCAGGTTGACGTGGGGCAGGGCAAGTTTCTCACCATCGTCTGCGGGGCGCCCAATGCCCGAGTCGGCATCAAGGTGCCATGCGCGCTGGTGGGCGCCGAGTTGCCGCCTGGCGAAGATGGCAAGCCTTTCCTGATCAAGGTTGGCAAACTGCGCGGCGTTGAGAGTGAAGGCATGCTGTGCTCGGCGCGGGAGCTCAAGCTTTCGGAAGACCATGGCGGCCTTCTGGAACTGGTTCCTGACGCGCTGGTGGGCCAGGACATTCGTGCGCATCTCAAACTGGATGACACCTTGTTCACACTCAAGCTCACGCCCAATCTGGCGCACTGCCTGAGCGTCTACGGGGTGGCACGCGAGGTTGCGGCGCTGACCGGTGCGCCCTTGAATGCGCCGTCTTTTCCCTCGGTGCGCGTTGGCAACCTGGACAAGCTGGCTGTCAAGGTCAGCGCGCCCGACCTGTGTGGCCGCTTTTCGGGCCGCATCGTGCGCAACGTGAATCCGCAAGCAGCCACGCCATCATGGATGGTCGACCGACTGGCTCGCTGCGGTCAGCGCAGCGTGGCAGCGCTGGTGGATATTTCCAACTACGTGATGTTCGAACTGGGCCGCCCCAGCCATATCTTTGACCTCGACAAAATTCAGGGTGGGCTGGATGTTCGCTGGGGCAAGCCAGGGGAGACGCTCAAACTGCTGAACGGCAATACCGTCGTGGTCGATGAACGGGTCGGCGTGATCGCTGACGACCACCAGGTTGAATCGTTGGCCGGCATCATGGGGGGCGACGCCACGGCAGTGTCGGATGATACAAAAAATGTCTATGTTGAAGCTGCCTTCTGGTGGCCCAAAGCCATCGCAGGCCGTTCACGCCGTTACAACTTTTCCACCGAAGCCGGCCACCGTTTCGAGCGTGGCGTCGATGCCGGACAGACCGTCGAGCATATCGAACGCATCACCCAATTTGTCATCGACATTTGCGGAACGCCAGAGACGGTCTGTGGACCGGTTGACGACCTTCAGGTCAGCCTTCCAAAGGCAGTGCCTGTGACCTTGCGCGTGGCGCGTGCAGCCAAGATCATCGGCATGCCGCTAACGCAGGCGCAATGTCAGGATGCACTTGTGCGCTTGGGTCTGGATGTCAAGGCGGGCGAGGGCACGTTGACAGTGACGCCACCAAGCTACCGTTTTGACCTGCAAATAGAGGAAGACCTGATTGAAGAGGTGGTGCGCATTGTGGGCTATGGCCAGTTGCCGGAAACGCCGCCGCTGGCCCCCATCACTTCCCGAATTCGCCCTGAAGCCGAACGTAGTCCATATGCCGTACGCCGTGCCCTGGCGTCGCTGGGGTATCAGGAAACCATTAATTTCAGTTTTGTCGAAGCGCGCTGGGAGTACGAGCTGGCTGGCAATCCCGATCCCATCAAACTGCTGAACCCGATTGCCAGCCAGATGAGCGTCATGCGTTCCTCATTGCTGGGTTCATTGCTGCAGGTGCTCAGGTTCAACCTGGACCGCAAGGCCTCGCGTGTCAATGTCTTTGAGCTGGGCCGGGTGTTCCTGCGCGACCCAAAAAGCCAGGATACAGACACCACCGTCGCCGGCTTTAATCAGCCCATGCGGGTCGCTGGGCTGGCCTATGGCCCGCGCGCTGCGTTGCATTGGGGTCAGTCTGACAAGAGCGTCGATTTTTTCGACGTTAAGGGGGATGTGGAAGCCTTGCTGGCGCCGCTTCAAGTTGTTTTTTCGCCTGCTGCGCATCCTGCCATGCATCCGGGACGGTGCGCCAGCGTATCGGCTGCCGGAAGGCCGATCGGCTTTGTCGGCGAACTGCATCCACAGTGGCGACAAGCTTACGAACTGGCTCAGGCGCCCCTGCTGTTTGAACTCGAACTCGATGCTGTCCTGCAGCGTCAGGTGCCGGCTTTCAAGGCTGTTAGCAAGTTTCAGCCTGTCGAGCGTGATATTGCCGTGATCGTGCAGGAAAGTGTGACCCATGCGGCGCTCATGTCGGCCATTCATGATGCCAATACGCAAGGCTTGCTCAAGAATGCGACCTTGTTCGATGTGTACCGGCCGCAGCACGCCAGCCTGAATGGCCAACTGGGTGAAAAAAGTCTGGCGGTGCGTCTGGTCCTTTCCAGCGATGTGGCCACTTTGACTGAAGATTCGATTGAAGCAGCGGTTCAGGAAATCGTGGCAATGCTACATGCACGGTTCCAGGCCCGGCTGCGCGCTTGAGCTTTCAATGCAGACCATTCCAAACAACCAATAGCCAGAAAGATGCCCATGGAATTTTCTGTTGAATGTCTGGAAACACCGGCACTGACCAAAGCGCATCTGGCTGAATTGTTGTTTGAGCAGATCGGGCTCAACAAACGCGAATCCAAGGAAATGATCGATGCATTTTTCGAACTCATTTCTGAATGTCTGATTGAAGGCAAGGATGTGAAGATATCTGGATTTGGCAATTTTCAGATACGTACCAAGGCCCCTCGACCGGGACGTAATCCGCGAACCGGAGAAGCTATTCCTATTGGATCAAGGCGGGTGGTGACTTTTCATGCTAGTCACAAGCTGAAAGACCAGATCCAGGGAATATCCATCGGCGAACCCGAAATAGAAGCTATTTTTGTAACGGGCAATACTGTGTGATCTGACTTCTTTTGTGATGTGACGGTAGTTGGAGTAGATTCGAAGCTTCTTTTCGAAGGGCATTGATTCAATTGGAGAACTCGTTTCCTTCTATTCCTGCAAAACGCTACTTCACCATCAGCGAAGTCAGCAAGCTGTGCGGAGTAAAACCGCATGTGCTTCGCTATTGGGAGCAGGAGTTCACACAATTACGCCCCATGAAAAGGCGAGGTAATCGCCGCTACTACCAGCCTCATGAAGTGAAATTGATCCGCCAAATACGCCAACTGTTGTATGAGCAGGGATTCACTATTGTTGGTGCCCGGAACAAGTTACAGGAACTTTTACCTCGCGCATCTGATGAGCGATTTGACAGCGATCCGATGTTTTTGCAATTGATATCTCAGGCCAAAAACAATGGCAACTCTTCTTTTGTGCGGAGCACTCCTGAGGGGGCAACCACGGCTCAAAATATTCTGGTTGATAGCGAAGATGTTTGTGATGCGGAATTTGCCCGGCCGTTTCTCGACAGGGTACGTCACGAGTTGATAGGCATCCGTGACTTGCTTGGGCCAGTCGGCTGACAGTGGAATTCGTCAGGTTATAATTTGATGCTTGTCGGTGTGTGGCGCAGCCTGGTAGCGCACTTGCATGGGGTGCAAGGGGTCGAAGGTTCGAATCCTTTCACACCGACCATATGAATCAAGGACTTAGCGTCGAAAGACCTAGGTCCTTTCTTCTTTTCAGGACTCAAGGGGTAAACAAAGGGGTAAACGCGTGGGAAATGCACGTTAAGCCCAACACCCCCCGCGCTAATTCTTTTTGAGTCTCGCGTTTGATGATCCTGGCTTGCCTGGTGGTGCACACGGTGCTGGACTTTCTGGATCAACGTCACCAAGCCGTGCACTCCCAGTTGCCCTCACGCACCACGTTCTTTGAACACCTGCGCGCATGGGCGCAGTACCGCCCCCGCAACGACTCGAACGCGTTGTTCGCCTTCATGCTGGAAAACCTCAAGCAAGCGCCACGCAAGGCCAGCGACAGGGCAATTGCATTTGAAGAAATTTGAGCGGAAAGGCCAAAAGCTGGTGTTCACTCAAGCATTTTTCATTGCAAGTGAACCTGATGCTGATTCAAGCTTTCTCGCTACTGCCCGATCCACGCACTGGTCCTGCACAACGCCATGATCTCAAGGAGATGATCGTGATGACGCTGAGCGCCGTGCTGTGCGGGGCGGACAACTGGGTGGACGTGGCCGAGTGGGCCAGCGACAACGAAGACTGGCTCAAAAAATACCTTCTCCTGGAGCAGGGAACACCCTCGCACGACACATTCGGGCGCGTCTTTCGCCTGCTGGACGCAGAGGTCTTCGAGCAATGCTTTCGCCGCTGGATAGCGGGCATCGCGGGCGTGGTCAAAGGCGTGATTGCATTGGATGGCAAGACGCTGTGCGGCTCGCGCGATGGCGCCAACACGGCGCTGCACATGGTCAGCGCCTTTGCGACGCAAAGCGGCTTGTGCCTGGGCCAGGAGGGCACGCGGGGCAAGGGCCACGAGATTGTGGCCATCAAGGCGCTGCTGGAGGCGCTCACGCTCAAGGACTGCACCGTGACCATTGACGCCATAGGCTGCCAGAGGGAAATCGCCGAGAAAATCATCAAGCAAGGCGGCGACTATCTGTTGGCGCTCAAGGCCAACCAAGGCACGCTCTTCGATAGCGTGGCAGAGTTCTACGCCGAGGGCCAGAGACACGGTTTTGGCCGCCTGGCGGTGAGCCGGTTCGAGACGCTGGAAAAAGACCACGGGCGCATTGAGACGCGGCGCCATGTGTGGGTGGGCAAGCTCGACTGGATGGAGCCGTCGTTGCGCGATGACTGGAAAAACCTTGCAGGCGTTGGCATGGTCGAGCGCCAGCGCGAGATCAAGGGCCAGGTGTCGGTCGAGCGCACGTTTTACATTGGCTCCCAAGGCGTCTCATCGGCCCAGGCGCTGGCCGAAGCGGCCAGGGGCCACTGGGGAGTTGAATATCGCCTGCACTGGGTGCTCGATGTCACGTTCCGCGAGGACGAGTGCCGAGTACGGACAGGACACGCGCCACGCAATCTCTCGACCCTACGAAAGTTCGCCCTGACGCTGCTGCGCCAGGACCAGCAGTACCCCAAACGCAGTTTGCGCAGTCGCCGCAAAACCGCTGACCGACTCGCCGATTACAGGGAATCACTCCTGGGACTTCAGGCTCGGGGGTAAATGCAATTGCCCTGAGGCCAGCGACCAGATCGATACGGGGTGGAGTCAAATGTGGAAATGCTTTCGCGCCAGTGATGCAATGGTCAATGCTGGCGCTGCCGTTCAGGCCCAAATCGGTGAAGTCCCGCGCCCGTTGGCCGGCTAATGACATGTTTCTTCCAGAAATCCTGTCCCGAACGTGGTGTTGAGAAGCTCACATGCGATGAGCATTGCAAAAAAATCTAGAAAACGGTCCTGGAAATTTTTTTCCCGGGAGTTTTGACCCGTTTTGGTCTAAAAACGCGTTTAGCATCTGTAACTGTGAAACGCAGGCAATTTATGGTAGGGAGTTGTACCTCCCAAATCATAAATTGCTACGTAATAACGGTTGCCACAAAAAAAGCGGCGACAGAAATGCCCGCCAGAAAGGGAAGACACGGTTGACCTGGAATGAACCCCCTGGACACCGTCAGCCTTCTCTCAATGGCGGATTGGTCAACATGAACCTTGAAAAGACTCTATGACTGCCGCAACGATACCTCAATTCCCCGACGATTTCAACCTTCATTCGCTGCTGATTTTCCTCAACCTTGCGCAAGTCAAGCGCTGCGTGGGTATTTCGCGTAGCGCCATCTATGACGCCGTGAAGGCCGGGTGGTTGCCGCCGAATATCAAAGTTGGTCGTCGTTCCGCCCGATGGCTTGCGCATGAAATCATGGCGGTTCAGCAAGCCATTGCTGCCGGTGCGTCGACTGACGCGCTCTGCGAGCTGGTTCGTACCCTTGTGTCACATCGACCCATCTGCTGAACCATAGGCCGGGTTAGGCCCGGCCTTGTTTCCGGTTGAGTCCGGAATGCCACAGCTCGCGCGCAGACCGTGCGGGCCCTTTATTGCTAACGGGCGCTGTCAAGGTAGTTGCCGCAAAAAGTTCGATGCTCAAGCGGCTAGTTTTTGTGTTTGATTCTGATCCTTTG
>NZ_JAFCTH010000006.1:5000-180092 GCF_049895905.1 Polaromonas sp. DSP2-3-2b2 | reverse complement strand
GCTGTATCGAGCTTGAGGCCGCTGTGAGTGCTGGGGCTGGCCGCCTGACGTGTGAGACGTGGCGACGTGCAACCCGCACCAGAGAAGCGATTACGGGGCTGGTTTCGCGTGGTGTGATGGGCTTGAATGAGGGCTGGCTGTGGCTGAACTGAATAACCGAAGTTCGCCGTTTTCGCCGTTTTCGGTGAATTCCGTAACCGAAGTTCTCCTCCCCCCATATAGGGGGGAGAAAGTTCGGTGATTCCGGGGATGGTTGCCATGATTGATTTATTCCGCCTGGAGCAACAGACCCAGCCCAGCCCCAACGCCCGATAGTTTCCTGAAATTTAAGGAGTCCCCAAGGCCCGCCACTGAGCGGGCTTTGTCGTTTATGGGCTTTGCTGGTAACAGTGGAAAAACAGAGCGCACAGCCAGCGCAAGGGCCAGCCGGTACGCTGGTATCAATTCGGGGCTGGCGCTGCACCACGGGCCGCATGACAAGGCTACGACCTGAGAAAACCTGAGATTGCAACTTCAGAAAACTACAGGTTGCAAGCTAACAAAAACTAGCATTGGACTGCTAGGGAAAACTAGGGTTGCAGCCGAAGACGCGCAATAAACAAGTGAAAAATACTGAGGCTGTGAACTCAAATCAAGGTTAAACAAACCTCAGAAAACCAGATATTGGCCGTCAGCCTGGCGCGGCTTGAATCTTGAAAACAATCAAACCAATTCAAAGTGAGGCCCTTTAAAAAAGGCGAAATACGGCACAGTGCCCAAAAGTGCCCAGCCGGGCATTGAAAAACAATCAACCAATCAAAGCGCGTTCACCGCTGCACCCTGGCTGATAAAGCCGAACCGGGCCGGGCGCAAGGTACGCACGAAGGCCGCGCCGAACCGCAAGGTTTGTGCAAGGGTTTAAAACTCACGTTGCCGCCGTCATTGAAAAACAATCAAGCGAATTCAAAGCCCGCCGCGTTCGGGTTTTCTTTTGGCTGGTGCTGAGTGGCTACATGCTGGCTACACGGTACAAAACCCGGTACCGGTGGCTACATGGTGGCTACATGAGGAATTGAAGGCACAAATTAAAAAGCCCCGTGCTATCAATTAAGTAGCTACAGGGCTAGTGCCTATAAGGCATTCGGCTGGTGGGTTCTGCGAGATTCGAACTCGCGACCTACGGATTAAGAGTCCGCTGCTCTACCAGCTGAGCTAAGAACCCAAAAAATTTGGTGGGACGTGCGGGGGTCGAACCCACGACAAACGGATTAAAAGTCCGCTGCTCTACCAACTGAGCTAACGTCCCAAGATTTTCATCTTGATAGTGATGCATGTTTGCAGCACAGCCTCAAATTATAACGTTCTTTAATGCCTTTTTTGGATCAACCCGCAATTTTGTTAAGTACCCATCCGGCAGCACACATTCCAAAAGTTGAAGTGACGGTGACCACGGAACCATAACCATGGCAATTCAAGCTTCCATCAGATTGTGTTGGCAACAATGCGGACATGCTCTTGTTTCCCGCAATGTTCTTGGAAAGCTCTGAGGCACCTTCTGCAACTGAAGGCTTCGTGATCGGTTCGCGGCTAAAGACGCACATCATTTTCATCTTGCCAGTCCGGGCTGCCCCGTAATCCTTGCGCAAGCGGGATCGAATTTGGGCTAGCAAAGGGTCGTGTGTTACCGCCGACAGGTCTTCAATATCTACCAGATGGGCAAGCCGCTTGCCACCAGCCGCCCCAACGCTGACAAAACAGGCTTTATTCTTCAGCGCCCATGCTGCCAGCGCAGTCTTGGCCTTTACTTGGTCACAGGCATCAATGAAAGCCGTAATATGATCATCAGTCTGGAGATCAAAAGAAACAAGTTCGGGCCAGTTTTCCGCATCGACAAACTCCTCGATGCAATCAACCCGGCATGCCGGAGTGATATGCGCAATACGCTCTCGCATGGCTTGCACTTTGGACTGTCCCAATGTGGTGTCAAGCGCATGAACCTGTCGATTGATGTTGGACTCCGCAATATGGTCCAGGTCAATCAGTGTCAGACGGGCCACACCGCTACGTGCTAGGGCCTCGGCCGCCCAAGAGCCGACGCCGCCCAAGCCCACTACGACGACATGTGCTTTCCGGATACGCGCGGCGCCGGTGACCCCGTACAGACGCGCAAGCCCTCCAAAGCGGCGCTCAAGGTCCGTGGCAAACAAATCGGGCTGGTTCATCTTTTTTGTAACTTCTTAGGTCCGGCGTCTGGGTGACGCAAGACTGCATGGAACTGCCGGCGATACAAGGCACAGGGCAAGGCGATCCCCAAAAAACTGAGCTGTTACTTGAGCTTCACAAGTCGCTCCTTGGCAGCGGATGCAGCCTCGGACTGTGGGTAGGAAGTAACAAGCTCTTCCAGGGTTTTACGTGCAGCCTTTGCATCTTTGAGATCGACCTGGCAGTTGGCCATTGACAAAAGAGCTTCAGGCGCCCGAGGATGCTGAGGGTCGGAAGTTGCAAGCATACGAAAGTTTCCTGCAGCCGATTTGTAGTCACGCAAGGCATACTGCGCATTGGCCAACCAGAACAAGGATGATGACTTGTAGCCGCTGCGCGGATAACGCTTGATGAAAGCCGTGTAAGCCACCTGCGCAGCGGCAAAATCACCTTTTCGAAGATTGGCGAGGGCAGCTTCGAATTCCTGCTTCTCAGCAGGCTCTGCCTCAAAATCGCGTCCATCTATGGACACCTTGCCAGGCTCGACCTTTCGCAGACGCTCTTCCACGCCTTGGGCTACGTCCTTTTGTGAGCGCTGAACATCGGAAACGCTGCGAGTCAACTGTTCGTTTTGCCCGCGCAACACAGCCATTTCGTTACGCAAAGATTCGATTTGATTGGACAGGTCTAGCAAACTTCGTCGAAGCTGCGCATTTTCCTCGCTGCCTCTACGAAGCTCTTCAACAGTACGCAGTTGTGAAGCTTCAACTTTTTGCCGTAAATCAAGAATGGCCCGGCGGGCGTCATCATCTTCAAACAAAGCTGCGCTGACGTTAAATGCCAGCATGCACGCCACGACCGCGCAAAAAACTTTGGGTATCTTCACTGTCAGAACGCTTAGTTAACGGTAATTAAGTTCAGCACGACGATTTCGTGCCATTGATTCCTGATCGAATCCGGCAACAGCAGGCTTTTCCTTGCCGAAACTGACTGCTTCAACCTGGGAATCGGTGACACCCAGCAAACCGAGCGCACGACGCACGGCTTCAGCACGCTTTTGCCCCAAGGCCAGGTTGTACTCCCTGCCGCCACTTTCGTCGGTATGCCCCTCGATGGCCATGCGGCGAGACTTGTTGCCCGTCAGGTATCTTGCGTGCGCTTCGATGACGCTCTGGAATTCAGGCTTGACCACAAAACTGTCGAAATCAAAGTAAATTATTTTGGCTGTATTCGCTGGACCTGCAGCCGAAACATCCGAAGCGCCAATCTGCACGGGTGCAACGCCTCTGGCCGCAGCCGCTGCGGCATCGGCATCGGCCTGCGACGAACTGGCTGATCTGTCTTCGACTGGAACGTCTTGCAGTTTGACATTGGAGCCACAAGCCGCCAGTGCGGTTACGAGGACAAGATACGAGATGATGGAAGAAAAAAAGCGCTTCATTTATTACCCCTGCTAAACAAAATTGATCCGGAATTATTGCCTATCGCTGAAATGGTCCCCAGTCCGGCTCGCGGATGTCACCGCCTGCGCCTGACAGACGCGCTTTTATCTTGCCGTCAAGCGTCGTGGTCATTAACGCCTCTTTGCCCTGTTGCTGCGTTGCATAAACAATCAACCGGCTATTTGGAGCAAAGCTAGGAGATTCATCCGCAGAGGTATCCGTAATAGCCGTAGTTGTTCCACTCGCGAGTTCCATGACATGCAGTTTGAACCCGCCACCGACTCTAGAGACAAATGCCAGCCATCGACCGTCAGAGCTGAGGGCTGGTGAGATGTTGTAGCTGCCAGTGAACGTCACCCGGTCGGCACTTCCGCCTGCCGGACTCATGCGGTAAATCTGCGGAGAGCCGCCCCGGTCGCTGACAAAATAGATCGAACGCCCATCGGGGGAAAATGCCGGCTCGGTGTCAATGCTCGACGACTGAGTCAAGCGCTTGGGATCTCCGCCATTGAGACCCAGGGAATAAATTTGCGAACCGCCTGCTTGGCTGAGGGTTGCGACAAGATGGCTGCCATCGGGCGACCAAGCGGGTGCGCTGTTCGATCCGCGAAAGTTTGCGAGCAGGCGGCGCCTTCCCGTTGCAAGCTCGTGTGAGTAAATCACTGGCTTGCGCGACTCGAAAGACACGTACGCCAATTGAGTGCCGTTGGGCGACCAGGCAGGGGAAATGATGGGCTCGGGACTCGCCAAGGCTGACTGCGCGCTTTCCCCGTCCGAATCTGCAACCCATAGCGTATGGCGCTGGCCGGCCTTCGTCACATAGGCAATCCGCGTCGAGAAAATGCCTTTTTCGCCGGTCAGCTTTTCATACACAAAATCAGAAACACGATGCGCCGAAAGACGCAGGTCGGATTTTGCGACAGTGTAGCTCTGGCCGCCCAAATCCTGCTCGCGCACGACATCCCACAAACGAAGACGGACTTCAAATCGACCGTCAGCAAGCGGTGAAACACTGCCAGTCACCATGGAATCAGCACCCTTTTGGCGCCAACTGGCCAGATCGGGACGGGTGTTTTCATCGGCCACGACACTCGCAGCGTCAACGCCGCGAAACATGCCGCTGCGTTCTAGGTCAGCCTTGACAATGCTGCCAATTTTTTGCGGTGACTGCGCCTCGCCTCTGAAGGGCGCAATAGCGATCGGTAGCTGTGTCATGCCCACACCCGATACTTCAACTCGAAACTGGGCGAACGCCGGCAGGGGCAAGAGCGTGCCTGCTGCCAACAGGCCGAAAACAGTTCGGCGATTCAAGGGCGGTGTAGTGCGCATAGATCTGATTTTTATCAATGTAATTGGGTCAGTTTGACAGTTGCCGGCGTGTCGAGTTCCCGGCAGCCCTTTTCAGCAAAGATGAGATGGGTCTTCGTTCGCGCCATGACGCGGTCTTTATTATCCGATTCCTTGTCGCGCTTGCTTTCGGGATGCCAGAGGTGGAAAACCTCGGTCGCCAGGAATCCATTTTTCCTTTGTATGCCAAGATGACTAAGCCGCAGCACAAAATCGGCATCTTCATGGCCCCAGCCTTCGAAAGATTCATCGAATCCATTGACACTCAGGAAATCCCGCTTCCACACACCTAGGTTACAGCCCCGGATACCGCTCCACTTGAAGGTCTTTTTTACCCTGAACAAGTGCTTGGGCCAAACAAGGAGATGCAATATTTTGTTGCAATCTCCGCGCAGCCTTGCACGCAGCCAGTAAAGCGCAGACTGGCTGGGTAGATCAAGCCCTTTATTGATCATATCGGCCGTAAGGCGCTGGCTCAAAAGCACCCGGCTACCGTTTACAAAATAGCCTGCCTCGGCCAAGCGCTCGTGTTGCGCGACAAAAGTACTGTTCGGAATGCAATCTCCGTCAAGGAAAACCAGATATTCACCTGTCGCATGGCTTGCAGCCAGGTTTCTGGCTCGCGCGATGGTAAAGCCAATATCCGGGTGCCATACATGAAGGACAGGGCACTGAAACATAGGGCAGCGGTCCAACAGCAGTTGCACCTGCTCACGTCGCGACCCATCGTCGGCAATCACTACCTGATGGTCCTGATTGCACTGGCGAGCCAATGATTGTAAAACTGCCAGCAATGCGTCTGTACGGTTGTAGGTCAGGACGATGAAACTGATTTTCATGGCGACTCAGTCGGAGCCTTTCGATCCAGCAAAAGCAACCATAGCTTCAAGTATCGGTAGTAAGTTCCTTCGGCGTTGGAGATAGCCAGCGCAAGCCCCATCCAGCCGTCAAGAAATCCCATCTGCAAGAAATAGGTTCGAAAAAATGCCCACAAGCCATGGCCCAGCGCCTTGGGAAACGAGGATGACCTGCCCTTGCTCAGCAAGCGCTGGGCGCCTGCACTGGAGTAGCGATCAACCTTGTCCAAGACCGTTTCAAAGTCTGGAAAGCTTTCATGCAGCAACTGACCGCGCAACTGGCCGACCCGGCCTTTCACAACAAGCTTTTCATGGATGATTTCATCGGAAAAGCGGGCCGCTCCACGCCGGAAAAGCCGCGTCACAGGATCTGGATACCAGCCTGAGTGATGGATGTACTGGCCGCAGTAACTCGAAAGCCGCGCAAAACAATAAGCATCCACCACGGGATTCGCAAGGACTTGCTGAATTTCGGCCTGCAGTTCGGCGCTTAGGCGCTCGTCGGCATCGATTGACAGCACCCAGTCGGCATTGGCAAGAGCCAGGGCATGGTTTTTTTGAATGCCAAACCCCTGCCAGTGGCTGTTGAAGCTGACCTCGGCACCCAGACCGCAGGCAAGCTCAGCCGTTTGATCCGTGCTTCCGGAATCGAGGACCACGATCTGATCGGCAAACTGAACCGAGCGCAGGCAGGCCTCAATGTTGCGGGCTTCATTTTGTGTGATCACGATGACCGACAAGCTTGTCAACAAACACCTTTTTCAGTTCAGCCTAGCTACAGTTCAGCAACGCGGGCAGTTGGCTCAAAAACGCAAAGCATAGCAGACCATAGAGCAAATACGCTTTGCAGGCAGCCGTTGAGAATCGCCGATAATCCGGGCAAATCCTCTCGGCCCCAAACCTAATTTGTTAAAAAACACAATCAATTTTCGGCTTGCCGTCATTTGCCTGGCAGCAGCATGCGTCGGACTGTCGATGGTTCTCATCAGCATTTCGAAGCTTTTCCTCGTGGTACTCGGGTTGTACGTCCTGATTTTTGCGAAGCGCTCCCCAACCTCAGACAGCCCGCTAAAGGGCCTGAACACACCACTTGCAGTCGTTCTGGCCCTTGCTGCATTTGCATTGAGTCTTTTCTGGACCGTGGCGCCACCAGCTGATGCGTTGGGCTCGCTAATCAAGTACGGCAAGCTGCTCCTGATCGTCCTGATGGTGTTCCTCATTCGTGACCGACGCGAGGCAATTTATGCCTTGGGTTCGTTTGCTGCGGCGCAGACTTTCCTGCTGGCAAGTTCCTGGATGCTGTTCGCGCAGTTGCCTGTTCCATGGGCAACTTCCCGCAGCGCCTTGACGGACTATGCAGTGTTTTCAAGCTACCTTGACGAAGGCATCATGAGTGGCGTCTTTGCTGCAATTTGCTGGCATCTGCGCGGACACGCTCCCGGGCGGTTTGGCCGAAAGCTTGCAATCTGCATCGCATTGGTGGCACTGGCCAATGTCTTTTTTGTGCTCAAGGGTCGCAGCGGCTACGTAATTTCGATTGCGCTGATATCAATCGCCATCATGTGGGAGTTGCCAAAAAAATACCGCGCGGTCATTGTCTTGCTGCCATTCCTGCTGGGCGCCGGCCTCTTTATCACGTCCAGCCAGATCAGGGACAGGCTGACCCTGGTTCAAACCGAAGTATCGGCCTACTCTGAAACGCACAAGGCCGATACATCGGCCGGAATACGGCTAAACCTGTGGATCACGGCGTTAGAAGCCATCGGCGAACATCCAGCGGCAGGTTCAGGCATTGGAAGCTGGAGCACACAGTTCAACCGGCTTGAACGAGAGAGAGATCCGGCCCACGTCGATATTGCCGGCAACGGCAATCCGCACCAGGAATTTCTCCTCTGGGGGGTGCAGCTTGGCATTCCGGGCATTCTTCTCTTTATTTTTCTGCTGTTTTCACTGTGGCGAGACACCTTAAAGCTGGCGCCGCCGTGTGCTCGTGCAGCGCAGTCAACAGTCCTGGCACTGGCTCTGGCCTGCCTTTTCAACTCTTCTATCTACGACGGGAAGATAGGAGAGTTTTTTTGCATCCTGATCGGCTTGCTGCTTGCCCTGGGCCATCAAAAAACCGCTGACCAGCCAACTGCCATCCACCCATACAAGCAGCCTGCGTGACCAAGCCCTCTCCCAAAAAAATCGTGTCCCTGGCCCCAAAACAGACGTTGCTGCGCAGGCTGGCGCGCGTCTGGCCTTATTTCAGCGGCTCGCGGGCAGGTTGGGCGCTCGCCATTGGCGCCACCATCGTCGCCTCGGCGACCGAGCCTTTTGTGCCCGCATTGCTCAAACCCTTGCTGGATCGGGGCTTCCAGCAAGATGACCTGAATCTCTGGCTGGTACCCGTCACGCTGATGCTGCTGTTCATCATCCGGGGGCTTTCGGGATTTCTGGCGCAGTTCGCATTGGCCAAGGTGACCAACGATGGTTTGCTGGAACTGCGCAAAGCCATGTTTGGCAAGCTGCTCAGTGCCCGGCTAAGCCTGTTTTCCGACCAAAGTTCCAGCATGATTGCCAACACGGTCGTGTATGAAGTATTCAATGGCTCGTCAGCACTGATCAATGCGGTGATGCGGCTGGCGCGGGACGTGCTGACGCTGCTGGCCCTCATTGGCTACCTGGTCTACCTGAACTGGAAGCTCACTCTGATTGTCGGTTTTCTGTTTCCTGCAGTCGCCCTGGTCATTCAGGTCCTGTCCAAACGCCTATACCGCCTGACCAAAGAGAGCCAGACAGCCACGGACAGCCTGGCCTATGTGGTGGAAGAAAATGTCATGGCGCATCGGGATGTTCGCCTGCATGGCGCCCAGGCCTCGCAGGCCACGCGTTTTGACCATCTAAGCCGTTCGCTGCGCGGCCTGTCGATGAAGTCAACGGCCGCCTATGCCGGCATGAGCGCCATCACACAGGTGCTTGCCGCCATGGCGCTTTCGGCCGTGATTTCGATCGCGCTGATGCAAAGCGCGGAAAACACGACGACAGTGGGGGGTTTCGTGGCTTTCGTCACCGCCATGCTGCTGCTGATCGCCCCCATCAAAAGCCTGTCGGACGCTGCCACACCCATCACCCGAGGGCTTGCGGCTGTGGAGCGCGGCCTGGACCTCATGGAGTTGACCCCGGACGAAACCAGCGGCCATTTTGTCAAGGCAAGAGCCGTTGGCGACATTGAATTTTCGGGTGTCAGCGTTGCGTACAAGGCAGATGCGGTGCCAGTGCTTCAGAGCTTCAACCTGTCCATTTCTGCTGGAGAAACACTTGCCATCGTGGGAGCTTCGGGTTCCGGCAAGACGACCCTGGTGAACCTGCTGCCCCGTTTTGTCGAAATCACGGAAGGTCGCATCACGCTCGATGGCGAGGAGATTCGCGGTTGGGACCTGGCGTGCCTGCGTTCGCAGTTTGCGGTGGTCAGCCAGCATGTGGTGATGCTCAACAGCAGCATTGCCGACAACGTGGCCCTTGGGCAGCCGGTCGATGCGGCCCGGGTCAGTGACTGCCTCGAAGCCGCAAACCTGGCATCCTTGCTGGCCGGACTACCCGAAGGCCTGGACACCGTGCTGGGCCACAATGCGATGCAGTTGTCGGGCGGCCAGCGCCAGCGGCTGGCCATCGCACGCGCGCTCTACAAGGACGCGCCAATCCTGATCCTTGATGAAGCCACCTCGGCGCTAGACACCGAATCAGAAATTGCTGTGCAGGGGGCTATCCGGCGGCTAACCACGGGGCGTACTTCGCTGGTCATAGCGCACCGACTGTCCACCATCCAGAATGCTGACCGCATCATCATGATGGATGCAGGGCGGATCATCGAATCAGGCACGCACAAGGAGTTGCTGGCCATGAATGGTGCTTTTGCCCATCTTCACCGTTTGGGTTTTCAATCCTCCTGAGTGGTTCCAGCGTGGCCGATAGCGGCTTGAAGGCTGGAACCCAGAGGCATCAGCAAATGCAATCCAAGCCAGGTTAGTCGACCAGCTTGGCCTGCTGCCTGGTAAAGGCAGCCATATCGGAATGAAAGTCGCTGTCCCCGCCACGGGTGGCCTGCTGATCGACAGGCGCGTCGGGCAGTTCGCCCAGAAACAATTCACGCAGCGCACTGGCGTCAGGCACGTTGAAGGCACTCGTCACGATGTAGGCAATGCCGCAATCGAGCAGCAGTGCCTCTTTCAGTTCACGGCTGGCCTTGCTGCCTTCATGCTTGCCGAGCACATCCACGCAACCGGCGACCTTGCCGTCCAGGGTGCAGATGGTGAAGGTCGTGTAAAGCCCGCCGAGCATTTCCAGCCATTGATCGCTTTTAAGGCGCCGCTCGGTCTGGGTTGTGGCGTTGCTTGCCGACTTCGGCATGGGCGGTTCGCGCAATTGGGTGAAGCGCAGGATGGGCGTCTTCGCCATGACCGCATGGTCATGAAAAACGCTCCTCAGCGAATGCCATACTTCCTGCTCATGGCTGCTGAGAATGGGTCGCCCCCTCAATGGCCACAAGCCCGGCAACGGCAAAACCAGCTTGTTGCCGACCTTGCGCCGGCCCGGCCAAACGGCCCATAGCCAGGCACCCGACAGCATCCCGACCAGCAGACTCAATACCGATACCATGACTGGCCATTCACTCAAGATAACTTCCCCTGGGTTGCACTGTTTGCCTGGTCAGCGGGTTGCCGACACCGAGGCGCGTTCCAGTGTCAATACTGGAACTTAACCACATTGCATCATGAACGAGATGTCGGCGAACGGCAATCGGATTCCTTGAGTTTCAAGCGCCGTGCTGCCGTCTTTGCTGCGCACAGCCTTGACCGGCTGCACGGCCACCACACCGTTCCAGAAACTTTATAAGTTCCCGTGATCAAAATCCATCGACCGGCATGGCTCTTGCACGCGTTAACATTGCCAGCGTCATTTTCAGCACTCCTTTCCATGACAGTTCCCGCCAACCTTTACTTTTACCCATTCAAGCTCATCATGAATCTCCCGTACAGAATTTCGGCTGCTGCCGCCAACCCTTGGATGGCACCAGGCATGCGCTTGCGGGTAGAACGCAGAAATCGAACAGACATCGCGGCCCTCGTGCTGCGCGTTCGCTGAACGCCGGCCGGATTCGTTATGGAGCAAGTTCTCTGGTTCGGCTGGTTTCGAGCCGACATCGTTTCCCAATACGCCGGCCTGTTCTGGCGCGGCCTGCAAATGACCATTGCCGTCACGCTGATCTGCATCGTGCAGGGCACGGCGCTGGGCCTGGCCGTTGGCCTGGCGCGCGTCGCTGAAGCGCGCCATGCGCCAGCAAAGCAATTGTGCAAATACCTGCTGCAGTGGCCGGCAGCGGTGTATGTCAGCTTTTTCCGGGGCACGCCGCTGTTCGTGCAGATTTTGCTGATCCACTTCGCCTTGCTGCCGCTGTTCATCAACCCGACAGACGGCCTGCTGATTTCAGGCGAATCGGCACGTGACCTGAAGCAAAACTACGGCGCCTTCCTGTCGGGCGTGGTGGCTTTGACGCTCAATTCCGGCGCGTATATCTCGGAGATTTTCCGGGCTGGCATCCAGTCCATCGACAAAGGCCAGGTGGAGGCATCACGCTCGCTGGGCATGTCTTTTCCCCGGACCATGTACCACATCGTGCTGCCGCAAGCTTTTCGCCGGATGCTGCCGCCGCTGGGCAACAACGCGATTTCGCTGCTCAAGGACTCTTCGCTGATCTCGGCAATTGGCCTGGCCGAACTGGCCTATGCGGCGCGCACCGTGGCGGGCGCCTATTCGCGCTATTGGGAGCCTTATCTCACGATTTCGCTCATGTATTGGGTACTCACGCTCGGCCTGGCCTATGGCGTGAAACGACTGGAGGCACGTTATGGACGAGGTGATTCGCGTTAAGGGCCTGACCAAAGTGTTTGGCAAGCTGGCGGTATTGCGCGGCATTGACTGCGCCATCAAGGCGACCGAGGTGGTGTGCGTGATCGGCCCGTCGGGCTCGGGCAAGAGCACGTTTCTTCGCTGCCTCAATGGCCTGGAGGATGCCTCGGGCGGCGAGGTGCTGGTGCATGGCGTGTCGGTGCATGAGCCCAAGACCGATGTCGATGCGCTGCGTTCCGAAATCGGCATGGTGTTTCAGCGCTTCAACCTGTTCCCGCACAAGACCGTGCTGGAAAACATCACCCTGGCGCCGTCCAAGGTTCGCGGCCTCACGCATGCCCAGGCTCGGGTTCGCGCCTGCGAGTTGCTGGACAAGGTCGGGCTGTTGGAGAAGATCGAAGCCTACCCCAGCCAGTTGTCCGGCGGACAGCAGCAGCGGGTGGCGATTGCCCGGGCGCTGGCGATGCAGCCGCGCATCATGCTGTTCGACGAACCTACTTCCGCGCTGGACCCCGAAATGGTCGGCGAAGTGCTGGCGGTCATGCAGGCCCTGGCCGAGGAAGGCATGACCATGGTGGTGGTGACCCATGAAATGGGCTTTGCCCGCCAGGTGGCCGACCGGGTGGTGTTCATCGATGAAGGCGTGATCGTTGAAGAGGGAACGCCGGCGGCGATTTTCGACACGCCGCAGCAAGACCGCACACGCCGCTTCCTGAGCAAGGTGCTGTAAACGCGTCACGCCGTTGAAAATTAATGATCAAAACTGCCTCTTGCGCTTATCCCACGGGCGCAAGCAGCTATGATTAAAATAGCAGTTTGACCTGCGGCGGGGTTCAGCGCCTGCGCAGCGGATCGAGCAGATGCGACAGCCCGTTGTGGTCGATTTCCTGCATCAGCGCCAGCAGGCGGCCGATTTCTCCCTTCGGGAAGCCTTCGCGGGCAAACCAGTTCAGGTAGTTTCCCGGAAGGTCGGCAATCGGCGTGCCCTTGTATTTTCCGAAGGGCATGACGCGCGTCAGCAGCAGCGGCAGGTCGTCGGGCGTCATCTTCAGCCGCCTGCCCTTTTGGCGGCGAAGCCCTGTTTGGCCAAGGCCTGCATCACCTGCTCGCAGTGGTCGCCCTGCACTTCTATTACCCCGTCCTTGACCGTTCCGCCCGAGCCGCAGGCAGCCTTGAGCTGCTTGCCCAGGAGCACCAGCGCCGGCTCGCCGAGCGCCAGGCCCGTCACCAGCGTAACGGTCTTTCCACCGCGCCCCTTGGTGCTTCGGGAAACGCGCGCCACGCCGTCGGATTTGGGCAGCGCTTTTGAAAGCTTGCAGATGCAGGCGGATGCCGGCTGGCGGCAATCGGGGCACATGCGTCCGGCGTCGGTTGAATAGACGAGGCCTGTGGCTGATAACGCTTTTTTCATGATCGGAAAGTTGCTGGATGCACGCCGCCGGTCTTCAGGCAATTCGCTGGCTGAAGGAAAACACCGGCTTCAGGCATTTCAATTGTTGGTGATGGTGGAGGTATGGCAGGCGGCCCGGAGGATTCGCCTGTAGGAGTCGGGCTCGACATCGCGAAACTGCATCATGCTGGGTTCCGTCTGCGGGTACACCTGCCGCAGGAAAGGCTCACCCTTCCAAACAGGCAGGCGGTAGTAGTCTATCGACAGGTAGCGGGCCACATTCTGGGGGCAATCAAAAAGAACGTCGGAGACAAAGGAGCGGTAGGCAACGCCGTCGCAATTGACGCATTCTTGCGAACGGCTCACCCGCACCCGCATGATGCGCGTCTCGCCGGTGATGGAAACGGGGGTCGGGTCCACCTCGATGGTGTTGACGCTTTCATCGACTGCATCGCCCATGACATTGAACCATTGCGCCCCGGCCTGCGCCAGCGTGCAACACCACAGGCAGCACACCATCATTAAATTTTTCATGTACAGATCACCCGAATTTTCAGGTGTTTCAGGTTGAACCCGAGCCCGATGGATTACGCGAAAAGACAGGAAGCTGGCTGGCTTCAAACCATCTGCAATGGAACAATTATGAATCCGCAGTGCACCAGCTCATCCGTAATAGGGTAACCCGCCAGCAGGTTTCAGACGAATCAACTGATTGCCGATCGCAGCATCGGCAAATGCTGAACGCCATGCCCCGCGATCCTGGCGGTCTGGCGTTCAGCGCTGGCCGGGCCGGTCACTGTAGGGATAGGCCGGGTCATCGGGGTTTTCCCGAAGGGTTTGCGGCGCACGCTCCGCAGGGCGCGGCCGCCGTCCCTCGGGCGGCAACAGTTCATACGCCCTGGGCATGGCCTGGCCTTCTTGCGGCAGCCGCTGGCGGTCTTGCGCACGCATGTCGCCGGACTCGTCCGGGTAGGACTGGTCGTCCCTGAAAACCGGACCTGCCGGCCCGGCGTCGTCAGGCGGTATGTCACCGTTTTGAACGCCGCCTTCGTCTGCCTGCAGCGGCTCCACATCTTCTGGATTGCTCCATCGGTTGGCAGGCCGCGAGGATTTGGGTGCGTCAAACAGCAGCGCAGCATCCAGCACCTTGGCCCGCAGGGCCTGCTGGAAGAATTCGCCGACCATCGGCAAAGCGCTGCGGGCGCCCGGCCCCCAGCCATTGCCCATGGTGATGCGGTTGTCGTTAAAACCAACCCAGGCGCCCGCCACCAACTGCGGATGCATCAGGATGAACCAGCCGTCGGTGTTGTCCTGCGTGGTGCCGGTCTTTCCCGCCACATCGGCCTGAATGCCGAACTGGCTGCGGATGCCGGTGCCCGTTCCCTGGTCGATCACGCCGCGCAGGGTGTCGAGCAGGGTTTGCGCCACCTCGGCGGGCATGGCCAGCTCGGGTACCTGAGGCGCGAAGGCTTCCAACACCTTGCCGTTGCGGTCTTCGATTTGCGTGACCAGGACCGGCTCGATGAAGTTGCCGCCATTGGCAATCGTGCCGTAGGCCGCCACCATTTCCTTCAAGGTCACCGGGCTGGTTCCCAGCGCCAGCGACAGCACTTCTTCCAGCTGGCTGTCGCGCACGCCCATCGACCGGGCCAATGTGGCGACATGCGCCGGCCCGACCTGCTGCATGACCTGGGCAGTGATGGTGTTCTTGGAATACATCAGCCCCTGGCGCAGGCTCATGGTGGCGCCGCTCGGGCCGCCGCCATCGCCGGGCCGCCAGAAAGCGCCGTTGCCCAACGGTATGGCCACGGCCTGGTCGACAAAGGTATCGGTCGGCTTGGCGCCGTCCTCAAACGCAGCGCCATAGACAAAAGGCTTGAAGGTCGAACCGGGCTGGCGGCGCGCCTGCTGCACATGGTCGAACTGGTCCTGCGCAAAATCGCGGCTGCCCACCCAGGCCCGCACCTGCCCGCTCTGCGGGTCCAGCGCCATGAAGCCGGCCTGCAGGCGCGTCTTGCCGTCATGCAGCTTTTGCATGAAACCGGTGTCGGCCAGCAGTTGCTGCAGCGCCAGCTCCGGCGTCTGGCCGGACTCCAGCGCGGCCTTGTAGTCGGGCGTGGCCCGCACAAAGGACTGCACCAGGTTTTTTCGCGCCTTCCAGCCGGCGTTCAGGCCCCACGCCGCGCTGGCTTGCCGCTGCAGCTTGTCGGCATGGCGCGTCACCGCCTTGGTAGCCATGTCCTGCAGGCGCGAATCGATCGTGGTGCGCACCACCAGCCCGTCGGCATAAATGTTGTAGCTGTTGCGGTCGGCCCATTCGATCAGCCAGCGCCTGAGCTGCTGGGCCAGATGCGGTGCCGAACCCAGCGGCTCGGTCTGCCGCTCGAAATCAATTTTCAGCGGCCGTTTCTGCAGACCGGTCAGGCTGGCTTCAGGCAGCGTGCCGTTTTTCACCATCTGCGCGAGCACGATGTTGCGGCGCTGCACCGACCGCTCGGGGTTTTGCACCGGGTTGTAATAGCTGGTGCCCTTGAGCATGCCGACCAGCGTGGCACCTTCCAGCACGTCGAGCTGGCCGGCCGACTTGTCGAAATAAGTGCGCGCCGCCATCTCGATGCCGTGCGCGTTGTAGAGAAACGGCACGGTGTTGAGATAAGTTTCCAGTATCTCGTCCTTGGTGTAGACCGACTCGATCTTCAGGGCGGTGACGGCCTCGCGGATCTTGCGGCTCAAGCTGGCCGCACGGCCGATCTCGTCGGGAAACAGGTTGCGCGCCAGCTGCTGCGTGATGGTTGAGCCGCCCTGCAGGTCGCCCGTGACGCTCTGGAACAGCGCCGAAGCCGTGCGCCTCAGATCCATGCCGTGGTGCTGGTAAAACCGCCGGTCCTCGGTGGCGATCAGCGCGTCGATGACCTTGGGCGAAATGTCGGCCAGATTGACCCATTCACGGTTCGCCTGCCGGAACACGGCCAGTTCCTGGCCGTCAAGCGACATCAGCACCGAGGCTTTCTCGGATTTGACCTTGCGCAGGTCGGAAATGCTGGGCGTGAACGGAACCTGGACCAGCGCGTAAAGCAGCAATAAAACCGGCAAGGCCAGCGCAACCCAGGCCAACTCGCGCCGGGTCAGACGACGCAGCCGGCCGAGAAGCGAGGCGGCAAATGGCTGGAAGCGGGGCAGGAGCGTTTTCATGGCCGCGATTTTAGTGTCGCGTCACACGACACTCGGGCGGTGCCGGCCGGCACGCTTTTGCGCGCAGCCCCCAAGTCAAACGGGTCAGCGGCGCTGCGCGGCGTTCATGAGCTGTTCCAGCATCGACGTTCCGCGGTTGAGCACCTCGTCGCCGTCATCGGGCACGCCGCCCTGAGGCGTCAGCTGGTTCACGATTTCCGGCAGGATTTGCGCCATACTTGAAGAAACCTCTTCCTGGCTGACACCGAGCTGCTGCGACATGCGCGAAAGCTCCTCCGTGCCCATCAGCTCATTGACCGCCTGCGGCTGCAATTCCTCGTTTTCGCCGGTGGATACCCAGGATGCGGCCTGCTGGCTGTAACCCTGGTTGCGGAAACGCTCCAGCACCCCGCCAATGCCGCCATTGCGCTGCACCCATTGCATGGCCAGCGGCAGCAGCAGGAGCATCAGCGCGCCGCCCTTGTTTCCCATGCCCGAGCCGCTTTGGCCCTGGCCCTGATCCCTACCCAAACCGCCCAGGTCTGCAGGCCGATTCCCGCCCTGCCCCGCGCCGCCGCCCATGAGTCCGCCGAGCAAGTCACCCAAGCCGCCGGAGGCGCCTCCTGACTGCCGCGCGCCGCCACCCATCAGCCCGCCCAGCAGGTCACCGAGCCCGCCGCCGCCCATCGGGCTTTGCTGGCCAGCCCGGGCATTGCCCAGCACGCTGCCCAAGATCTGCCCCAGGAAATCATTCGCCATTGCATGCTCCCATTCGTTTGTAAAAGGTAGAACGTTAAACGCGCGTGGTGCGCCCCAGCGTAGGCAAAGGCCGCATGGCAGGCATGCCGGATGCTTTTTTCAGCTGCCTGCGGCACGCGCTGAATTGGTAACAAAACACATTGTCACGCGGGTAAACACCCATCCCCGTTAGTCTTTAATTTTTGCGGTTTGCATTTTGGGCAAACCGCATCTTTTTTCAACACCCTTGAAAGTCCTTATGAACCGTTTCAGTCCCCGCACGAAATCCCCGGCGATGTCCCGCTCCGGCACCATCGCCATTGCCGCTGCCATCAGCGCAGCCGCCACCGCCGCGTGGGTTGGAGCCCGGGCGCGCCGGGCCGAGCGCGACAACCCGCCCGCTGGCGACTTCATCGACATCGACGGCGCTGACCTGCACTATGTCGAGCGCGGCGAAGGCCCGCCGGTGGTGCTGATTCATGGCAATGCCGTGACGCATGCGGACTTCATCGCCAGCGGCCTGATGGACCGGCTGGCTAGACGGCACCGCGTGATTGCCTTTGACCGGCCCGGTTTTGGCCACAGCAGCCGGCCGCGCGACCGGCTCTGGACGCCAGCGGCGCAGGCCGACCTGCTGCGCGCGGCGCTGGAACGACTTGGCATTGAGCGGCCGGTCGTCGTCGGCCACTCGATGGGCACGATGGTGGCGATGGCCATGGCGCTGAACTTTCCGCAAAACGTGCGCAGCCTGGTGCTGGTGGGCGGCTACTTCTACCCCAGCTTTCGCGTCGATGCCTTCCTGACCGCGCCGGTCGCCCTGCCGGTGCTGGGCGATGTGATGCGCTACACGGTCACGGCGTTGTCAAGCCGGCTCATGCTCAAGAAAATGGCCCAGGCCATGTTTGCGCCCAGGGAGCTGCCAGACAATTTCTTCCCGATCGTCTCGCGCGAGATGATGCTGCGGCCGGTGCAGCTGCGCGCCAATGCCGAGGATGCGGCCTTCATGGTGCCGGCGGCCAATACGATGTCCAAACGCTACGGCGAACTCGTCCTGCCGGTCACGCTGATTGCCGGAGAAGATGACGTGGTGGTTGATCCGAAAGCCCAGTCGGTCCGGCTGCACGATGAACTGCCGCACAGCGAGCTGTTTCTCGCACCCGGCGTCGGCCACATGGCGCATTACGCCGCGCTGGACCGGGTGGTGAACGCCATCGACACGCCACTGCATGCGGCGTCGCTCGATCACTTCACCAGCATGACCCAGGACGACCTGACGCTGGGATTGCAACCGGACATGAGCTGCCGATGAAGCATGCGATCCGCTACTAAATTCATAGCTGCTTGCACTCACTGGTCGTGCGAAAAAAGCATATTTGATGCTTGAGAGTCTGTTTGCGGGTTAAAACGAATGTGCACCAGCACCCTGGCGTCAGTCTTTCAACAGCCGCTCGCGCCGCCGCAGCACCCAGGCAAAGTACACGCCTTCCAGCGCCATCACCGCGCCGCCCAGCGCAATCACCGCGCCGGTCCCGATGCGGTCGATCAGGCTGGCGGCCAGCACCACGCCAATCGACTGGCCCAGGAACAGCGACGAGGAAAACAGCGACACCGCCGTGCCGCGCGCATGTGGCGCCATCTGCGTGGCGTTGGCCTGCATGGTGTTGTGGAACATGAAAAAGCCAAAGCCCGCCAGCAGGCTGGCCGGAAGCGCCGGCCCCCAGTGTGGCGAGTAGGCCAGCACCAGCGCGGACACGCCCACGATGCCGCCGCCGAACAGCACCAGCCCCTGCTGGCCGAAGCGGCGGATCAGGTGGCGGCCGACCGCCATGTAAAGCATGCCGCCCAGGCCGAACAGCGCCACGATGGCGCCAGCCAGCGACAGCGACAGGCTCAGTGAGCGGTGCAGGTGCGAAGCCCAGATCGCCAGCACGCCAAAGCCGGCAGCGCCCTCGACCAGCGCCATCAGCAAAATGATGCGCGACCAGGGGCCGGTCACGATCAGCAGCGCCTGCGTGACGAAGCCCAGGCGCGGCGCTGACTGGGCAGGCGCCTCGGCCTTCGCAGCCGGTGCGCGCTGCCGGCGCAGGTCCAGCCACAGTAGCGAACCCACGACGCCGAACAGCACCGTCATGAACACGAAAGCCCAGCGCCAGCCCAGCGCATCGGTCAGCAATCCGCCGACCAGCTGGCCGCCGACGATGCCCAGGGTGCTGCCCAGCCCGGTGCGCGTCAGCATTTCCTGGAGCTGGTCTGACGGCACCGCGTCGCCGACCCAGGCCATCGACAGCGGAATCAAGGCGGCGGCGCCCAGCGCCATCAGCAGGCGCGCAAACACCAGCATGTCCAGCGAGCCGGCCGCCACCGCCAGCGCGCTGCCAATGCTGCAGCCGAGCGTGGCAAAGGTGATCACGCGAAACTTGCCGATGCGGTCGCCCAACGGGCCGTAGAAAAGCTGCGCCGCGCCGTAGGTGATGGCAAACACCGACACCACCTGCGCCGCCTGCCCCAAGCCGACCGCGAACACGCGCGACAGCTCGGGCAGCATGGCGTCGCAGATGCGCTGCGCGGCCATGCTGGCGAAGGTGGCGAATGACAGCAGCAAGATGGTGCGGCGCGTGGCCGGGCTGATGGCCGGCGCCATCGTTGAAGCGCTTGATGACATGAACGGAACTTGCGCTGGCGGCTATTGCAGCTGCCGCAAGATCCTGCCGAACAGGCCATTGACAATGTCGGCCAGCGGATCGTTGCGCTGCTGCTGGGGCGGCAGTGGCGGTGGCGGCCGCCTGCGCGGTATGTCGAACTCGGCGTTCTGGTCCAGCCAGCGGTTGCGAAACGCGCCCTGGAACACATCGCCCACCATGGGCAAAGCGCTGCGTGCGCCCTGCCCCCAGTTGCCCATCGTCGCGCTGTTGTCGTTGAAGCCGACCCGGGCGCCGGCCACGAGTTGCGGATTCATCATGATGAACCAGCCGTCGGTGTTGTCCTGCGTGGTGCCGGTCTTGCCGGCCAGGTCGGCCTGGATACCGTAGCGCTGGCGAATCGCGCTGCCGGTGCCCTGGTCGATCACGCCGCGCATCACATCCACCAGCGTCAAGGAGTCGGCGCGTGGCATGGCCGGCGTCGCCTCCCTGACCGGCGTGAAGGTTTCCAGCAGATTGCCCTGGTGGTCTTCGACACTGGCCACCAGCACCGGCAGCATGTAGTGGCCGCCATTGGCAATGCTGCCGTAGGCGGCGACCATTTCCAGCAGCGTGACCGGACTGGTGCCCAGCGCGAGCGAAGGCACCACATCGAGCTTGCTCTGGCGCACGCCCAGGGCCTGGGCCAGCTGGCTGACGCTGGCCGGGCCGATTTTCTGCACCAGCTGGGCGGTGATGGTGTTCTTCGAATACACCAGGCCGTCGCGCAGCGTGGTGGGCTGGCCGGTGGGCGGCGTGGAATCGCTGGGCGTCCACACGTCGCCGCCGCCCGAGTCAATCGCGATCGGCTGGTCGATGAAGGCAAACGACGGGCTCAGCCCTTGCATGAAGGCCGCGCCGTAGACGAAAGGCTTGAAGGTCGAGCCGGGCTGGCGGCGCGCCTGGCTGACGTGGTCGAACTGCTCTTGCGCGAAATCCCGGCTGCCGACCCAGGCGCGCACCGCGCCGCTGCGCGGGTCGAGCGCCAGAAAGCCGGCCTGCAGCATGGCGCGCTCGGCGCCGGCCTTGCGCTGGCCGTCGGCCAGCTTTTGCAGTTGCGCCAGCTGCCGCGCCACCGCCTGGTTGGCCAGTTTCTGGATGTTGGCGTCAATCGTGGTGCGCACCCGCAGCCCGTCGGCATGGATGTCATAGCCCTTGCTGTCGGCCCACGCAATCAGCCATTTGCGCAGGTGCTGGGCGACGTGGGGGGCAATGCCCAGGGGTTCGACCTGGCGTTCAAAGTCCAGCCGCAGCGGCCGCTTTTCCAGCGCGTCGAGCCGGGCTTGAGCGAGCTTGCCATGCTTGACCATCTGCGCCAGCACCAGGTTGCGGCGCTTGAGGGCGCGGTCGGGGTTGAGCACCGGGTTGTAGTAGCTGGTGCCCTTGAGCATGCCGATCAAGGTGGCGCTTTCCAGCACGTCGAGCCTGTCGGCCGACTTGTCGAAATAGGTGCGCGCCGCCATCTCGATGCCAAAGGCGTTGTAGAGAAAAGGCACGGTGTTGAGGTAGGTTTCCAGGATTTCGTCCTTGGAATACACCGACTCGATCTTCAGCGCGGTGATCGCCTCCTTGACCTTGCGGGTGATGGTGGCGGCGCGGCCGATTTCCTCGGGGTACAGGTTGCGCGCCAGTTGCTGCGTAATGGTCGAGCCGCCCTGCAGCTCGCCCGTCAGGGTGCTCAGCAGCGCGCCAAAGGTGCGCCGAAAGTCGATGCCGTGGTGCTGGTAAAAGCGGTGGTCTTCGGTGCTGATCAGCGCATTGACGACATGCGGCGAAATCTTGTCGAGCGTGACCCAGCGCCGGTTGCTGCGCCGGTACTCGGCCAGCACCGAGCCGTTGGATGCCAGCAGCACCGACGGCGTTTCGGACTTGGCCTTGCGCAGGTCGCCGATGCCCGGCGTGAACGGAATCAGCACCAGCACGTAAAGCAGCATCAGCGCCGGAAGCGCCAGGGCGGCCCGGACGGGATATTGCTTGACAAGGCTGGCAAGGCGGTGGAATTGCACGCGGGCAAAGGCGGCGGCGCGCTGGAGGATGGGAGGCATGGGGCAGAGTTTAAAGCGGCGCGCTCAAGCAGGCGCCAGGGAGCAAGCGGGGCCGACGGCTTCGCGCAATTCAGTGCCGGCCGAATTTTTATCCTGATATTCAGGCAAAAAATGCCTCTTGCGCTTGGTAGGCATGCGCTTGCAGCTATTTATTCAATAGCAACTCCATGCGGATCAGCGCGCTGCCGGCACCACCCATCGTCGGCGGTTTAATTCCGGCTGCGGCCTTGGCCTACAGGCTGGGCGCAGCGAAAGCGTTACGGTCGATCCATCAACCACCATTCAGGAGACAAGCATGACAACCCGACCCGGCGTGGAGCCCGATCGCATCGACATGAACGACCCGGCGGCCTGCGCGCAATGGGCGAAAAAGCTAGACACCACCGAGCAGCAGTTGCGCGATGCGGTGGATGCGGTGGGCGACAGGGCCGCCGACGTGGAAATGCACCTCAAGGGCAGCCACAGCACCACGAATGCGGACCGCATGAACGAGCTTGGCGATAGCTGAGCCTGGCGCCGCACCACGACCAGCCCAGGCGCGCCAGGAATCGGCGCTTCAAGCAGTTGCATGCCAAAGCGATGGCCCCGGTGCAGCACCAGCGAAGCGGCCCTGACCAGCCCGAACCATGCCACCGCCACCAGCGGCACTGGCTCCCTCACCCTCCATGAGCGTGAGCGTCGTTGAGCCCCGCAAAACGATGCTTCCATTCACCGGCTGCCCGAAGCCGCTGCCCACTAGCAGGCCCATTAATAATGCACAGGGCTTCAACGCCCTGCAGCGAATGGAAAAAGATTGCCAAGGAGTCCATCAGGCTCCTGTTGCCAGGTTGGCATGGCGCGAGCACAGCGGATCCTGCATGCTCCCAATCAAAAAAATGAAAATCGCCATCGCATTATCTGTGGCCGAATAAATGCTTGATCTATCAATGCATTCAAAATTTTCATCATGAAATACACAACCTTGATTTTTAAAAAATATCAAATTAAATAACAAAAATATTAAATGTTTTTGTTTTTGTTTTTGTTTTTGTTTTTAAACATTCGTTAACTGCGTTTAACATGTATCAAGCTTAGTTACTTTTGTTTCAATGCAGTTTACCCATTTTCACTTGATCTCTTCATCTAGAATAAAATTCTTAATTAAGCGTCAAGTTTGAAATCAGTATCTATAAGTTATTTCTGATTCTTTTCGAAAGGTAATTAATGCATATAAAAGCTAAATCCATAACAACCAACCTCAGCCTTACCGTTTTTTGTATTTCAATGTTGTATGGATGTGGTGGAGGCGACAATGGTGCAAGCCTGACGGTTCCAGATTCTGTCCAGCCATCGGCCCCCGCGCTGGCCGCAGCCACAACGCTGGAGGACGGTACCGGCGTCGGCAAAATAACTTTCGCGAAAGGCGCAACTGCTTCCGGCGGGCTAGGGCAGGACGTTCTGGGTCTTGCGTGTGAAAAGCCAGTTAAATCGTCTCCAGCCTATGGCTATACGCATTTAAGTCTCGTAGTGGACGGCCAGCAGGTTGCGATTCCAGAAGACATCGGCCTAGTTGCCCAAGGCAGCACCGGTATCACTGATACGACCTTGAGAAAAGTCGGCTGCTATTACCCGCTCACGACGACGGATACCAGCGGCAAGATTCGCACAAAATCCGGCGGCGCGACTCCCTACACGCTGGGTCAGTTCTTTGCACTGTGGGGGCAACCGCTCTCCACAGCCAATGTGGCAGGTTATGCCGGAAAACCCGTCAAGGTATTCATCCGGGATGGCAGCACACTAACTGAATATACTGGCGCACTGGATGCATTGCCGCTGACCGGAAACCGCGAAATCACAATCCAGATCGGTTCGGCAATCAATCCGATTCCAAATTTTCAATGGAAAAATCCGCCTGCGCTGTCCACCACATCGCTGATCGTTAATCGAGGAGTGTTTGGACCCGCACTGATCGGCCAAGGCGGCTTGGAAGACAACCGGTCCAATGGCCGCGGCGGACAAGGGCAGCCGGTGGATGGGCTATCGTGCTACGGACCGCGAAACCAGTCGACATTGGAATATGTCTATCACGCCCATACGCATCTGGCCATCTACAAGGACGGTGTGCGGCTGGCCATTCCCCAGCTGATCGGTGTCGTTGGGGATGACGAAGTCTTCAGCACAACCTGCTTTTATCCGATTCATACGCACGATGCCAACGGCACGCTTCATATTGAACCCCTTAACTACGACCGGGTGACGCTGGGACAGTTCTTCAACATATGGGGACAGCCGCTCACCCGTACAAATGTTGCCGGTCAACTCAATACGCCGGTCGTTGTTTATGTCCGGGATGGCGGCAATCTGCGCGTATACCAGGGCGACCCAGCCGCCATCGAATTGAAATCGTACAGATCGATCGTCATACAGCTGGGCACCCCGCTCAATGAGGTTCCTTCTTTCGAGCTGGCAGATGAAGCCAATTGAATCAACGCATTCCGGGTGATCCAGTTGATCTATATCGCCCGCCCCAAGCGTTTCATCCCCTCTTCTATTTTCGACACATCCGCCGTCGCAAAGCTGAGCCTGAAAGCAGCCCTGTCGGGATTCGACGCATAAAACGGGGCGCCCGGCACGAAAGCCACGCATTGTTCAATCGCCTTCCTGGCGAATTCACCCGCGTCCTTCAACTTGCCGCCCTCGCCCGTCAGGCGGGCCCAGAAGAACAGGCCGCCCTGCGGCTGCTCGAACGCCACAGCGTCGCCCAGTTCGCGTTCCAAGGCATCGCCCATGGCGGCGGCGCGTTCGCCATACACCTTGCGCACATTCGCCAGCGTGGCGGGCATGCGGCCGGCCTTGAGGTACTGCGCGGCGGTGGCCTGGGCAAAGGTGCTGGTGTGGGCGTCGCTGAACTGCTTGCACATCACCGCGTTGGCCAGCAGCGCCGGCGGGGCAATCATCCAGCCGATGCGCAGGCCGGGCGAGAGCACCTTGCTGAGCGAGCCGCAATAGGCCAGCAGCTCGCGGCTGCCGGGCACGCCGTCGCTCAGCGACAGCAATGACGGCGGTGGCGCTTCGCCAAAATACAGGTCGCCGTAGGGATCGTCTTCTACCACTAGGGTCTGGTATTTCACGGCCATGTCCAGCACTTGCCGACGGCGCTCCAAGCCGAGCAGCGCGCCGCTCGGGTTGCCGAAGGTCGGAATCAAATAAACAAATTTCGGCTTGTGTTCAGCGATAAGCCGCTCCAGCTCGTCGGTCCTCACGCCATGCGCGTCGATGGGCGCGCTGATGACCTCGGCGCCATACAGGCGAAAGCACTGGATGGTCGCCAGAAAGGTCGGGCCTTCGACGATCACCTTGTCGCCCGGATTGATCAGGGTCTTGCCCAGCAGATCGAGCGCCTGCTGGCTGCCGGTGGTGACGATCAGGCCTTCAGGCGCCACGGTCACGCCCTTGCTCGCCATGAAGGCGCTCAGTTGTTGGCGCAGCGGGCCGTAGCCTTCGGTGGCGCCATATTGCAATGCCGCGCCGGGTTCCTCGTTCAGCGCCTTGCTGCTGGCGTCCTTGATGCCTTCGATGTCGAACATCGCCGGGTCGGGAAAGCCGCCGGCAAAGCTGATGATGCCGGGCTTGCCCAGCAGCTTGAAAAGTTCGCGGATGGCGGAGGTTTCAACGTTGTTCAGGCGGTCGGCGAATGGCAGGGGCATGGCGTAAGTCTCTGGATGGAAGGTTGGCGTGCAAGGCGGGGACTGGATGCGTGATTTTCAGGAAGCGCTGGCATGAATGGTAGCGCCAGCAAGGCGGGAAGGAACGGCGATCGCTCCACGGCAATCTTCAGGCAAGGCCAGCGCCATGACGCGGCATGTCGCCAGGCGTTGCGCCAGCGCGGGGGTCCATTCGGTCAACTCCAGGCCCAGGCACTTCAGGCGGGCCTCGAAGTGCACCCATGCCTGGGCAAAGGTGGCCGGCCGTTGCATGGGCGACGTGCGCTGCAGCGTGTCAGACACTGTCGGACCGAGATAGTCCAGCGCCACACGCGCCCAGTCGGACATCCCGGCAGCGTCCTGTTCGACATGCATCACATCAAGGCCCATGGCACCGCTCCTGCCAATGGCGGCCACGCTCATTCCAGGCATGTGGCTCACCGACACATGCAGGCGCGCAAGGCGCGAATCCACGCCAATCGCCTGCCCCGGGCGCGAAACCAGCGCGATGGGTGCGGCAGGTTGATCGAGGAACATCGCCATCGTCTCGCGCAAAGCCGTGCGGATCAGGGCCCTTGCCAGCGAGCGCTCGCCCGTGGCGGGGGTTGCCACGCTGATGACAGTCATGGCCTGGCAGTCGCGCATTTCATCAACGGCAGCTTGCATGCCTTGCGGCCACGCATGAACGGCGACGAGCTTGTGTGGGGGCAGCATGTCAGTTGCGCGCGGGCGCGGCCGGACAGCCCTTCCAGCTCGATGCGGCAGGGATGAACTCCCCTTTCATGACCAGCGTCAGGGCACCGAGCTTGGCGTTGTCGGCCACCACCGCGCCGTAGAGCACCGCGCTGCGCGGCCCCATGTAGACGCGCTCGCCAATGATGACGTGATCGACCTTCATGACGCGGTCTTCGAACAGATGGGTCTGGGGGCAGGCCAGCGCATTCAACTCGCTGTAGTCGCCGATGGTGACACAGTCGAACTCGGTGATGTCAGTGGTATCGAGGTAAACACCTTTGCCGATACGGCAACCCAGAAAGTTCAAGGCCACGGGCAGCAATGGGGTGCCGCGCAGGTAGCGAAGGAAATTAGGCACCGCAATCCCTTCATACAAATTGGTCACGCCCTCCGACAGCCAGACAAACGGGGTCCACATCGGCACGCTGCATTGGCGGTAGCGCCGCATCAGCGCCCACTTGATGGCAGCAATGAAAAAGAAGGCCCCCACCCCATAAAAAAGACCGGCGCCCATCAGGTAAAGAATGACGACGCCCCACTGGCCGTCGCTCGCCACGGGCATGATGTCCAGGACCATGGTGTAGCCGACAGAAATCACGATCGCATGCGGCGCCACGATGCGAAAGGCTTCAATCAGCCCGCGCGCCAGGCGGCGAAAGGGCGATGGCCGATAGGTCAGATGTTCGGGGAAACCGCTGGTCTGCTCGCGCGCCGGCAGGTTGATCGGCGGCGAGCCCAGCCAGGTGTCGCCGTCCTTCATCGCGCCGTTGGCGGGTGCGCTGGAATGCACGCCAATGAGCACGTTTTCCGGCAGCGTGGTGCCGTCGGGGATGTAGGAGCCGTTACCCACGAAGCTGCGGCGCGAAATCACCGTGGGCTGCATGGACATCCAGCCGCCGTCGATGCTCTCGTCGCCCAGCATGACCGCATCGGCGATGAAGGTTTCATCGCCCAGCGTGAGCATGTCCGGCACCAGCCCGAGTGCGGAAGAAATCTCGGCATCGCGCCCGACCTTGGCCCCCAGCAGCCGGTACCAGAAAGGGGCGTACACCGTGGCATAAACGCCATGCAAGACCGCCAAGCTGGACTCCTGGATCTGGTTGACCAGCCATTTGGCGCAATATAGGTTGCTGTGTACGGGCCAGCTGCCAGGCTTGAGACGCGGCAAAACCGTCCAGCGGATGCCGGCCGACAGCAGCGCAGTGCTGACGATCAGCACGCCTGTGGCCGGGAAAGCAAGGATGAAATACTTAACCAGCTGGAACGACAGGTCGCTGCCGCGCAATACCGGAAAACGCTCGGCGTCGTCGATCCAGTCGATCAGCACAAAGCTGGGAAACACCGGCAGGAAAAACAGCGTGGCGATCAGCAGGGCGCCGAACACAAAATACCCGCCTTCGACGACACTGCGCAGGCCAGAGACAGCGGGCCGGGCGGGCCGGTCCGTGTGGTCGAACATGCCCACGTCGCGCGCCGGCGAGCCTTTCCAGATGCGTCCGGCGGGCAGTGACTCCCCGTCGCTGAGCGCCGATTGGCCTTCCAGATGGCCATAGGCGCCGATGTGCGTATTGCCTTCGAGCACGGCATAGGAACCCACGCAGGCTTCACGCTCCAGCGTGATCGGCCCCAGGCGCAGTTCGCCATGTTCGACCCGTGCATTTTCAAAATTGGCCGCGTTGCCGATGCTGACGCCGTCGCCAATGCTCAGCAAGTCCGGGGCGCGCAGGGTGATCGACCCGATCATGACGTCGCGCCCCACCTTGGCGCCCAGTGCGCGCAGCCACCAGGCGTACATCGATGATCCACTGAGCAGGTAGGTCGGCGCCGCCTCGATCAGGCGGTCGGCCAGCCACCAGCGGTAATAGGTCATGCCCCAGAGCGGATAACGCCCGGCCTTCAGGCGCCCCAAAATCAGCCACTTACCCGCAACGGCCACCGCAAACGCCAGCAGGGTGGACAGCAAATAGGCGGCCACGGATGCGGCAATGGCCAGCGCCATCGAATCGTCGGGCTCGCCGGTAAAGAAATGATAGGTAAAGAACGGCGCCATCCATTGCGCCATGTGCAGCGTCACCAGGCCAGGGATGACGACTGCCTGTGCCACTCCGCAGGTCCAGCGCTTGAGCCAGGACGGCGCCACCCAACGGGTGTCCACCGCCATGACAGGCTCATGGCGCTGACCCAGCACCTCGGCGATCAGGCCGACCTGGCGGTTCTGGTAAATGTCGTGCACCGTGATGTGCGCAAAACGCGGGTCGGTCCGCAAGGCCGAGGCCAGGCGCGCCGCGAACAGCGAGTGGCCGCCCAGGTCAGAGAAAAAATCGGCACTGCGCACAATCGGCTGGCCGGGAAACAGCGTGGCCAGGGCCGCAAACAAGGCTTCTTCCGCCGGCGTTCGTGGCGTGTCGGAGCCGCTAGCCTCCCCGCTGGCCACCGCCAAGGGACGCGCCTTGAGGCTGTTGCGGTCGATCTTGCCGGAGGTCAGGCGCGGCATTTCCGAGAGTGGCTCGAAGTAACCGGGCACCATGTAGGAAGGCAAGGTGTTTGCCAGCGCGGCACGCAGTTCGGCACTGGAGCGGCTCATGCCGCCTTCAAAAACGAGGAAGGCGATCAGCTGGTCGATGCCGCCTTCCTGGCGCTGGACAACGGCGACGGTGCCCACGCCGGGCAGCTTGGCCAGCGCCGCCTCGATCTCGCCCAGCTCCACCCGAAAGCCGCGTATTTTCACCTGGTCATCGGTGCGGCCCAGGCAGTGCACGCGGCCATCGGGGTCGATGCGGGCCAGATCGCCCGTGCGGTACAAACGGTCGTCATGCGCATGGCTGCGCCAGGGATTGGCAAGGAATTTCTCGGCCGTCAGGTCGGGCCGGCCCAGGTAACCGGCCGCCACCCCGGGGCCGGTGATGCACAACTCGCCGACTTCCCCGCGCGGCAGCAGCACCAAGCCGTTTTCAACGGACGGGTCGATCACCATCAGGCCGTAATTGGGCAACGGCCGCCCGATGGTCACGGGCTCGCCCGGCTGCAACTCGGCCAGGCTGGCCGACACGGTGGCTTCGGTCGGGCCATAGGTATTGAACACCTGGCGGCCGGGCTTGGCCCAGCGCGCCACCAGTGACTGAGGACACATCTCGCCGCCCAGGTTGATCAGGCGCAGGCTCGGCACCTCCTGGTTGAACAAGGCCAGCAGCGTCGGCACTGCGTGCAGCACGGTGACCTTGTTTTCAGTCAAGGCCAGCGGCAGGGCTTCGGGGTCCGAGGCCAGCGCCTTGGGAGCAATCCAGAGCGTGGCACCGGCCAGGTAACTGATCCAGATTTCCTCGAAAGACATGTCGAAGGCGACCGAAAACCCTTGGTACACGCGATCAGTTTCGAGCACGCGCAGCATGGCGTTTTCGCTGCGCAGAAAGTGGCAGATGCTGCCCTGGGTGATCTCGATGCCCTTGGGCTTGCCGGTGGAGCCCGAGGTGTAAATTACATACGCGGGGTGCGAAGGCAGCAAACCCTGCCGGCGAACCCGCTCAGGCGTCGGTACCAGCAAGGCTTCTGCCGTCCAGACGCTGGCCCTGATGTGCACCAGGCGCGGTGCGAATTCTTTGCAACTGACCACGCCCACCGCGCAGGCATCTTCCAGGCACACGGCAATGCGCTCGACCGGCGTATCCGCGTCAAACGGCAACCATGCGGCACCGGCCTTGGCAATCCCGGCCTGCATCACCAGCAGACCGATACCGCGTGGCAGCCACAGACCCACGATGTGACCCGGGCGCACGCCGGCCTCAATCAGGCCGGAAGCTACTTGGTCGGCCTGTGCATTCAGGTCCTGGTACGTGAGGTGACGATCCGCAAACATCAGCGCAACCTGGTGCGGAATACGGTCGGCCGTCGCTTCAAGAATATCTGCAAGCACCTCAGCGCGAATCAATTCCGGCTGTATGGGTCCGGACAAGATATCCGGATGGCTGGCACTGCCAGCGTCAGAGATGTCCAGCAAGCGCAAGCTGGGCAGAAGATCGGCCAGGGAAAATGACGTCATAAAAAACCAGTTGCCGAAAAACAAAGGGGAAAGCCGAGCTAGCCCACGATTATCTTTTGAAACTGGCGCCGCGCCTTGTAATAAATAATGGCGCCTGCGCATGTACAGCCGCCGCACGCTGCTATGGTTTATGAAGCGCTTCCCGGGACCTGCGCAGGCGCGGCCTTGGCGCCCTACACTTCCCGCCATGAAAACCAGAGACATTGCCCCGTTTTTTGCCACGCTCAAGGCGGCCAACCCGATGCCGGTGACCGAACTGGAATACACCAGCGTGTTCGAATTGCTGACCGCCGTGCTGCTGTCGGCGCAAGCCACCGACGTCAGCGTGAACAAGGCCACGCGCCGGCTGTTTGCCGTCGCCAACACGCCGCAAAAAATACTCGACCTGGGCGTAGACCGGCTGGAGGCCTACATCAAGACCATCGGGCTATACCACTCGAAAGCCCGGAACCTGCTGGCGACCTGCGCAATGCTGACAGAGCAGCACGGCGGCCAGGTGCCGCGCACCCGTGAAGCGCTTGAAAAATTGCCCGGCGTGGGCCGCAAGACGGCCAATGTGGTGCTCAACTCGGCCTTTGGCGAGGCCGTGATGGCGGTGGACACGCACATCTTTCGCGTCGGCAACCGCACCGGACTGGCGCCGGGCAAGAACCCGCTGGAAGTCGAGCTAAAGCTGCTCAAGCGTATTCCGCCAGAGTATCTGGTCGATGCGCACCACTGGCTGATTCTGCTCGGCCGCTATGTCTGCATTGCCCGCAAGCCACTGTGCTGGCAATGCGCGGTCGCGCCTTATTGCGACTACAAGCCCAAGACCGAGCCGCCACCGGGTTCATGACACGCGCTTGGCGCCAGCTTGGGTACTTGCATCGGTGATTGAACGTCAGGCTGCGGCTGGCGATGGCCCATCACGCAGCGCAGCCAGTCAATGCAAGACGAAAAAAACCCCTGGCCGATTGGCGAGGGGGTGAGGACAGCTCGAGTTCTCAAAATCATCATCTTGAAGGACGAAGCCTTGCTCTGCATCGTTGAATGCTGCGCTCGGATGCGGCCTTCAAAACCTCTTCAAGGTTGCGGGCAGCACGCCGCGTGAAACACAGGCGCGCGTGCATGCCGCTGGCGGCCAGGGCGCTCCAGGAGCGTCGCTGGCGTTGCCGTATTTTTTATTTGGCTGGAGTTTCCGCAGGCTTGCCTTCGGCGCCTGTTGCGCCGACGGCACCCGCAGCGCCTGTGCTGCCTGTGCTACCTGTGGAACCGGTTGCGCCCGTCGCGCCTGCGGGGCCAGGCTGGGTGACCACTTTTTTTTCACAGGCGGCGAGGCCAAGTGTCATGACGATTGCGGCAGTGAGCAGTGCGTATTTCATGGGAATCCTTTGCGTAAATGGGTCCGCACCGGCGGTGCGAAGGTTTGTGCGGATGCTAGATTAACCGCGCAACACCCACTGAACTGTAGGACGGACGCACCTGCTGCCGTCCCTTTAATTCCGTTTCTAAGGCCATCCGGGATCAGACGCGAGGCCAGGGAACAGGCCATGGCACGGCACGGCAAAGCAGCGCAGTTATCGTTTCCAATTCGGATTGGAATTACGATGCCTGCAAACAAACTCGCCTCCAGCCTATGTTAGATATCCTCACCGTCACCATGAATCCCGCCCTGGACGTGTCCACCTCGACTGAAAAAGTCATGGACACGCACAAGCTGCGCTGCACGGCCGCCATCCTGCACCCTGGCGGCGGCGGCATCAACGTGGCGCGCGTGCTGCACCGGCTGGGCGGCGACTGCCTGGCGCTGTTCCCGGCGGGCGGCGCGAACGGCCAGCGGCTGCGCCAGCTCATCGACCAGGAACAAGTGCGCAGCTATTCCATCCCGATTGCCGGCGAGACGCGCGAAAGCTTTTCGGTGCACGAACAGTCCAGCGGTCGCGACTTTCGCTTTTTGCTGCCCGGGCCTGAACTGGCACCGAGCGAATGGCAGGCCTGTCTGCGTCATGTCGCCGACCTGCAGGCGCCGCCGGCTTACCTGGTGGCCAGCGGCAGCCTGCCGCCCGGCTTGCCGGCCGATTTTCATGCGCGGCTGGCTCGGCTGGCGAAGGAACACGGTAGCCGGCTGGTGCTCGACAGCTCGGGGCCGCCCCTGGCCGCAGCGCTGGCCGAAGGCGTTTACCTGGTCAAGCCCAGCCTTCGCGAACTGCGCGAACTGACCGGCCATCCGCTCGATACCGAGCAGGACTGGCACGCGGCGGCGCTGCAGATCATCCGGGCCGGCCAGGCGCAGGTGGTGGCGCTGTCCCTGGGCGAGGACGGCGCCTTGCTGGTGACGGCCGACAGGGCGCTGCGCGCGCGCAGCCTGCCAGTGAAAGTCGCCAGCTCGATTGGCGCGGGCGACAGCTTTGTCGGTGGCCTGCTCTGGGCACTGAATCGGCAGGAAAGCCTGGAGCAGGCTTTTCGCTACGGCATGGCAGCCGGCGCAGCCGCCCTGCTCGCGGCCGGCACGGCGCTGTGCCAGGCGGCGGATGTGGAACGGCTGCACCGGGAAGTGGCTATCCACCCGGTCTGATTCAAGCCCGGGAAGGCGTGCCTTGCCGGCACCGTCAGGAGTTTTTCAGGCCCATTGATCTAGCGCAAGTCACAGCGCAATGCGGCGGCTACCGTAGTGGCAACAAAAGGCGGCCAACAGCAAAAAGGACAGGCGCCATGCCTGCTTGACGCCACTGGCAAGCCCTGTGTTCCATGTCAAGCTGGAGACAACACCATGACGACACCCTTCATCCGCTGGTTTTCAGACATCGGCATCGCCGATGTTCCGCAGGTCGGCGGCAAGAACGCATCGCTGGGCGAAATGGTCCGCGAACTTGGCGCGCAGGGCGTCCGGGTACCCAACGGCTTTGCGGTCACCGCCGGGGCCTACCGCCACCTGCTCGACCAGTCCCACGCCTGGAGCGGTCTGCACGAGGCGCTCGACGGCCTGGACGTGAAGGATGTTGATGACCTGGCAAGGCGCGCGCGCCGTGCGCGTGAAATCATCCACGGCGCGACACTGCCGGACGGCATGGTGGCGGAAATCAATGAAGCCTATGCCCGCCTGCGTGCTGAATACGGCGAGCAGGTGACGCTCGCAGTGCGCAGCTCGGCCACCGCCGAAGACCTGCCGACCGCCAGCTTTGCCGGCCAGCACGAGACTTTTTTGAACATCTCGGGTGAAGCCCGGCTGCTCGAAGCCATCCGCCAGTGCTTTGCCAGCCTGTTCATGGACCGCGCCATCGCCTACCGGGTGGACCACGGCATCGACCATTTCAAGGTCTACCAGTCGGTCGGCGTGATGAAAATGGTGCGTTCCGACCTGGCCGCCAGCGGCGTCACCTTTTCGCTCGACACCGAAACCGGCTTTCGCGACGTGGTGTTCATCACCGGCGCCTACGGCCTGGGCGAAAACGTCGTGCAGGGCACGGTCGATCCTGACGAGTTCTATGTCTTCAAGCCCACACTGGCGCAGGGCCACCGGGCCGTGCTGCGGCGCAAGCTGGGCGCCAAGCAGATCCGCATGGTCTATGCGCAGGCGGCAGGCCGCGAAACCACGCGCAACATGCCGACGCCGCCGGAAAACCAGGCGCGCTTTTGCATCACCGACGACGAGGTGCTCGAACTGGCCGACGCCGCCATCAAGATCGAGGCTCACTACAGCCGCAAGGCCGGTCAGCCCACGCCGATGGATGTCGAATGGGCCAAGGACGGCGTTGACGGCAAGCTCTACATCGTCCAGGCGCGGCCCGAAACCGTGGCGTCGCGCAAGCCGCTGGGCCAGGTCGATGAATACCGCCTGGGCGACAAGGGCCAGCCCGTCGTCAGCGGCCGCGCGGTGGGCGGCAAAATCGTCAGCGGCCGGGCGCGCGTCATCAGCGAGGTGTCAGAGCTCAATCAGTTCCAGCCCGGCGAGGTGCTGGTGGCCGACACCACTATGCCGGACTGGGGCACGGTGATGAAGATTGCTGCCGCCGTGGTGACCAACCGGGGCGGACGCACCTGCCACGCGGCCATCGTGGCGCGCGAGATGGGCATTCCAGCCGTGGTCGGCTGCGACCATGCGACCACGGTGATCAAGACCGGCGACGAGATCACAGTGTCGTGCGCCGAAGGCAGCGCCGGCCATGTGTATGCCGGCAGGATTCCCTTCACCGTCACCAGCACCGACGTGGCCGGCATGGCGCGGCCGCAGACGCATTTGATGGTCAATCTGGCGAATCCGGACATGGCTTTCCAGACCGCCCTGTTGCCGAACGACGGCGTGGGCCTGGCGCGCATGGAATTCATCATTGCCGAGCACATCCATGCGCATCCGATGGCGCTGGTGCATCCCGAGAAGGTCGAAGACGCTGCTGTGCGGGCAGAAATCGCTCGGCTCACGCAGCTGTACGCCACGCCGGCCGAGTATTTCGTGCGGCAGCTGGCCGAGGGCGTCGGCATCATCGCCGCGGCTTTTTATCCCAAGCCGGTGATCGTTCGCATGTCGGACTTCAAAACCAACGAATACGCCAGCCTGCTGGGCGGGCGCTGGTTCGAGCCGGTAGAGGCGAACCCGATGATCGGTTTTCGCGGCGCCTCGCGCTATGCGCATCCGGCCTACGCCGAGGGTTTTGCGCTGGAATGCGCAGCGATGAAACGGGTGCGCGACGACATGGGCCTGAGCAACGTCAAGCTGATGATCCCGTTTTGCCGTCGGGTGGACGAAGGCGAGCGCGTGCTGCAGGCCATGGCCGCGCATGGACTGGGACGCGGCGTGAACGGGCTGGAAATCTACGTCATGTGCGAGATTCCGAACAACGTGATCCAGATCGATGCGTTTGCGCAGCTGTTCGACGGCTTTTCGATTGGTTCGAACGACCTGACGCAGCTGGTGCTCGGCGTGGACCGGGATTCGGAGATCGTCGCCTTTGACTTTGACGAGCGCGACCCGGGCGTCAAGATGGTGCTGCGCCAGGCCATCGAGGGCGCGCGCCGCAACCACCGGCACGTGGGCATTTGCGGCCAGGCACCGTCGGACTATCCCGAAATGGCCCAATACCTGGTTGAGCTGGGCATCGACTCGATGAGCGTCACGCCCGACACGCTGCTGAAAACCACGCGCGACGTTCTGGCCGTCGAAGCGCGGCTGGAACGCGCGCCGCGCGGCGAGACAGCTGCCGCGTCAACACCGTCCGGTTCACAAGGGAGGCGGTCATGAACGATCAAAGCATTGCTTCGCTGATGCGGCACGAGGTGCATCAGGTCGGCGCCGACGACACCGTCGCGTCAGTCGAAAAACAGATGATCACGCGGGGCTTGAGCTGGGCGCCAGTGGTGGACGAAGGCGGCGCGATGCTGGGCGTCATCAGCAGCCTGGACCTGCTGCGCTTTCATGCCGACGCCAAAGACGCCGCCAAGGTCTACGCCTGGCAGATCTGCACTTACAAACCGATTGCGGTGCCGCTGGACGCCAGCGTGGCCGAGGTGGCTAGGTTGATGGTCGAAGCCGGCATCCACCACGTCGTGGTCCGGGATGGCAGCGCCATCAAGGGCGTGGTGTCGTCCATGGACTTTGTCCGGACCTTCATGGACTAGCGGGTGAAATTGCTACTTTTTTAGTAGCTGACTTCGCCTGCCGGGCCTGCGCAAGAAGGCAATTTGATGCATATTTTTGGGGTTTGCGTGGCTTCTTCTGTGGTTTGAGGGGTGAGCGCCTGCCCGGCGGGGGGTAACTTTCTTTTCTGGCAAAAAAGAAAGTCACCAAAGAAAGTTGCCTTGGGAGCGGGTTAGAGCTGAACGCTCTGACGGGCCGTCGCTTCGCTCGGCCCTGGGTTCTTTGATCGGCAGCCAGTCGCCCATGCCGGCGACTGGCTGGTTCGACCGCTCGTTCGCCAACAGCTTCACGCTCTGCTTAATCTGCTTGGCTTGCGCTTCGCGCTTCGCGCATCGCTGTCGGTTGTGCCATTTTTGTATTCCCTCACCTGCTGGGTGCGGTGAGTCAGTGGCTGTAGAGCCACGATGGTTCTTTTCACTGTTCGATGTCAGCCCTCGTTGCCTGCCTTGGCCGAGTAAAGAAAGGGCAAGAAACTGCCAGCAGTATTTGAAGCACAAAAGAACCGATCAAGCAGAGCGTGAAGCTGTTGGCGAACGAGCGGTAGCACCAGCCAGCCTTTGACAACGCTAACAGCCCTCAGATCCAGGTGCCAAGGGCCGAGCGAAGCGATGGCCCGACAGAGCGCTCAGCTCTAACCCGCTCCCGCCCTCAGGCAACTTTCTTTGGTGACTTTCTTTTTTGCCAGAAAAGAAAGTTACCCCCCGCCGGGCAGGCGCTCACCCCGCAAACCACAGAAGAACCCACGCAAAGCCCCCGAAAAAGAAGAAAACAGAAAAGGCCGCCTCACCTGTCAGTAGCCTCACTTGCCCGACTGCGCGAACGCTTCCATGTCGAACTCACGCGACAGCGCAAAACTCGGCGCATTCTGGCCCGAGCTGTTGGGCGTCGTGCAGCCATGCCCGACCCATTGCGCGGGCGACTCGGTCCACCACATGCGGTAGTAGAGCCGGCCGTTCGTGGCGTTGTCGCGTAGCCGGCTCCACACTTCAGCGGGCAGCGTGTAGCCCGCCGGGTACAGCGCCGACGACTGGAAGGGCGAGACTTTCCACGAGCCGTAAAAATTGTTGTCGTTGCGCTGCGCGCTGTACTGGTCGGTGAAATACCAACTGTTGGTGGACACCTCGACCGCATAAAAACGGCCAGCCCCCGGGTTGACCTGGAAACGCGGCGCCGCACCGTTGGCCGGAAAGGTGGTGGGCGCGGTGATGGCGGGCATGCCGGTGTCGCCGCTGACGGGCTGGGTTTGCGCCGTCAGGGTCAAGCTGGGCGCGGCCTGCGCATTGCTGTCAAGGGTCGTGACCCGGTAGTTCACCCACGCGGTCGGGCTGGTGGTAGCCCAGAGCCGGTAGTAAAGGGTTGACGCGCCCTGGCGCAGGCGGTTCCAGGCGTCCAGCGGCATCGTGAAGGATGTGCCTTGGCGAAACGGGCTGACCTTCCAGGAGGCGTAGAAATTGTTGTCGCTCCGCTGCCCGCCATTGGCCGTGCTGTTGAATAGGCCGGCATCGGTGGCGACTTCCACCGCGAAGAACTGGCCAGAGGGCACCGACACCGTGAAGGTGACGGGCGTAGCGTCGTTGGCAAAGGACGACGGCGCCGAGATCGACAGGACGCCGCTACCCGTGCCGCCGCCAGCGCTGCCGGAGCCAATCGTGAACGGCTTTTCAGCATCGAAGGCCGGATTGCTCACGCCCGAACGGAACAGGTTGGGCGTCTGGTCCGACGGCATGCGGGCCACGATGGCCGAATGGAACTGGGCATAGCTGCCGCTGAAAGACCCGCCGTTCCAGACTTCCTTCAGGCGCTGGGTGAACAGGCCGTTGGCGTCGCCGTCGGACGACAGCTGGTTGTCTTGGCAGCCTGAAATCAATGTCACGCTGGCATTGACCGACGCGCGGTGCGTCCACTGGCTGACCTCGTAATTGCTTTTATTGGCCAGGTAGTTGGCATGGACGGCGGCCGGATCGGCGGCGCGCACGCGGGGCGGCGCATTCACCGGACGGCCGTACTGGGCGGCAAATTCGGCGCTCTTGAACTTTTTCTGGAAACTCATCACGCGCGCAACCGTGCCGCTGTGGCAGCTGTCGGACAGCAGGAAAATGCGCACGCCGGCGGCAAAGCTGGACCACAGGCCATTCAGTTCGTCGTCGAGCAGCTGGCGGTCCCAGAGCACCCAGGTTTCGTCCTTTCCGTCGGGCTCGTCGCCGGTCGCATCAATGATCTGCGAGCCGTGCCCGGAGTAGGTCACCAGGCAGATGTCGCCCGCCGCCAGCTGGCGCGCCGCCTGGCCGATTGAGCGCGTCACCTCGGACGCCGTGGCCTGCGCGTCGGTGAGCATCGTCGCGGTGTAGCCGAGCTGGGTGGCGATCTGGTTCATGTCGCGGGCGTCGTTGATGCAGCCTGCCAGTTCCCCGTTCCATCCGTTGTAGGCGGCCGGGTTGACAAAATTCAGCCCGATATTGACAGCAATTCCTTTTGCCATTTGAGCGCTCCTTGGGTTGTCTTCGGTTAGACGGAAATCATGTCCGCCGTCAGGGTGACGATGTTGCTGCGAGCCTCCATGTCCCAGGCCTGCCACGGGACCAATTCCGCAGGCTTGCCGGGAAAGACCTTGGTCACCTGGAACTCGACGATGCGCGCCGCCAGGTAGGTGGTGAGCGGCAGCAGAAAATTGACCGCGCCGCGACGGCTGTCCATGCCGACCCGGTAAACGCCGGGCACGCCCTGCAGCCGGGCGTCGAGGTCGAGCCGGGTCAGGCCGTGGTTTTCGTAATTGACCATGTCGAGGAACACCACGTTGCATTCAATCTCCTCGATCATGGCGCGGACTTCTTCAAAGCTCGGGTTGCCGTCGTCCAGCGGCACCGCATCGGCATAAGCCGCCGTGTAGCCGGCGGGCGCGGCAATGTCTATCGAGGCGCCTGGCGCCAGCGTCGCCTCCACCGCGATACGAACCGGCTCGGCCGGCCCGTTGAACAAATAAACATCATTCACCGCCACAGAGCCTTCGACCCGGTTGGTCAATTGCAGCTGGTCGCCCTTGGGCAGCAAAGCGATGGGGCCGTGCATCCACGGCCCGGTGATGCGCCCCAGGTGCACCGACAGCGCCGACGTGACCACGCTGCCGTCTTCCAGCACAAAGCGGGCGGAACCGCTCAAGCCGGTGTTCTGGATCACGGTTTTCAGCAGCAAGGCGCTGGTCAGGTCGGTGGACAGCGCCGTGTGCAGGCATTCGGGCGTGGCCGAGGTGACGGCTTCGATGGGCGGCGTCGAGGTCAGGTTCCAGCTGAATTCGGTGCGCTGGGCCAGCATGTTTGGAAGTTCGAGCACCGGGCTGGCGGCCTCAAGCAGCAACCGGCGGCGCAGGTCTTCCACCTCGTAGGGCGAGAGCGACGGGCCGAGCATGGCCTCGAAGCGGATGCGGTTGTTGGCCGGCTGGTCGGCGTCCAGCGCCGCATAGACGATCAGCGCCGGGCGGTACTCGCGCTCGGCCGTACCGGGCGCATAGCGGGTGATCTCGTAGCGCAGCGGCACCAAAAGAAAACGGCCGGGCTGCCTGAGGTTGCGAAACACGCGGTAATTCGGCCGGTTCAGCGCAACCACTTCCTGGTAGGCCAGCGACGAAGCCTGGCCCAGGCGAAAGGCCTCGGCGCAGCCAATCGACACCGTGGCCACCGCCTGCTTTTCGCGGTAGAAAGCGCCCAACTCGGCGCACGAAAAAAACGCATCAAACGACTGCTGGCGGATGGTGGTGCGCTGGACATACTGAAACTTCGACGGCAGGGCAATGGCGACGGTCGAATTGCTGAGGCGCCCGGCCAGCGTGAGGCTAGCGAGATTGGGTTTGGTCGCCTGAAGCGCACCGGGCCGCATGACAAACTCGCGCCCGCCCGAGGCCACCAGGATGCTGTCGGAATCCATGCGCGGCTTGGCCACCAGCACCGCACTGGAAATCTTGCCGCCCAGCACCAGTTGCGGCCGACTCAGAACCGGCGCATAGCCGGAAAACTGGAAAGCCACCTCCAGCCGCGCCGGCTCGCTTTGAAAGCCGGCCGTGGACAGTGAACCGTAGGCAGTGCGGGCGGCGTCGTTCATCAGTTCCACCGTGACCTGCAGCCGGTTGCCCGAGCGCGCCACAGCACCCCGGCAACTGGCCCTTTTGAGCGCACCGGAGGCGTCGTCGATGTACGGAACGCTCAGCGTGACCGAGGGCTCGACCGGCTCGATCATGCGAGGCGTGAAGGAAGAGTTCGCCGCCAGCGCGGCGCTGGTCGCCGCCGAAGGCGACAGTTCCAGCGTGAAGCGCAGGCTGGCGCGAATGACCGGCCTGCCCGATGCGCTGGTGCCGATGCGTTCGAATTCAAACAGAAACGGGCTGGTGCTTGGTGCCTCGCTGGCCGCAGGCCGCAACAAAGTAATGGCCGGCAGATACCAGCGCAGGCGGGGGTTGCTCCTGTCGCTGAGCAGCGGGGTATTCAGGTCGCCCAGGATGGGAAGCGATTCGGCGGCAATATCGGGACGAACGAAAACGGCCTCGGGCAGCAGGTAGTGCGCCACGGCAGGGCGTGAAACCGCCCCGGTGCCGGACACCGGCTCCTGAATGCGGATGGCCTGGGTCGAGATCAGATGGGCCGTGACTAACGGCTGCTGCGACGGCTTCAAGGTGGCGGCCACGGTCTGAATCCGGCTGCCCGCCAGCATCGCGCCCATGCCGACCGCGCCCCGGCTGGCCCGCGAACTGCTGCGCCTCAAGGTTTCGAGCGCAGGGCCGCCCTGCAGGTTGCCCGACGGGCCGACCACGCTGATGCAGGCTGCCCGGTCGGCGGGGCTCAGAGCATTGCCCAGCACGGCCTGAAGCGGGCACGACACATCAATAGCGCGCAACCGCCCTTCTTCGTCCTCGCAGCTGGAACCGGGTGCCGGGCGGCGGCCCAGCAAGGCGCCCTCCCGGCTGGGCACCAGCAGGCTGTCGCAGGCCCGGCGAAAGGCGGGAAACAGCTCGGGCGCGAGCCGCAACTGATCGAAAACCTGCTGAAAGGCGTTTTCCGCCAGCGTGCCCTCCAGCGCCACCGCCTTGAGCCGGTCCCACAGCTCGGCGGGCGAGACGCCTTGCGCAAAGGCGAAGGCCGGCGCGGCGGCGCGGTATTCAACATGCGCTTTGAGTTCCAGTGGGCCGGGCACGTCATTGAGCGCATCGAGCACCGCCAGGGTTTGCTCGCGGTTGAGCGGCGTGTGCAGCGCGCCGCGCAGCAGCGGCGCGCTCAGGCTGGCCGTGGCAAAGGCCGGCTGTCCGGCTGAATGCAGCAACACCCGTGCCTGGCGCGCAAAGACCGGCTGCGCCTGCGGGGACTTGGCGCTGGCCGCTGGCAGCCGGTAGCTCAGCTCCATGCCAAGGTAGCTTGAGATGAGCAGCGGGCGGATCGAATCTTCACCGGCGGCAGGGGCGCGCGACAACAGCAGCACCAGCGAGAACATCGGCGATGTCTTTCCCGCCACCAGCTGCGGAACATCCAGAACGCCATGGCGCAGGGGTTTGTCTTGATCCCCGCCCATGGGCCGGACAGGCTCGACTGGCCGTTGCATCGGCGGCTCGGCTACCCGTTCGCGCAACGGCGAAGGGCTGAGGGTTGAGGGCATTGTCATAGACCACCCCGCTTGGGTAATTCATCCGATACGGCCGGGCAGACGCTTGGTTTGAAGGCGCCTGCCCGGCGCCGCCTGGGAACAGCTCAGGTATTGACCCAGCCTTCAGGGTCCTGGCTTTCGCCGCTGGACACCGTCTGGCGCGAGGCGGCCTTGCCTTTGCCGCCTTTGGCGCCCCTGGCCGATTCATAGCCGTCGTCTTGCCTGAAGCCTTCCACCGCGTCGGCATCGGCGCTGACCCGGTAGCCGCTGACTTCGCCAAAAGATGGCCGTTCGCGCGGTGCCTGCGGCTCGGTGGGTGGCGACGGCGGCTGAACAGCCACCGGCGTCGCGACGGGAGGCTGCTCCACAGGCGTGACGCCGGGAGGCGGTGGCGGCTGGCCCGTGCCGCCAACCGCATCCGGCGGTGCCGGCGGCGTGGCGGTGCCCGCGCCGGTTCCGCCTGCGCCGGCATCGAGCCCGTCGGCGGCGCGCACCACCACGTCAAGGAACATCTCGCGCTGCGTCAGCGATCGCTTGGTCACGCCGGGGTCATCGGCCATCGGCACGTTGATCATGATCGCGCCGTTGCCGATGGCGTTTTCCCACGGGCCGGTCCAGGCCTGGCCCTTGGTGGTCAGCGTGCCGCGCACCGTGACATTGACGCGGTACTGGTAGTCGGTCTTGAAGTCGGCCTGGCCGGTGTAGATGCGCCAGAAGCGCGGCTCCAGCTGGTCGGACGACAGGAAGCGAAAACGCGTGACCTTGTCGGCCCGGTTCTTGCCGTCGGCGCGCTGGCCCTTGGCGCGCATTTCCACCTCGACGATCTCGGCGGTGGACTGGAGCTCGACGCTGAGCGCAATCGGCCCGACATCCAGGGTGCCCGCCGAGTCGGCGCGCACTTCCATGATGTTGTCGTTGGACAGCGTGCCGTTGGCGCCGGGGTCCAGGTCAATCACGTTTTGCTCGACATCGATATGGAAGAACGGAAACTCGCTTTCGGTCGGAGGCTCCAGCAAATGGATCTTGCGCTTCATGTAGGTGGCGTCAGGCTCCCACAAGGCGGGCGGATTCGAGACCTCGCCCTTGCGCCACTGGATCCAGACCGGCCGGAAGGTCAGGTCGGGCGAGTCGCTCTTCTGGAAGGTGGCGGGCTTCCAGCCAATCGAGCCGCCCGAATCGGGGTAGCCGACCTGCGCCGAGATGAAGGCCACCGGCTCGCCAGCCCAGTTTCGGGCCTTGTCGGGCCAGTTAACCACCGGCTTGACGATACGGAACAGCTTGCGGTTAATCAGGCCCAGCACCAAGCGCTGGAAGTACTTGCCCTCGGCCTTGGGATCGTTCCTGATCTCGTTGTAGAAGCCTTCGAGTGAGCTGGAAATGGTGTGTGGCTGGTTGTAGCGGAAATAGCGCGTTTCCTCATACTTCAGGTCGAGCTGGGTTTCATCGCGCCGGAACTTCAGCGCCAAGCCCGCGTTATAGCCAAACAGCGAGCCGAACAGGCCGCCGCCCGAGGTGGATGCCTGGGCGGGTTCGACCTGCGGAGGGGGCGGGTCGAAAATCACCTTCTTGGCCTGCTCGGTGAACTGCGTGACGATCAGGTCGATGCGCTGGTTGATCATCTTTTCCATTTCCTGCGCGCCCGGCATGGTGCCGTCGATATCGACCTCGACCTTGATGTCGCCGTTGACCCGCAGCTTGTTGAACTCGGCCTTGATGTCGGCGGAGAACCACAGGTAGCGGGCGTTCACGTGGGTCGCGAAAGCCTTGAAGATGCGCTCCCAGCTGCCAACGATCTTCACCCGCATGAGCTGCGACCACATCGGCATGACCAGGTTCTGCGTCACGAACAGCGGACTGTAGGTGCCATGAAAGCCGGCCCAGACGATCTCGCTGGGGATCGGGCCGATCACGCCGCCATAGGCGTTCTCGCCGCCGGTGATGGAGCCCGGGCCGCTGCCCTGGATGCGCCAGGCCCAGGCGTCGAGCTGCGCGCCACGGAAATTGCGGCCGTGCGGCACCGGCGCCCAGGCCGAGCGCGAGCCAAGCTGCATGAAGTCGCGGCTGCGCGGGCCTTCGGGCGCGCCGGGTTCGCCGCCCCCGGGCGTGGGGTTGGCCACCCCGCCGCCGCCGCCGACATCCGTGCCCATGCCGGGTGTGGCACCCGAGGCATCGGGCGCCAGGCTGGAAATGGCGGTCTGGTTGGAGGTGATGGGCGCAATGCGTATCTGCGGGGCGACGCGCGTGCGCAGGCCCCAGTATTTGTCGTTGCGCCCGCTGAAGCGTTCCAGAATCTGCGCTTCAGCCTGTTTGAGCACGCTGGGCGGAAAGCGCGACGTCGTGGTCAGCGACAGCACGCCGCCCGAGGTTTCCCCCTTGTCGATGCCGGCGATGCTTTCATCGAACACGCCGACAAAATGAATGTGCCGGAACTTGAAGTCGTTGTTGGCCGCATTGCGCGCCAGCCGGACTTTTTCCGGAATGTAGTAGAAAACGGGGGGCTTGCGCTCGCGCTGCAAGGCATCGTTGTTGCGATCCGGCAGGAAAAGCAGCGTATGCCCCTCCCCCGCTTCGTCCTGAATGACAAACTCTTCGAAGCCACCGGCAAAAACCGGGCCTACAGGATCGGACATATCGGGTTCTCCTCTGGTTGAGTTCAGGGCTTCCAGGTATTGAATGCCCTGCCATCACGAAGGAATTTTTCAGGCAATCTGTTCTTCGCGATGCGCAAATTTATACGCCTGTCCCCGTCAAGCATCAACCGGCCGCAAGCCGGCCAAGTTACAACTGACGCGCGTGCTAGATAACCTGGCTTGATCAAACAGGCGCTTTCAGCAGAAAGGGTAATAGGCCTGATTTGTAAATTTTTATATAAAACAACAAAGACAGCTCGACCTCAAAATCACCCACCCGAAAGCGCGAGACCCAAGCTCAACCTGAAACGCCTGTTGCAATCTGCAGCAAAACAGTGTGGCTTGCGAAACGTGAAACCACCATGACAGCCCCCCCGGATGCCGCGCCGATGCCAGCCGGGGGGCGTTAACCCTTGAAAACCGGGGGACTTGACCTGACCGGGCGGCTGTGACATGGTGAACCAGACCATTTTCAAAAACCAAGGAAAGAAACCCAAGCATGTTCAAGCACATCCTCCTGGCCACCGACGGCTCAGCAGCTTCCGAGCACGCCGCACAGATTGCCGTGGACATGGCCCGCACCCACGGCGCCCGGCTGACGTCGCTTTATGTGGTCGATCCGTATCCTTATCTGGGCATTGGCGAATCCAATCCGCTGGGTTTCCAGTCTTATATGTCCGCCGCCCATGAACACGCCACGCAGGCGCATGCCAAGGTCGCCGACCTGTGCGGCCAGGGCAGCGCGCCGGTGGCGCTGGCCACCCGCATCTCGGAGGACCTGACCGCGTCCGAGGGCATTGTGACGACCGCCAGGGACGAAGGCGCCGACCTGATCGTCATGGGTTCGCACGGCCGCACCGGCCTGGCGCGGCTGGTGGTCGGCAGCGTGACCGCCAAGGTGCTGGCGGCCGCATTGATTCCTGTGCTGATCACGCGCTAGGATGCCGCCCATGACCGACGACATGCGCGCACTCCCGCCGCCGCCCCGCAAGCTGTGGGTGCGGGCGCTGCTGATGATCCTGCTGGCGGCGGCGTTCCAGCTGGCGGCCTCGGTGCTGCTGTTTCTTTGCGTGCTGCAACTGGTGCTGGCCGCCGCCAGCGCGCCCAACCCGAGGCTGCAGCAGCTGGGCCGCAGCCTGGGCCGCTACCTGTTGCAGATTGCCGAGTTTGAAAGCTTCGGCAGCGAAGAACTGCCCTTCCCGTTCAGCCCCTGGCCGGCGGGCAACGGTCAGATCAATCTGTAGCTATAGCGCGAAATCTCCCTGGCTGTCCCTCACGGCGCACAAGGCGCCTGACCGTCTTTCGCTACTGTATTCATAGCTGCCCATGCACACCACGAATGCGCCAGAGGCATATTTCATGCTGAAATTTCTGCTTTCTGGCTAAAAACGAATAAGCAATGCGCTCTAGCGGCCTGCATGCTGTCCGGGCCACTGTTCGTCTTGCCCTCAAATCGATGCACTGGAAGCGTGCAAAAAATACCGCATCGCACCATATTGGCGCAAATAATTCATTTTAAAAATTTATTGAATCAAATAATTTACTCTGATAGAGTGACGGCTACCGGACAGCTTTTTTCTTCTCGCCAAGCCGGCCTCCCGCCCTTTCACCGTTTCCATTCACTGGAGTCAGACAGCATGAAATTCAAACTCTGCGCCGCAATGCTCACCCTGGCCGCCTCGGCTGCCGTCCCGGCTTTTGCCGCCGACTGGACGGTCGGCGCCAACGTCGGCAACGTGCCCTGGGAATTCCAGGACGCCAGCGGCAAGATCATCGGCTTTGAAATCGACCTGGTCAACGAAGCCGCCAAACGCGCCGGCAAGACCGTGCAGATTGAAAACATTCCGTTCAACGGCCTGTTCTCGGCGGTGCAGTCGGGCCGCATCCAGATTGCGGTGTCGTCCATCACCATCACACCCAAGCGCCTGGAATCGGTGGCCTTTGCCCAGCCTTACTACGACAGCGACCAGTCGCTGTCGGTGCTCAAGGCCACCAAGATCAACAGCCTGGAAGACACCGCCGGCAAGACCATCGGCGTGGACACCGGTTCCACCGGCGACATGTACGCCACGCAAAACACCGCCAAATACAAGATTGCCACGATCACCCGCTATGAAGGCCTGGCCCCGGCCATGCTCGACCTGGCGGCGCGGCGCATCGACGGCTATATCAGCGACATTCCGGCGGTCGAGTACTACATCAAGGACAAGCCGCAGTACCGCATCGCCGCGCGCATTCCCACCGGCGAGCGTTACTCGTTCATGACGGCGAAGAACTGGCCTGAAGGCGCACGGCTCAACGACATCCTGACGGAAATGAAAAAAGACGGCTTCCTGTCGAAAACCCACCAGAAATGGTTCGGCACCGTGCCGCCTGCCGACTCGTCCACCGTCAAGGTCATGGACGTTCCGAAGCTGTAAGCGGCCATCGCCACCGGCGGCCCAAGGCTGCCGGTGCGCGGCTTCTTTCCTGAATCCGGCAACGACCCCACCCACCCAACAGGCCCATACGCATGGATTTGATCGACACCTTTTTCAACTGGAGCGTGCTGCGCGGCGCGCTGCCGATGCTGATGCAGGGTCTGGGCATCACCGTCATGTTGGGCGCACTGAGCATCGTGCTGGGCCTAGCCGGCGGGCTGCTGCTGGCGCTGGTGAGGCTGTACGGCCCGTCCCCGGTGCGCGCCACGGCCCGCATCTACATCGACGTGTTCCGCTCGATTCCGATCCTGGTGTTGCTGGTGCTGGTGTATTACGCCCTGCCTTTTGTGGGCGTTCGCCTGTCGTCATTCGCTTCGACGGTGCTGACGCTGTCGCTGGTATCAAGCGCCTATGCCGCCGAAATTTTCCGCTCGGGCATCGAGGCACTGCCCAAGGGCCAGTTCGAGGCATCCGAAGCCATGGGGCTGAACTTCCTGGACACCATGCGCGATGTGGTGCTGCCGCAGGCCTTTCGCATCGTGGTGCCGCCGCTGACCAGCAACTGCATCAATGTGCTCAAGGACACCGCGCTGGCATCGGTCGTGGCCATGCCCGACCTGCTCAAGCAGGCCACGCAGGCGCAGGCCCTGGCCGCCAACCCGACGCCGCTGATCGGCGCCGCCCTGCTCTACCTGCTCCTGCTGCTGCCGCTGGTGCGGCTGGTCGGCTACTTTGAAGCGCGCCACCGCGCCGCCACCCGATGACCTCCACCACCGCATCGCCCCACGTCGCCATGACGCTTTCCGAAAACTCCCCGCCACTGATCCGTATCAGCCAGCTGCAAAAGCGCTACGGCGACTTCATTGCGCTGCACGACATCAACCTCGACGTTGCCGAGGGCGAGGTGGTCGTTGTCGTCGGCCCGTCTGGCTCGGGCAAGTCCACGCTGATCCGCTGCATCAATTTGCTGGAGGACTACCAGCAAGGCGAGATTTGCGTCGATGGCCAGCCGGTGGTGCGCGGCAAGACGCTGGCGCTGGTGCGGGCCGAGGTCGGCATGGTGTTCCAGAGCTTCAACCTCTTTCCGCACTTGACGGCCTTGCGCAATGTGGCGCTGGGTCCGCTGCGCGTGCGCGGACTGAGCCGGCCAGACGCCGACCAGCGGGCCGCCGAACTGCTGGCCAAGGTCGGCCTGGCCGAGCATGCGCACAAACTGCCGACGCAGCTTTCCGGCGGCCAGCAGCAGCGCGTCGCCATTGCACGCGCGCTGGCGCTGGAGCCCAAGGTCTTGCTGTTCGACGAGCCGACCTCCGCGCTCGACCCGGAAATGGTCGGCGAGGTGCTCGACGTGATGCAGAACCTGGCGAAGTCCGGCGTGACCATGGTCATCGTCACCCATGAAATGGGCTTTGCCCGCCGCGTCGCCGACCGGGTGATCTTCATGGAAGCCGGCCGCGTCATCGAACAGGGCCGGCCTGCGGAATTCTTTACCAACCCCCGGGAAGCACGCACCCAAGCCTTCCTGCAGGCCATCGTCAACCATTGAATCCGGAACTCCCGAAACATGAGCACATTGCAAACCACACTGAACCTCGACCTGGTGCGCGCCGAATTTCCGGCGCTCGCCAGCGGCTACACCTTCCTGGACAATGCCGGCGGCTCGCAGGTGCTTGCCCGCGTCGCCGACCGGGTGCGCGACTACCTGCTGACCAGCGCGGTGCAGCTGGGCGCGAGCTATTCCGAATCGGTCGCGGCCGGCGAGCGCGTCATCGCGGCGCGGCGTTCAGTGGCCCGACTGATCAATGCCGCGCATGAGGATGAGGTCGTGATGGGCAGCGCCTCGACCAGCCTGATGTTTTTGTTCACCCAGGCGCTGCTGCCGGGCATCAAGCCGGGCGACGAGATCATCGTCACCAACACCGACCACGAGGCCAACATCGGCGGCTGGACGCGGCTGGAAAAAGCCGGCGCGGTCATCAGGTTCTGGAATGTCAACCTCGACTCGCTGGCGCTGGACCTGGCAGATCTGCAAAAGCTGCTGAGTCCGCGAACCCGTTGGGTGGCAATGACGCATGCGTCCAACATCCTGGGCACCGTCAACCCGGTGGCGAAGGTGGCTGAGCTGGTGCATGCGGCCGGCGCGCGGCTGCTGGTCGATGCGGTGGCCTATGCGCCGCACCGCCTGGTCGATGTGCAGGCCAGCGGCGCGGACGCCTATGTCTTCAGCTTCTACAAGGTGTTCGGTCCGCACTTTGCCGTGCTCTGGGGCAAACGCGACATGCTCTTGCAACTGCCCAGTCTGAACCATTACTTCATCGGCCCCGAGGTGCTGCCCTACAAGCTGCAGCCCGGCAACGTCAACTATGAGCTGTCGTATGGCTGCATCGGCATTTCAGATTACCTGTGCGCCATGGGCGCGGCGCACGGCGCCACCGGCAGCCAGCGCCAATTGATGCAGGCGGCGTTCGACCTGTTTGAACAGCATGAAGACCGGCTGGCCGAGCGGCTGCTGTCCTATCTGCGCGGCAAGGCAGGCGTTCGCATCATCGGCCTGCCAGTGCAGACGCCCGGCGAGCGCGTTCCGACCATCAGCTTCATGGTCAAGGGCCGCCCCTCCGAATCCATCGTGCGCCATCTGGACCGGTTCAACATCGGCATCCGCTTTGGCGACTTTTACGCCAAACGCCTGATCGAGGCGCTCGATCTGCAGGCCCAGGGCGGCGTGGTTCGGGTTTCAATGGCGCACTACAACACCCTGGAAGAGATCGACCGGCTGATCCGCCACCTTGACGAAGCCATAGGCTCGGCAGCGTGAACACCACCCTGATCCGCAACGGCCGCGTCATCACGGCCACCGACGATTACGTCGCCGATGTCCTGATGCAGGACGGCGTGATCCATGCCATCGGAAAAAACCTGGCCGTGGGCGAAGGCGTCCGGATCATCGACGCCAGCGGCCTGTATGTGCTGCCGGGCGGCGTGGACACCCATGTCCACCTGCAAAACATCATCGGCCCGACCGTTACCTGCGACACCTTCGCCAGCGGCACGCGGGCGGCGGCTTTCGGCGGCACCACCACGGTGGTTGACTTCGCCCTGCAGACCGCCGAGGACTCGCCGCTCGAAGCGATTGCGCGGGCGCAGCGCCTGGCCGACCCGCAGGTCAACATCGATTACAGCCTGCACGTCATCGTGACGCGGGTCGATGCGCAGGTGCTGGCCGACGTGCGCCACGCCATGCGGCATGAAGGCGTGACCAGCTTCAAGATGTTCATGGCCTATCCCGGCGTGATGATGGCCGACGATGCGGCGATTTTCCAGATGCTGCGCCAGGTGGGCGCCGACGGCGGCATGGTGGCGCTGCATGCCGAAAACGGCACGGTGATCGACCTGCTCATCAGGGAAGCGCTGGAGGCCGGCCACACCTCGCCGCGCTACCACGCGCTGACCCGGCCGGCCATCCTGGAGGGCGAAGCCACGCACCGGGGCATCCGGCTGGCCGAGCTGGCCGAGGCGCAGATCTACTTTGTCCATGTCTCGTCGAACCAGGCGCTCAAGCACATCGTCACCGCGCGCGCCGAAGGCATTCCGGTGTTTGCCGAAACCTGCCCGCACTACCTGCTTTTTGACGATTCGGTCTACAACAGCGACGAATTCGAGATTGCCAAGTACGTCATGACGCCGCCGCTGCGCACATCGGATGACCAGAAACACCTGTGGCGCGCGCTGCGCTACGACGACCTACAGGTCATCGCCACCGACCACTGCCCGTTCTGCATGAAGGAAGGCCACCTGGGCTACCAGCGCCAGAAGATGAGCGGCCAGCATGACTTCTCGAAAATCCCCAACGGCGCGCCCGGCATCGAGACACGGCTGGTCAGCCTGTTCGACATCGGCGTGATGCAGGGCAAGCTCTCGCTGAACCGCTTCGTGCAGCTGACCTCGACCACGCCGGCCAAATTGTTCGGCCTGTTCCCGAAAAAAGGGACGATTGCCGTCGGCAGCGATGCCGACGTGGTGCTGTTCGACCCGGCCGCCACGCAGGTGATCCATGCCGAACACCTGCACAGCCAGTGCGACTACACGCTGCTTGAAGGCCGAACGCTGCGCGGCCAGGTGAAAAAGGTGTTCCTGCGCGGCGAGCTGATCGTCGACGGCGAGCTATGGCTGGGCCGCGAGGGCATGGGCCGCTTCGTGCCGCGTGGTACCGTGCAGGCTTTTTGAACCTCCACTGGACCCTATCCTCGTGACATCCACCGTCCAGTCCGCACCACCGGCCAGCCCCGCCAGACCAGCCCGGCCCGCCAACCTGGCCGAGTTGCGCGAACTGATCGGACGCGAGAGCGAACGGCTCACGCCCCGCCTGCGCGCCGCCGCGCGCTATGCGCTGGACCATCCCAACGAAGTGGCGCTCAACCCCGTGGCCACGCTGGCACGCACGTCCAAGGTGGCCGCCGCGACCTTCATCCGCCTGGCCCAGTCCCTGGGTTGCGAAGGCTACAGCGACCTGCAGCGGCTGTTTCGCGAACCGCTCCAGCATGCCGGAAAGCCCAGTTTTCCGGAACGCATCCGGCACTTCGGCGGCGAGCAGACGCTGGACAATCCAGACGATCCGGCGCAGGTGCTGCAGGCCTTCAGCCAGGCCAACATGGTGTCGCTGGAGCATCTGCGCGCCGACGCCGCCAGCCTGCCGCTACAGGCCGCCATCGACCTGATCGAGCAGGCCACGCTGGTGCATGTGGTGGGACTGCGCAGGTCGTATGCCGTGGCCGCCTACCTAGCCTACGCGCTGAACCGGGTCGGCTGCCCGACGGTGCAGATCAACGGCCTGGGCGGCAGCATCAACGAGCAGGCCTCGATTGCCGGCGCCGGCCACCTCCTGATTGCCGTCAGCTTTCCGCCTTACGCCGGCGATACCCTGCAGGTGTGCCAGCAGCTGAGCCGGCGCGGCGTGAAGCGCCTGGCGCTGACAAATTCGATCTTCAGCCCGATTGCGCAGGGCGCCGACTTGGTGCTGGAAGTCAACGATGCCGAGCTGCTGGGTTTTCGCTCGCTGTGCGCTGCCATGAGCCTGGCGCAGACACTGGCCATGGGCGTGGCCTTCAGCAAGCGCGGCAAGCAGCGCCTGGGCGCCGGCGAAACCTTTGAAACCGGTCTTGAAGACATCGACTGCTAGCCATGAACCCCTGCATCCTCAAGCCTGAACCCTTGACCGCCGCCGCGTTCGCGCCGTTTGGCGATGTCATCGAGGCCAGCGGCAGCGCCCAGCGTTTCCAGGTCAACCAGGGCCATGCCGAGCGCTACCACGACCTGGCCAGCGTTGACCTGGCCGGCAGCGGCGCCCGGGCACTGATCAGCATCTTTCGCTCGCATCCGCGCCAGTTCCCTCTTTTTTTGAACGTGCTGGAACGCCACCCGCTGGGCAGCCAGGCCTTCATGCCGCTGGCGGCCCTGCCCTATCTGGTGGTCGTGGCGCCCGGCGGCGGCGACGCGCCCGATGTGCAGGCGCTGCGCTGCTTCCTGGCCGCCCCCGGACAGGGCGTGAACTACGCGCGCGGCACCTGGCACCATCCGCTGCTGTCGCTGCACGCGACCACGGATTTCCTGGCCATCGACCGAGGCGGCCCCGGCGTCAACCTGGAAGAACACGCGCTGCCCCCCGAACATATCCGGATTCTTGCGCCGGCTGATGGACCGCCCAGCCGGTCCTGAAGGCCATGGAACGCATGGCGCCATGAATTGATCTGGTTTCAGCACCAAACAGGCACTTCCCGCATATCCAGCTTGCGTAAGCAGCTATCTTTTTTATAGTCCCTTGATCACCTGAAAGCGCCCATCAGCGCAGCCGCAGCAGGGGCGCCTGGCCGTCTTCGCTGAATTCCAGCAGCGCACTGAAGGCCGACAGCATGGCCGGGAAATTCGCGTGGTCGTACTCCTTCGGATCAAAGGTCGAATCGAGCCGCCGGATCATCTGCCAGACGGCTTGCGGGCTGACCCAGGCATCGCCCTGGGCCTGGGCCAGCAGGCGAATCGCCCGCGTCAGCAGCCCGGCGGCGGCGTCCTCGGCCAGGGGCTGCGCCGGCTGCGTGGCCTGCAGTTCCGGCGCCTGCAGGTTTTCCAGCAGGTTTTCGTAGTAATGGAAAGCGTGGCAGCTCTTGGCCCAGTGGCGGTTGGTCGATTTGCGGGTGCCGATGCCGACCAGGCTGCGGCCTGCGGCCTTGACCTTTTGCGACACCGGCATGAAGTCGCTGTCGCCGCCGACGATGATGACCGTGCCGATATGGCCGAAGCGGCCCATGTCTTCCATCGCGTCCAGGCACAGGCTGATGTCGGCGCCGTTCTTGGCCGAGCCGCCGGGCGGGAACAGCTGGATCAACTCGACCGCGCATTGCAGCAGCGCATCACGGTAGCGGCTGAAATACTGCCAGTTGCAGTAGGCGCGGTTGATGGCGATCGGCCCGAACGAGGCCGCCAGCTCGACCACGGCCTGGATGTCGATCAGCGGCTCCTGCACCCGAAAGCGGTTGTCCTGCTTGCTGTAGGCGCCCTCCTGACGGGCTTCGCACAGGCTGGCGTGCAGGTTTTCAAAGTCCCAGTAAAGGGCCACCGAGGCTTGGGGTTCGCTGGCGCGCTGGCGCATGGGGGCTCCTGAGGCAAAGCCCTGATGCTAACGCCCATGACGCCAAGCCACAGCGGATTGCGGCCAAGCGGCGCGCGCTGTCAAGCGGCCGGCTTGGCCTGGTAGGCCTTGCGGTCAGCCAGCACCCGCTTTACCGACGGCCGTTCGCTGACCAGACGAATGTAGGGCTTGTAATCGATGCCGGCCGCCAGCAGCAGGTCTTCGCCCAGAACCGCCCGGGTGGCCATTCCGACCAGAGGCAGGCTGGCAAAGGCGGCGCAGTCGGCCTGGGTGAACACCTCGCCCGCCACATATGGCGAGAATTTCGCCAGCTGCCTGAAGGCAGGAATGCTTTTTTCGAGCTGCCTGCGCACCCGCACCTGCGTGGCTTCGCTGACCGTTCCGCCAAAGAAGGCCTGGCCGTAGAGTTCGCGCGCGACCAGTTCCAGGTGCAGTTCGATGAAGGTGATGAGTTCGCGCACCTTGGCGGCGGCAAACGGGTCGGCCGGCAGCAGCGGCGGCGCGGGATAGGCCGACTCGATGTACTCCATGATCGCCTGGCTCTCGCACAGGCTGCCGTCAAGCGTGCGCAGGAAAGGCACCTTTCCCAGCGGCGAAGCCTGCAGCGCCGCTTCGTCGGCAATGGGCAGCGTCACCACCTCTTCGTTGAAAGGCACGTCTTTTTCAAGCAGCGCCAGCTTGACCTTGTTGTAGTAGTTGGAAACGGGAAAGCCGCAAAGGGTAAGCATGAAATGAAGTCTCCTCAAGTTGGGATTGCCAGTTTATGTGCAGTCTGGCCGCAGGCTTGCAACCGCTGCGACAACAGCGCCGCCGCAGGGTCAATCACCACAGCCGTGCCAGCGGGACCAGGCCAAAGCACAACAGGAAACTCGGGTTGCCAAGTCCAGCCGGCACCAAGCCCTGTCAGCATCCCGATAATCGGCGTCACAAAGCCAGGCCGGCCTAACCCCATTTTTCAACGTCAGGAGTCACCCATTTGCGAACGCCATTCATTTTTTCCCTCGCGCTGTGCAGCCTTTTTTCAGCGAACGCTGCCGAGCCGCTGCCGTCTGCGCCGGCGCCGCATCCCCTCACAGGAAGCTGGTCCTGGACATTGCCGGACAAGCCATGCACCGAGCAACATCACTACCGCGCCAATGGCTCGCGCCTGGGCAGCAGCGGCGAAGAAACGACGCAAAGCCGCTACGAAGTCGCGGCCATTCCCAGCCTGCTGGGCTTTTACCGCCTGATCGAAACCGTGACCGACAGCAACGGCAAACGCGATTGTTCGGGCGACCTGCACGAAGCGCCCGGCGAGCCGCTGACACGCTTCATCCAGTTCAGCCCCCGGAAAGACCAGCTGATCGTCTGCCGGGAAGAGTCGCTGAAGGCCTGTTTTGGTCCCTTGAAACGCCTGCCCGGCTAGGCCGGCCAGATCATGCTGCCACTGCCCGGATGCCGGCCTTTTCCGGCATTGAAGGCTGGCCAGAAGAAGGATGGGCTTCGCGGCAAAGCAGGCGTGCAGGCCGTCAGGCCTGCCATGCACACAAAGGCAGATAGCAGGCAACGCTGATCTGTAAGGGACTGCTGACAGACGCCCTAAGAGAAGTTCCCGTCCCTCCAAAAGCTGGCAGCGGGCAAAGATATGATCAGGGCGTTTTACCCAGAAACTGCTGGGCACAAGGACTGGTTTGCGCAACGCACGACCTCTCAATGCAGCATCCTTCTGAATCAGTCATTACCTTATGTATCAAAATCTCCCTGCGGCGTCCCTGCCCATGCGCTATCTGGGCCTGGCCTATGCCCAGCGCATGACGGAATCGCCGCCGTGGCAGCGTTATGCGCTGGCGCTGGTGTTCTTCGTCGTCGCGCTTGCTGCGCGGTTTGAACTGGTCGACGTGCTGCCTGACAAGGGCTTTCCTTTCCTGACCTTTTTTCCAGCCGTGCTTCTGGCCACTTACCTGGCGGGGCTCGGTCCCGGGCTGCTGGCATCGGGATTGAGCTTTCTGGCGGCCTGGCTCTTTTTTATCCAGCCGGACCGGTCTGTTTCTCTGACGGGTGCCGACATGGTCGTACTGGCTTTTTTTTCCTCCATACTGCTCATCGACTGCCTGGTGATTCACTTCATGAAGTCGGCGCTGGCACGCGTGAGCCGTACCGAGCGGCAGTTACGCGAATCCAGCCAGCGGCTGCGGCTGGTGCTGGACAACCTGTATGTCTATGTCAGCATCCTCAGCCTCGACGGAACCCTGCAGGAGGTCAATGAGGAAGCCTTGCTGGCAGGCAATCTGAGCAGGGACGCGATCCTCGGCCGTCCCTTGTGGGAGGCGTCCTGGTGGGCCAGCGACGCCAGGCGGCAGCAGCATGTGCGCGCGGCCATCGAGCGCGCCTCGACCGGCGAAACCGCGCGCTTTGACATCGAAGTGGAGCGCTCTGGAAAGACGTTGACGATCGATTTCCAGGTCGGCCCCTTGCGCGAAAGCAATGGACAGATCACGGCCCTGGTGGCCAGCGGGGTGGACGTGACGGACCGGGTGGATGCCATGACAGCGCTCCACGCCAGCCGCAAGGAAGCCGTCAGCGCTGCCGAAGCGGCAGAGGCCGAGCGCCGTGTGCTTGATGCCACCTTCAACGCAGTGCCCGCCAGCATCATCGTGGCCGACATGGAAGGCAGGATAGTGCGCATGAACGAGGCTACCAAAGAGATCTGGGGCATGGCGCCGTTCTCGAAAAATCTCGGCAGCTTTGGCGAATGGAAGGGCTGGTGGGCCGATGGATCGGCGCGGCACGGACAGCAGATACTGGCGAATGAATGGGGCCTGGCGCGCTCGCTGCGGGGTGAAACCTGCTATGACCTCATCGAGATCGAGCCTTTCGGCCGGCCGAACGAGCGGCTGTTCACCATGCTGTCGTCGGCACCGATTCTCGGCGCTGACGGTCATGTGGTGGGCGGCATCGTGGCGCAGGTGGACGTCACGGACCGCATCCATGCCGAGAAGGCGCTGCGCGAACGGCAGCAGTTGCTGCAGAGCACCATGGACAACTTCCCCACCGTGATTGCCTTCAAGGACATCGATGGCCGCTTTCTGGACGTGAACCACAAGGTGGAGAAGGTTCTGGGCATGAGCCGGCAGGCAATATGCGGCCTGACGATGCACGACCTGCTGCCCGCAGCCGATGCCGACGTGCTGCGCCGGCACGACCTCGAAGTGATGCAGACCCGGCAGGCCATCCAGACCGAAAAAACCGCCCCGCTCGGCAGCGGCACGCTGTACCACCTCGACACCAGTTTTCCCTTGATCGACATCGACGGCCGCGTCTATGGCACCGGCCATATCTCGCATGACATCAGCGACATGCGGCTTGCCGAACAGGCGCTGAACGCCGCCAACGAACAACTGCGCGAAGCCGACCGCCAGAAGGACGAGTTCCTGGCGACGCTGGCGCACGAACTGCGCAATCCGTTGGCGCCCATCCGCACCGCCGCCGAGGTGATACGGCTTCGCAACCCGGCTGACCAGGCGGTCCAACGGGCGCGCACCGTCATCGAGCGCCAGGTGCTGCATCTCACGCGCCTGGTGGACGACCTGCTCGACATCTCGCGCATCACGCAGGGCACGGTCCATCTGCAGCACGCGACGCTGGACCTGTGCGCCGTGGCGCAAAGCGCCATTGACTCGGTGCAATCCACGCTGGACGCCGCCGGGCTGACGCTCACGCACCTGTCCGACCAGCCGCCCATTTTCGTTCGCGGCGATGCGACCCGGCTGGTCCAGTGCGTCGTCAACCTGCTGACCAATGCCGTCAAGTTCACGCCGCGCGGTGGCTGCGTCACCGTGCGGGTTGCGCGCAAAGGCGGCGCAGTCGCCATCGAGGTCAGCGACAACGGCAGCGGAATTTTGGCGGGCAACCTGGAAAGAATCTTCGAGTTGTTCGTTCAGGAACGCCCCAGTGGCCTGCACGGCAACACCGGGCTGGGCATCGGCCTGGCGCTGACACGCAAGCTGGTGCTGCTGCATGGCGGCAGCGTGCAGGCCACCAGCGCCGGTCTTGACCAGGGCAGTACCTTTCGCATCGAACTGCCAGCCAACGGCGCTCCCGAGAGCGAGCCGGCGCAGGCCACCGAAGCGCCCCCAGCCGATGGTGCCGGCGCGCGCCTGCTGGTGGTGGAAGACAACCGAGATGCGGCTGACCTGCTGGCGGAAATGATGGACATGATGGGCTTTCGGGTCAGCGTGGCCTACACCGGCGAATCGGCACTGGCCGTCATGGAAAAAGACATGCCCGACGCAGTGCTGATGGACATCGGCCTGCCCGACATCAACGGCTACGAAGTCTGCCGCCGCCTGCGCCAGCTTGCGGTCGCAAGGCAGCCGGTGGCGATTGCCCTGACCGGATGGGGCAACGACAGCGACCGCGACCGGGCGACCGAGGCCGGGTTTAACGGACACCTGACCAAGCCCGCCGAACCGGACCGGATCGTCGCCTTGCTTCATGAACTGCTTGCCGCACCGGTCGGACATGCAGCGCCCTGAAAAACACCGTTGGTTCCGTTTCCAGATTAATCAAAACCTGAGTTCTGAACAAGCGGAATCCGCGTGCGGCTTGAAGACAGGAGGGAACAGTCAGCAAAAATGACACGCCCGATATATATGAAGGAGGTGTCCCATCAAGGGTAGATCTTCGGAGCCATTCCCGGACCCGCTTCATGGCGCTGATGCCGCGCTGCGCAACGTTGTTGTCTGCGAACGCATGCAATTTGCCTAAATTCCGCGTCGCTGCCTTCAGGCAAACCATGCACAGTAGAACACCTGCCACGACCACGCAAATGGCCCGCGGCAGTGTTTCAGAAATAATGCAATTCCTTTACGCTGCTTCAGCTATCGAGATTTACCGGTTCACTGTTTTCAGGTGAAGTCACCGTAATGGAGTCAATTTCCCTGGGCTCAGCAGTATCCGGGCTTGCAGCGACCAAGGCCTTGACTACTGAAAAGAAAGCGTCCTGCCCTCCTCCTGCGCCTCCTCCGCCGCCGCCTGCCACATCGTCTCCGCCGCTACCGCAAGCAGCCAGCGCCATGGTCAGCAATGTCAAGGCACAACCCTTGAACAAGATTTTGTGCGTCATTTTTCTCCCCCTTAGTTGTTGAAGTTGCCTGGAATGGGCGTATTGAAATAGGGAAAGGTGCTTTTAAAATCGGCTGCGGTTTTGCGAACGCCGTCTGTCAGGGCGGCCCCGCCAGCCGGCGCGTCGGCTGGTTTGCAACCTACCTTCAAGGTATCGGCAGCTCCGGTCAAGGTGCAAAGCGCCCCCATGGCCACCCGCAGCGACAAGTCCACCACGTCATCACCAGGGCGGCGTCCATTCGGAAAGCCGGCAGTGTCGCCCGCAGCAACTCCAAGCGTATTTTGCGCCCCTGCAGCTTTTGGCGCGGTCGTGGTGTTCAAGCGCAGCATCTCTGAAGGCACGACGTTTTTGGGCTGGTTCAGCCCTTCAAGCCCTTTCAGGAATACCGTCACCAAATCGGTACGGGGAAAGTTGGTCGGCGCCGGTGCCGTAGGGAACAAGGTCTGCACCAGGGCAGGCAGGGTCGGATTGGTCACATAGTTGAGAAACTGTGCATCGCCTGACGGTTTTGACGCATTGAAGCGATCCTTGTCATCCATTCCAATCACCACCTCGTTGACCAGCGGCATGCCTACCCGCGATACCTGGCTCCATGCACCGCCTTCCAAGCTGGCCCGGTTGAAACCCTTGGGCGACGGATTGATCAGGCGCGCCTGGCGCACACTGGCCGTTGTGTAAGCACCGATGACGGGCTCGCCACCTGCGGTCAGGCAGGAAATTGGCACTTCCATGGCAATCGAGCTGACATTTTTATTTTCGAGATCATTCTTGTTGCCATTGACCTCAGGGCCGAGCGGGTTCAGGTTGAACAAATCGAAAATCTTGCCCACCGCGATATAGAACGGTTCCTTGCGCTGGCCGACAAATACCTTGCCTTCGCCGCAGCCGGGAATCGCCACACGGTAGATATGCTGGTTGGCATAGGTTTCGTAACCGCTGGCGCTGCCAAAAGTCTTGTCGCCTATGTTGTCCACAGGCTTGTCAAATTCAGTGGCTCCGCCCACCGCATTGGTCAGCCGTGTGCTGACTCCGCCACGGCGGTCACCCCTGACCATGTTCACGGTGTAGGTTTCACGCACATTAAGCTTGGCATCGTTGACGGCGCTAAGGGAACCCGAGTTGATCAGCGGAATCAGCACGTCTTTGCCACCCACTTTCAGTGTCTGTTTTTTCGTGTCATTCTTGAAACGGAACTGGAACGTCAGGTGTTCTTTGGCATCGCCCACGTTGTCGATATGAATTTCATAAAGAGCGTGTGAATCAAACTGATTGAAGTTGGGGCCGCCCTGCGGATCCTGAAAAGGAATGTAATTGGCAATCAACGTCACATAGTCCTGCCGACCTGCCTCGTAGCTTCGAAACATATACAAATCGGTGCCGTCAACCTTTTGTTGTCCAGCGATAAAAGGCGCTTCTCGGTGGCTGGATGCACTCACTGGAACTGCATACATCAGCGCCAGCGCGCCGGCAATGGCCGCAGCGCAAACAACATTTTTTTTGGCAAACTCAGGCATGAATGTCTCCAGTTGAATTGATTGAAAAACCACATTCATGATGGCTGATCACCGGTTGACGGATTTGTAGGTTAAGCACGACACATTGAATAGGTGCGAGCGCCATTTTTCAACGAAAAACATGGCTCTTTTTTTTCCATACATTCCATGCGGGTGCGGCACGGCAAGAAATGCCCGGTTTTCGGCCCAACGAAACGCCGAATTCCCCATGGCGCCCACGGCAAAACCTCAGTGCGGCGCTGTCAACATGGCAAGAATGCCGGGCTCGAAGTGCTGCTCGATGTAGTCGGCAAGCCCGTCAAACACCGACTCCAGCGTCGGCGTGGCCGCGCCAAACAGGGCCTGCAGCACACGCGGGTCTTCAAACAACCCATGCAAATACAAGCCCAGCACATTGCCGTCGGCGTTCTGCCAGGCCAGGCCATCGGGCATCACGGCACTGGCCAAATCGCCAGCCGCCGCCATGGCCGAATGCGGCGCGGTCTGGCCGTGGTGGATTTCGTAGCCCTGCACCTCAACGCCTGACAAACCGGCCCACAACCCACCCACGCTGGCAAACGCAGCCTGCCGGTGCCGCACGGTCTTGGCTTCGTCAAACAGCGTGACCACCGGCAGCAGCCCCAGGCCGGGGCCGTTGCCGTCGATGCCGTGCGGGTCGATCAGCGCTTCGCCCAGCATCTGCAGACCGCCGCAAATGCCCAGCACCGCGCCACCCCGGCCGGCATGCGCGGCAACCGCCTGGTCCAGCCCCTGCGCGCGCAACCAGGCCAGGTCGGCGCTGGTCGCTTTGGAGCCGGGCAGAATGACCCAGTCGGCCGGCCCCAATCCCGCCAGTTCGGACGGGCTGCGCACCCATTTCAAGCGCACGCCGGGAACGTTCTTCAGCGGCTGGAATTCGTCCAGGTTACTGATGCGCGGGTAGGCGACGATGGCGACGGTCTTCGTCACCTTGCCGGCGGCCGTGCTGCGGTCGTCAAAAACGCCGTCTTCTTCCGGCAGTCCGTGCTGCCACCACATCGGCAACGTGGCCACCGTCGGCACGCCAGTCAGGTCCTGCAGCATCTGCGGCCCGGGTGCCAGCAGGCTCGCGTCGCCCCGGAACTTGTTGAGCACGAAGCCCTTGATCAACTTTTGCTCGGCCTCGTCCAGCATGGCCCAGGTGCCGTACAAATGGGCAAACGCGCCGCCCCGGTCGATGTCGGTCACCAGCAGGCAGGCCGCATTGGCATGCAGGGCGACGCGCATGTTGACGATATCGCAGGACTTGAGGTTGATCTCGGCGGGCGACCCCGCGCCTTCAATCACCACCACGTCGTTTTCCGCCAGCAGCTCGTCCAGCGCCTGCGCCACCACTGGCCAGACCGACAGGCTGCGCCCGCGCCACTCCATGCGCGAGAGTTCGGCATTCACCTGGCCCATCAGCACGACCTGGCTTTGCGTGTCTTTTTCAGGCTTGAGCAGCAGCGGGTTCATGCGCACATCGGGCACCGCGCGGGCCGCCAGCGCCTGGAAATACTGCGCGCTGCCGATCTCGCCGCCGGCGACCACTCTGGCGTTGTTGCTCATGTTCTGCGCCTTGTAGGGCGCAACTTTCAGCCCCTGGCGGGCGTAATGGCGGCACAGCGCAGTGGTCAGCCAGCTTTTGCCGGCGTTGCTGGTGGTGCCTAAAACCATGACGGCTTTGGCTCTGGGTGGTTTCGGCTGGGTTACTTCTCCAGCCAGTGGCTGGATATTTACGTCGATGTTGTTTGATGGCGAACTCACGATCAGCTTCGTATCCGTTTGCTCGGCGATGACCCGCGCACGCTCGGCGGCGCGCACCAGCGCGGCTGTGACTTGGCATGAAGCAAGTCGGGAAGTTGGTCTTGGATAAGCATGAATAAGTGCGTGATGACCAATCATTATTTGTCTGTATTTGGTAAAAGTTCGTCCCCAGCCTGCGCTGGCGCGTCAGGCACCAGTTTGAGGAACTTCTCAAAGTCCTGGCGTGAAGCAGCGGGCGGCATCCGCTCGGGCTTTGCTTTTTCCAGCACGCTGACCGGCAGATACAGGCACAGCGGATCATCCAGCGTTGAAGTAAAGCCCATGGATTGGTAATAAGCCCTGGCCTTGTCGTGCTTGGCGTCCACCACCACGGCATACAGGCCAACGCTTTTTGAAAATTCCAGCGCCAGCTGCAAGGCAAAAGACAGCAGTTGCCGCCCGACTCCCTGCCCTTGCGCGCGGCGGTTCACGCCCAAGCGGCCCATGCGCAGTATCGGCGCCGGGTAGCGCGGCAGCTTGAGGCCGGCGGGCAGGCGCGGCGTCTGGACCTGTCCGGCGCTCAAGGTGACAAAGCCGACCACGGCCAAGCCGTCCGCGTCCAGCGCCACATAGGTTTTGCCAAAACCCTTGCGGCCCAACTGGCCGGCCTGGCGCTGCAAAAACTCGTTCAGGGCCGGCTCGCCGCAGTCAAAGCCCTGGCGCTGGTGATGCGCTGCCAGCAATTCAATGGGAACCGCCATTCAGCGCAAGGCCATCAAGTCAATCAGGGCTTGCGTGGGCTCTGCGGGGTGTTCACACGATGCCACGAAGTCTTCAAAAGCTTCTTGCGAAAGCATCAGGGTGTCTTTGTCGGCCACGATGCGCCGCGCCGCTTCATACGCGTTTTGCAGCATGAAGCTGGACACGGTGGCGCCCATGATGGACGCAGCACGCTCAATGAGTGCCTTGGCCTCGGGGCTGGTGCGCAGGTTGATGCGGGCGGATTCGGTGCGGGAAGTTTTAGAGGGCATGGAAAAACTCATGATTCACCAAAATTGTACGTCGTTTTGACACACAATTTTATGATCCAGGCTACTTATGCGCCCGCCGGAACCTTGGCGGTGAGTTCGATGCCCAAGGCGTTCATGACTGCCAGAGTCGTTTTTAGCGTGGGGTTGCCGTTCTCACTGAAAGAGCGGTAAAGCTGCTCGCGGGAAAGCCCTGTCTGAGCTGCAATTTGAGTCATGCCTTTAGCGCGGGCCACGATTCCCAGTGCCTTGGCGATATAGGCGGCATCGCCGGTTTGCAGCGCGTCGGCCATGAAGAATGCAATTTCTTCATCGTTGACCAGCGCAGCAGCAGGATCATAGGTTGTCAGTTTCTCAGCCATTTTGCGTACTCCATTCTTGAGCCAGTTTTTTTGCCATCGCAATGTCGCGTCCCTGGGTGCCTTTGTCGCCACTACAGAGCAAGATAACGAGGGTATTTCCGCGCATCTGGAAATAGACCCGATAGCCGGGACCGTGATGAATCCTGAGCTCACTGACTCCCTCGCCAATCGAAGAAACATCGCCAGGCAACCCTTCGGCCAGGCGCATCACCCGAGTTGCAATGAGGGTTCGCGCCCGGCGATCCTTGAGTCTTGTCTCCCACGAGCGGAATGTTTCCGTTTGTTTTATCTCAATCATCGTAACGAAATTGTAATTTAAAAACTACAAGTAGTCAGTGATTTTAGTGTGAACAACTGGCTCTCACTGGCTTTCCTGAGAGTTGATGCCAGGCATTGTGCAGCGCATCCTGCGCCAGCGGCGGCTGCACGCTGACGCGCACATGGCCGGGCAAGCCGAACGAGGCGGTGTCGCGCAGCTTGATGCCGTGGCTGCGCAGTTGCTCAAGGGCTTGCGGCAGGCTCAGGGCTTCGGGCAATTTGGGACGCGCGCAGAAGAAATTGGTGTCGCTCGGCAAGCAGGTCCAGCCCATGGATTCACACAGGGCGATTTGCCGCGCTTTCCAGTCGCGCAGCGTGTTCAGGCTGCCGGCCAGCCAGGCCAGCACGCCGCCATCGGTCCAGGCCCGCAGCAGCGCCACGCCATGCGCGCCCACCGGCCAGGACGCGCTGAGCTGGTCGAGTTGAAACACGGCCTCGTCCGCACCCACGGGCGCAATCGCGTAGGCGGCGCGCACGCCGGTCAAGCCCAGCGCCTTGTTGGGCGTCCAGAGCTGCCAGACGGTTTGCAACTGCGCTTGCGTCAGCGTGGGCGCGCCGCCGAGCCGCAACGGTTCATACGCGCGGTCAAGCACGAGCATGGCGCTGGCCGCGCAGGCATCGGCCATGGCGCCCAGCCCCGCCTGGGCGGCGCCCAGCGGGCTGGACGGCTCGCAGGCCCAGAGCAGTTGCGCCTGGCCGGGCTCGCTGTCCAGCATCAGCCGGTGGGCGCGGGCGGCTTGCGCATAGTCGCCGTAGCTGTGCGGCGGCAACCACAGCGTGCCACCCTCGCCGGCCGTTGGCGCGGTTGACGCGGTTTGTGCCGCCAGCGCGGTGATGCGGAAAATGAACTCGCTGGCGCTGCCGGCCAGCACGATGCGCGCCGCATCCACGCCATGGAAATCGGCCAGCTGCCCGCGCAGGGCGGTATAGCTGGCGTCGGGATATTGGCTGGCGTCAGCCTGCTGCACGGCTGCCAGCGCCGCCGGGCATGGCGCGCAGGCGTTGCTGTTGGTGGAAAAGTCATGCAGCGCCGCGCCGTGGCGGTCAGGCCCGCCATGGATGCGCGTGCCTTGCGGCTGGAAAGCGTTCATCATCACATCATCCATGCTACTAAAATAATAGCTGTCAGCACACACAGGACAAGCGCCAACACCAGTTTTGATGCATATTTTTGTGCCAGCGGCACATCGCCGGCCCGTGGCGCGCACCCTGTGGCGTTCAGCGTGTAAACACCGGGCTTGCCCAGGCTGACACCGAGCGCCATGGCCATCGCCGCCATCGGCCAGCCGCTGTTGGGCGAAGGCGTGCGGGCCGCTTCACGCCGCAATGCGCCGAACTGGACTTGCCCCGTCACGCCCATCAGCAGCCCGGCCGTGAGCCGCGCGGGCAGCCACGACAGCGCATCGTCGGCGCGGGCCGCCCATTTGCCGGCCCATTCCCAGTGCTGGCCCCGGTAGGTTCCCCGGTAGCCCCACATCGCATCGGCAGTGTTGGCAAAGCGGTAAATGGCCGCGCCCGGCAGGCCCAGCAGCACGAACCAGAAAATCGGCGCGACCACCGAGTCATTAAGATTTTCGGCGAGCGTTTCGATGGCGCTTTCGCGCACCTGGCTTTCGCTCAGATTCGCCGTGTCACGGCTGACCAGCCAGGACAGGCGCTCTCGCCCAGCCGGCAGCGACTGGCGTAGCGCCGCCTCGACCGCGCCGACTTCGTCCGTCAGCATGCGCCAGGACAGCATGGCCTTGAGCAGCCAGGCCATGGCGGCGACCAGCGCCGCGGCAGCCAGTGCGCCAGCAGGCTGCGGTTGCGCGATAAACCGCGCCAGCTGCCACAAGGCCAGGGCCTGCAGCGCCCAGGCCAGCGCCCCGACCAGCAACGCACCGGCTACCCAAGCCAGCGCGCCCAGCAGAAATGCCAGCGCAGGCGGGCAGCGCACGGTGAAATTTCCGCAGGCCTTGAGGTAATGCCCGATCCAGACCACCGGATGCACCGCCAGCGGCGGCTCGCCCCAGCAGCGGTCGATCCACAGCGCCAGCAGCAGCGCCACGGGCATGACGAGCGCCAAAGCCAGCGGCATCCCACGTCAGAAATCCGAAGCCGGACCAGGCGCCGCAGCGGGCTGGCCCCAGCCGTCTTCAAACACCATGTCGGCCAGCGCGGCGCGGCGCGCCCAGTTTTCGGCCTGCAGCATGGGCTGGTCGTAAAAAGCGTGGACAGGCCCCAGGCACAGGATGGCAATCGGCTTGCTGCCCTCAGGCAGGTTCAGCAACGCGCCCAGCTTCACCGGGCAAAAGATCGACACCCAGCCCATGCCCAGCCCTTCGGCGCGCGCGGCCAGCCAGAGGTTTTGAATCGCACAGGCGGCAGACGCCAGATCCATCTCGGGCAGCGTGCGGCGGCCAAACACATGCGCCTCGCGCCCCGGCGGCAGGGCCACGACGAGCAGCTCGGCGGCGTCGAGCACGCCCTGCACTTTTAGCTTCATGAACTCGTCCTCGCGCTCGCCCAAGGCTTGCGCGGTCAGCACCCGCTCCTGCTCGACCAGCGCATGCACGCCTTCACGCAGCGGCCGGCTGCGGATACGGATAAAGCGCCACGGCTGCATGAAGCCGACGCTGGGCGCATGATGCGCGGCCGACAGCAGGCGCTGCAGCAGGTCGTCGGCGACCGTGCCGCCGCTGAAGTGGCGCATGTCCCGCCGCTCGTGAATGGCCCGGTACACCGCCTGGCGCTCGGGCGGGCTGAAGGCATGGTCTGGCGGAATCTGGCGCACGGCGTCAGTCTTCAATGCCGCGCTGGGCCGGAATGCCCGCGTTGAAGGCGTGCTTGATTTTGGTCATCTCGGTCACGGTGTCGGCCAGGTTGACGAGCTCGGGCGGGCAGCGCCGGCCGGTGATGACGACATGCACATCCTTCGGCCGGCTATTGAGCGTGTGCAGCACGTCATCGAGCGGCATCCAGCCGTAGATCAGCGGGTAGGTCAGCTCGTCGAGCACGACCATGAAGTTCTCGCCGCTCAGAATGGCGGCCTTGGCCTTTTCCCAGCCGTCGCGGGCGAGCTGGGCGGAGTGTTCAATATCCTGGCTTTTCCAGCTAAAGCCGTCGCCCAGCCCTTCAATCGGAATACCCAGCTGCTCGAACATGCGGTGCTCGCCAAAGCGGGCGCTGGGCACTTTCATGAACTGAAAAATCTTGACGGCTTTGCCATGCACATGGTGGCGGCCGTGGGCGCGCAGGGCCAGGCCGAAGGCGGCGGTGCTTTTGCCCTTGCCGTCGCCGGTGTTGACGATCAGCAGGCCGCGGCGTTCACCCTCGGGCTTGTCGTAGGGCTTGGCGGCGGGCGGCGTTTCCATCTGCATGGTGATCTCTCATAGGTCGGTTTTCAAATCCGGGGCACGGCCAGCCACTGCCCGGCCAGGTGATGCACGGCAATGCGGTGCTCGAACACGCCTTCAAGCGCGCGGTGCGTGGCGGCGTCAACGCAAGCGCCCTGGTGCGTCACCCTGCCCTGGTCCATCACCACCAGTTCGTCGGCCTGCAGCGCGAACGAGATTTCATGCAGCACGCTGACCACGGTCTTGCCGCTGGCGACCAAATGGCGAACCATCAGCAGCCAGTCGGTCTGGTGCGGCGGATCGAGGTTGGCCAGCGGCTCGTCCATCAGCAGCACCTCGGCCTCGACCGCCAGCGCGCGCGCCAGCAGCACGCGCTGGCGTTCGCCGCCCGAGAGCTGGCCCAGCGGCCGGCCGCGCCAGTCCCAGGCCTGGGTGGCGCGCAAGGCACGCTCGACGGCGGCATGATCGGCGCTGCTCGGCGGCGCCAGCCAGGGCTGGTGAGGCAGGCGGCCGAGCATGGCCACGTCGTAGGCGGTCAGGTCGTCGGCCGAGCTTTCGTTCTGGCCCAGCCACGACAATTGCCGCGCCCGGTCGCGCCCGCGCATTTTGGCCATTGGCTGGCCGAGCAAGGCGACCTCGCCGCTGTGCGGCAGCAGCCCGGCCAGCACCTTGAGCAGCGTTGATTTGCCCGCGCCGTTGGGGCCGACGACGCTGGTCCAGCGGGCGCGCGGCAGCGCCAGCGAAATATCGTGCAAAACTTCATTATTTCCGAGCTTTACGCTTATCTGGCGGGCATCTATAGCTATGAACTGCATAGCAAACCGAGGAGGATTCAAGGTCATAGTCCGTTGCCTTTCCCTGTCTGCCGGTGCATCAGCCACAGTAAATAAGTGCCGCCCAGCACGGCGGTGAGCACGCCGACGGGCAGTTCCTGCGGCGCCACCAGCCCCCGGGCCAGGATGTCGGCGGCCGTGAGCAGCACCGCGCCCATCAGGCTGGCCAGGCCGATCAGCCGGCCGTGCGTGGTCTTGACGACCGAACGCACCAGGTGCGGCGCGGCCAGGCCGACAAAGGCGATCAGCCCCGTTTGCGCCACCGCCGTTCCGGTGGCCAGCGCCAGCACCGCCACCAGCGCCGCGCGCATCTGCACCAGCGGCAGGCCCAGGCTGTGCGCGGTGGCTTCGCCCAGCGCCAGGCCGTCGAGCGCATGGCCCATCATCCACGCCGCCAGCATCATCACCACGAAGACGGCCGCCATGATGGCGCAGGCGGTCCAGCCGACAAAGCCGGTGCTGCCCAGCATGAAGGACTGCATGGCCTGCATGATCTCTGGCTGAAGCAGCAGCACCAGGGAAGTGATCGCCCCCAGCACCACGCCGACGACCACGCCGGCCAGCAGCAGCCGCAGCGTGTGCTGCACGCCCTTGGCCAGCAACAGCGTCAAGAGCACCGCCAGCACCGCGCCGACAAAAGCCGCGCCGGTCAGCCCGATGCGCGCCAGCCAGTGCGTCGCCAGCGGCGAAATGCCAAACAGCGCCATCGCCAGCGCCACGCCCAGCGACGCGCCCGAGGCGCTGCCCAGCAAGTACGGGTCGGCCAGCGGGTTGCGAAACAGCCCTTGCGCCACCGCGCCGGCCAGCCCCAGCAGCGCGCCGGCCAGCCAGGCGCCCAGCGTGCGCGGCAGGCGGATTTCGGAGACGATCAGCAGCGCCTGCGGGTCTTGCCGCAGGTTCAGCACACTGTCAAAACCGGTGCTGCCAACGCTGACGCCCAGCCCCAGCAAGCCCACGGACGCCGCCAGCAGTCCCAGCGCCAGCCAGAAGGCTTTGCGGTGCTGCAGCGTGAAAGACGGACTCATCCGGCCCCGGCCTTGCGCGCGATGCATCGGGCCATGATGCGCGCCGCCTCGGCCATGCGCGGGCCGGGGCGCACCACCACGTCGGACTCCTCGGCGCTGTACACGCAGATGCGCTGCTCCTTCACGGCCTTGATGCTTGACCAGCCGGGGTAGGACGCCATCGGCTCCATGCTGCGGTTGCCGACCATGATCAGGTCCGGGTTGGCGAGCACCACGAACTCCGGGTTGATGCGCGGAAACGGCCCCAACGACGCAGGGATGATGTTCTTCACACCCAACCGCGCCAGGGTTTCGCCAATGAAGGACGACTCGCCGGCGGCATACGGCCCGCGGCTGACTTCGAAGTACACCCGCGCGTTTTTCGCCTTGGGCGGCAGCGACTGCGCGGCGGCCTCGACGCTGGCGTCAATCACGCGCCAGAGCCGGTCCGCGCCCACGGCATCGGGAATATCGAGCAGCGCACCGAGTTTTTTCAGCACGCGGCGCACGTCGGCATGGTTCTTGGGTTCGAGCGCCAGCACCTTGATGCCCAGCGACTCCAGGCGCTCGCTGGCGCGCGAGGACACGGCCAGCAGCACCACGTCGGGTTTGAGCGTGACGATGGCCTCGATGTTCGGGTCCAGCCCGCCGCCGACCACCGGCAGCGCCTTGATGCTGGCCGGGTGGTTGGAATAGCGGTCCACGCCGACGATGCGATGGCACTGCTCCAGCGCGCACACGCCCTCGGTCAGCGACGGCAGCACACTGACGATGCGCTGCGGGCTTTGCGCGAAGGTCACGGCGACGCCCCGGTCGTCGGTGATTTGTAGGGCGTGGGCGGGCAGCACCGCCGTGACGCAGGCGATCAGTAAAGCAGCGAATGCCTTCATGCCTGGCCTTTGAGTAGCAGCGGCAGCCCGGCCGCCATCAGGGTGACGCGTTCGCATGCCTGCGCCACATCCTGGTTGAGCCGCCCGAGCGCGTCGACAAACGCCCGCGTCTCGCGCCCGAGCGGAATCACGCCCAGGCCGATTTCGTTGCCGACCAGCACGAGCGGGCCGGGGGCTGCTTCAATCGCTCTTAAAAGCATAGCTGCTTGCGCACGTTGGTCATGCGCTACAGCCTGTTTTTCCTTGAATTCATCGGCCGGCATCAGCAGATTGGTCAGCCACAAGGTCAGGCAGTCCACCACGACCAGCGTGTGCGGCTGGCTGCAACCAGTCAGCGTTTCGGCCAGCCGCACGGGCTCCTCCACCGTTCGCATGCCCGGCACGCGCTCGGCGCGGTCGGCCTGATGGCGTGCGATGCGTTCGCGCATTTCCTCGTCCAAGGGCTGGGCGGTGGCGATCAGCACGGCGCTGTGCGCGGGCGACTGGGCCAGCCAGCTGCGGGCCAGCATCTCGGCACGGCGCGACTTGCCGCTTTTCTGGCCGCCCAGGATCAGCTCGCTGCGGGCAATCGCCAGTGCTTCAACCATGCTGGCGGCCCCAGTCCATGATGAACTTGTGCAGCTTCTCGATGCCATCGGTCAGCGCGGCCGGGCCAGGCTGCAAAATTTCTGACGACTTGATCTCGAACAGCTGATGGTTTTTGACAGCCGGCACATCTTCCCAGCCCGGCCGCGCGGCGACCAGTTCGGGCCTGAACTTCTTGCCACACCAGGAACCGAAAATGATGTCGGGCGCGCGCCGTACGATGTCCAGTCCGTCGGCAATGATGCGGCCCTTGCCCATGGGCTCTTTCGCCAGTTCGGGAAAGCAGTCGTCGCCGCCGGCAATGCCGACCAGCTCGGACACCCAGGCAATGCAGCTGATGTGCGGGTCGTGCCATTCCTCGAAGAACACGCGTGGCCGGCGCTTGAGGCTGGCTGCTGCCTGCTCGATTTCCAGCAGCCGCTGCTGCATGCCGTGGATCAGCGCCAAACCGCGCCCGGCCTGCCCGACCATGGCGGCCAACTGGTACATCATCGAGAAAATCTCGGCCACGCTGCGCTGGTTGAAGATGGTGACCTGGATGCCATGGCGAATCAGCTGCGCCGCGATGTCGGCCTGCAGGTCGGAAAAGCCGATCACGCAATCCGGACGCAACTCGACGATCTTGTCGATCTTGGCGCTCAGGTAGGCGCTGACCTTGGGCTTTTCCTCGCGCGCACGCGGCGGGCGCACGGTGTAGCCCGAAATGCCGACGATGCGCCGCTCCTGGCCCAGCAGGTACAGCCATTCGGTGGGTTCTTCGGTCAGGCAGACGATGCGCTGCGGGCCGTAGTCGCTGCTGTCATGGCTGGCAGCCAATGCGCGCCAGTTGCTGGTGTGTTCAGTCATGGTCTTCCTTCAAATACGGACTGGTCCTCAGTTTCCTGTCAAAAAGCGTATTTGACAGAAGCGCGGATGATGCGCCCCGGATCTGGATAGATGCCGCCGGTGACGCAATTGAAGGCTTGGCTGTAGCTTTTGCGATCCGTCAGGTTGTCGGCTGCCAGAGACACCTCAACACGGTCCAGCTTCCAGCTGTAGCGCGCGTCCAGCAGCGTGCTGGCAGGAATCATGCGGGTGCAGGCGTTGGCATTGTCATTGCCAAAGCGCGCCTTGCCCAGATACTGCGCGCCCACGCCTACTCGCTGGCGCGCATCGACTTGCCAGTCCAGCCGCAGCGCGGCCGAGTTCTTTGACACCAGCGGGATTTTCTTGCCCGCGTTCGGGCCTTCGGAAAACTTTGCGTCCACGGTTTGCAGCGAGCCATTCAGCGTAAGGTTGTTCGCCAATGCCATCTGGCCGTTCACCTCAATGCCGGTTCGGCGCGTCGGGTCGAGGTTGATGTTGCTAAAGACCGTGGGGTCATAGGCAATCTCATTCCTTGCCTTCTGGCGGAATACGCGCATGCCCGCACTGCTTGTGGCGGCAGACTGCCACTTCAGGCCCATTTCAATGTCGCGCGTGATCTGCGGCTGCAGGGCTGCGAACAGGAAGCGGTTTTCATCCACATTGGGCAAGCGGTAAGCCTGGGCCGCGCGGGCATAGAGATTGAATTCTCCAGAAAGCGCCTGGTTGACCCCTACATCCCAGGCCTTGAGGCTGTCGGGCCGGTCGTAGTTGACGAAATTCACGGCATCCGTGGCGGTCTTGTTGACTTTTTCGTGGCGCACGCCAGCGCTCAGGCGCGTGCTTGACGCCAGCAGCACATCGCCCATCAGATAGGCCGCGCGGTTTTTCTGGCTGGCATTTTCATTTTGGCCAAAATTATCAACGGTGTTGTAATTCCAGTGGTTGAAGTCCATGCCCACCACCGCCGTCAGCGCGCTGGAGCCCAAGCGGCCGGCATAAGTGGCTTTTGGCGACACCTGGCTGGAGTCACTCTTGGTTTTCGCGTTGTAGCTGCTGCCGACAAAAAAGCCCGTGCTCTGGCGATTTCGCTGCCCGAGGTCAAGGGCTAGGGTCCAGGCATCGAGCTTGTAGTCAAAACCAGCGCTGACGCGTGTTTCGGCGTAGTCGCCAAAATCATCGGGCGTGACGCTCTGCCTCGGGTTGGTCGCGAACTGGGCAAAGGTCAGACCGCCGGGGAAACGGCTTTTCTCTTCTTCCGTGCTCACGCGTGCGCGAAAACCGAAATCGCCGGCACGACCATTGACGCCAATCGAAGCTGTATCTTGCTTGTTTTCGCTGTTCTCGCGGTAGCCGTCGGTCTCGCGGTGGCGCACGTTGATGTCGAAGCCGGTGCTGCCGTTGCCACCCTGAAGCTGGGCGCGCAAATCGCGGCCGGAAAAGCTTTCAGCCTGAACACTGGCAGAACCCGACAGCCCGGTTTTGGCGCCGCGCTTGAGCACGACATTGATTAGCCCGGCGCTGGCGCCCTCGCCCCACTGCACACTAGCGCCGCCACGGATGATTTCAATCGATTCGATCATCTCGGGCGAAATCGCACTCAAGCGTGAATTGACCAGTTCATTTTCAGAGATGCGCACGCCATCGACGATGACCACCACATTCTGGTTGGCCGTTGCCCCAAAACCCAGCAGGTCGAGGGAATAGTTGCGACCGCCCCGCAGGTCGGTACGCGATGGAATCCCGACCAGGCGACGAATGGCGTCATTGGCATCGCTTGCGCCAGAGGCCAGGATTTGCGCACGGGTCAACACAACTGCCGAAAACGGCGCGGACTGCAAGTCCTGCTCTACGCGGCTGGCCGTGACGACGGTTTCCCTGAGTTGCGGCGCTGTTTGCGTTTGTGAAAAAGACGGGAATGCAGCAGCCAAAGCCAGTGGCAGCGCAGCCAGGCGCACGTTGGAAATACAAATTTTCATGATTCAAACTATCAACAAAAAAGCTCTCACCGGCTTCCCCGCCAGTGCATGAGCGTTACGAACGCGCCGGTTCTTTAAAAAAAGACGTGCGCATTCACTTCGTTGGCCGGTATCCGGGCTGACGGAACTGCTTTCATCGCCTTCCCAAGCGCGTGTTCAAAACGCTCAGTGACTCATGATGAAAACTGAATGCGGCCCTGACTTGCTCAGGGCGCTGCATTCGTCCGTTTACCGTTGCGGGGGCAGCGCAGGTTAGAGGCCTTCGCGCTTGCGGGCCGGTTTGATTCGGCGCGAATGGCGTTGACTTCCCCCTGCTTCCCGTTGAACTGCAGCATGTGAACCATGCGGCGAGCACCAACAGCGGGGATTCTACGCGGCAAAATACGCCTGCCCCCTACAATCTAAAGTGCCATGCTGAACCAACACCCCATCGATCCCATCGACCAAATTACCGAACGCGTAGAGCAGCTTTTGCTGCGTTACGAGGAATTGCAGCGCATCAACGCTCAGCTGGGCGAACAGGTCACTGCCCTGGCGCATGAGCGGGATTCGCTCAGGTCCCGGCTCAGCGCTGCTCGCGCCCGCGTGGATGCACTGATCGAGCGCCTGCCCGAAACCACCGACTCCGTTGTCAACCCCTTTGTGGACCCTGCGCGATGAAACAGCTAGAAGTACAGATCATGGGTCAGAACTACATGCTGGGCTGCCCGGAAAACAGCGAAACCCGTCTGCTCGAAGCGGTTGAAACGGTGGACTCGGCCATGTGCAAGATCCGCGATGCTGGCAAGGTAAAGGCCCGCGACCGGATTGCCGTCCTGGCGGCGCTGAATCTGGCCTACCAGTTGCTTGAGCCTGCGTCAGCACCGCCAGCACCGCCAGAACCTGCCCTGCAGACGCCGGACCCGAAGGCCGATGCCGCCGATGGCGCCAGAGAAGCGTCCAGGGCACAGCTGCAGTTGTTGCTTCAAAAACTCGACGCCGCGCTGGCCAGCCAGAATTTCACGGCTTGACCCTTTTGGACTTTCGCCGGGAAACCGATCCGTCGTATGGGCCTACAATTGATTGGTCTGCGGTGCGCGCCGGGCTTTATATTTCCTTGAACCAATGCTCCACGAGCTCGGGCTTGGTAAATTGTCAGACAGGTGTGATCGTCTCGCGTCAGACGAACCCGAAGCCTGACTGCCCTCGCCCACCTGAACCCCGGTTCAGGATGACGGTCCGGTGGCATTCGCAGACACCTTATTTTTCTTCCTTTCGCTTCGGGCACCGCCGTTCCAACCCGAACGCGGCGGCCGCCCTGATGCCCCGCCGCTGCCGCTCATGATGCTCGAACCCCTGCTCATCGTTGAACTGGCCGTGCTCGGTGTGGGCACCGGCTTTCTCGCTGGCCTGCTGGGCATCGGCGGCGGCATGCTGATGGTGCCGTTCATCACCATCATCCTGGCCAATCGCGGAGTCTCCGCCGATCTGTCAGTGAAAATGGCCATCGCCACGTCCATGGCCACCATCATCTTCACCTCCCTGTCCAGCGTGCGTGCGCACCACAAGCGCGGCGCCGTGCGGTGGGACATCGTCACGCGCTTGGCACCGGGCATTGTGGTGGGCAGCATCATCGGCAGCCTGGGCGTGTTTGCCCTGCTCAAGGGGTCCTACCTGGCGATTTTCTTTGGCCTGTTCGTGAGCTTTTCCGCCACCCAGATGTTTCTGGACAAAAAACCCAAGCCCACGCGCCAGATGCCCGGCACCGGCGGCCAGTTGGCGGCAGGCGGATTCATCGGCTTCCTGTCCGGACTGGTAGGAGCAGGCGGCGGATTCATCAGCGTGCCGTTCATGACCTGGTGCAATATTCCCATCCACAACGCCGTCGCCACCTCCGCGGCGCTGGGTTTTCCAATTGCCGTGGCCAATGTGCTGGGCTACGCCATCAGCGGGCAAACCGTGCAGAATTTGCCGGAAGGCTCCCTTGGCTATATCTGGCTGCCGGCGCTGGCCGTGGTTGCCACCTGCAGTTTCCTGACCGCACCGCTGGGCGCCAGGACGGCGCACAATATTCCGGTTGGCAAGCTCAAGCGGGTATTCGCCAGCATTCTGTATGTGCTGGCAGCTTACATGCTCTACAAAGGGCTGAGCAGCTAAGCTTGCCGGTTGCGCCCTTCATGCCTTAAGCGGAGACGCCATCACGACGATGCCGTCTTCATCCGCGTACAGCCAGTCGCCCGGATAGACCCATACTCCCTGAACCTGAACCGCAACATCGCGTTGCCCTTCCTGCTTTTTTTCAGTGGGCAGCGGCATGGCGGCCAGCGCGCGTATACCGGTGCTGCACTGTGCAAGTTCGCTGACATCGCGCACGCAGCCGTCCACCACAACGCCGGCCCAGCCATTTCTGGCGGCCGCAGCGCCCAAATTTCCACCGACCAGCGCGCGGCGCAGCGATGCGCCGCCATCGACCACCAGCACCCTGCCTTCGCCGAGCGAGTCCACTGCAGCCTTGACCAGTGAATTGTCTTCAAAGCATTTGACCGTTGACACCGGCCCGCTGAACCTGGCGATGCCGCCGAAGTCTCTGAACACGGGCGGTATGACCCGGAATTGACCCGAAAAGTCGTTTTTATGGACATCGCAAAGATCGCAGGTCGCGAATGCAGGGGAAGGAGCACGGGTCATTGCAGGTTCACTTTCAGGCAGATGTTGAAGTATTTGCCGGGCATCTGCGCCACCGCATTCGCTGCAGATCGACACCCTGGCATTGATTTTTTGATTTTCGGAGGTAAATCTTCGACATGAGGCCGGAAATAAAGTGTTTTCCCGCGTTCAAACAGGATTTTCTCCAGTAGCATGCGCTAAGCCATAGCGAAGTCGTTCTTCCTGTGGCGATCCGTCAACTGTCAAGAAGGAATCAATTATGGCAACTGCAACAAAAGCGCCAGCAAAAAAAGCGGCACCAGAAAAAACTGTCGCTGCAAAAAAAGCGGCGCCTGCCAAAACGACTGCAACGGCCAAGCCGGCGGCAAAGAAAGATGCCGCGCCAGCCAAGAAGCGCACACCGAATCCAGCCTTCATGAAAGCGCTGACCCTGAGCCCGGAATTGTCTGCCGTGGTCGGCGACAAGCCTTTGCCGCGCACTGAAATTGTCAGCAAGCTGTGGGTCTACATCAAGGCCCACAACCTGCAGGACCAGGCGAACAAGCGCATGATCAATGCGGACAAAAAACTGCTGGCTGTTTTCGGCAAACCGCAAGTATCCATGTTCGAAATGGCTGGCCTGATCGGCAAGCACGTCCAATAAACGGTTTCGCACCGATTTCTCTTAAAAGCCGCGATTCAGCGGCTTTTTTTGTGCCCGCTTTCCAGTTGATATCCATGCGCGCCATTGCTCATGGATCGCCGCCAGCGCGACAGCGCCACTCTGACGAATAGGGTAGATGAGGAGAAATGATGCGGTAAAAAGGATCAACTGTTGCATAGCTAGCTACTATTTCAATAGCAAAATTATTTAACCCCAGACCATCGAACGCATCGAGATGGAGCCGCCCTGAAAGCTGGTGTTGAAAAACCGCATCGGCTCGCGCGCATCCACCGCGCCGGCGGCATACAGCAAGGGCAAATAATGCTCATGGGTCGGGTGGGCAATCTTCGCCAGCGAACCGAGCTTCTGGAAATTTTGCAAGGCATCGAGATTGCCCTGCTGAACCTGTCCGCCTATCGTCTGGTCGAACTCCAGCGCCCAGTCATAAGCCTGGTTGCCGCCGGCACCGCGCTGCATCTGAGCCAGGTTGTGCACGATGTTGCCGCTGGCCAAGATCAGCACGCCCCGGTCGCGCAGGGCCTTGAGCTGTTTGGCCAAGGCGTAATGGTCTTCAGGCGCGCGGTCATAGTCCATGCTGAGCTGGATCACCGGAATTTCGGCGTCGGGAAACATCGGCCCCAGCACCGACCAGGCGCCGTGGTCCAGCCCCCATTCACCGGTATCCAGCCCCAGAGGCGCCGACGCACGCTGCCTGACCAGCAGGCTGATCGCGCTCGCCGCGTGCGGATCGCCGGGCGCGGGATATTGCTGGTCAAACAGTTCCTGCGGAAATCCGCCGAAGTCATGAATGGTCTTGGGTTGCGCCATGGCGGTTAGCCACCAGCCTTGCGTCAGCCAATGGGCCGAAATGCACAGGACCAGCTGCGGCCGGGGCAGTTCTGTGCCGAATCGGGTGCCCAGGGCCTGCCAGCTTCTCCGGTATTCGTTGTCGCCAATGGCATTCATAGGACTGCCATGACCTATGAACATCACCGGCATCCTGTCGGATTTTTTCAACGATGGCAGGCGGTCAAGGGCGTTGGCATCAAGCGTGTTCAGCATGTTTGTCCTGTAGTAATGGTGGAGTGGGAAAAATTTTGCCTAGGCCGTGTTCGAAAAGTCAATGGAGCCATTTCATGGTGCCGGCGATGTGCACGAAGCCCAGAAACGTGACGTCGAGCTTGTCATAGCGGATGGCCACGCGGCGAAAAACCTTCATGCGCTGGAAAAGGTTTTCCACCAGGTGGCGAGCTTTGTAGCGGTGCTCGTCCAAGACGCGCGGGTTCTTTTTGCGGTTGACCCGGCAGGCGATGATGACCTCCATGCATTGACTTTGTGCAGCCTGGACATGTTTGTCCGAGTCGTATGCTTTGTCAGCCAAAAGCGCCTTGGCCTGCAGCCCACCCAGCAGTTCGGGAACGGGTTTGGAGTCGTGACGCTGGCCTGCGGTCAGCACAAAGCGCAGCGGGTTGCCCAGCGCGTCGCACACGGCGTGGATTTTGGTGTTGCGCCCGCCGCGCGTTATGCCGATGGCCTGCGGGCCGTTGGTTTTCCTCGCCCCTGCCGAGGATTGGTGTGCCCGGCAGCAGGTTGAATCCACCATCACTTCCTCCATGTCGGGCTGCTGCACGCCCTGAAAAAGGCGCTCGAAGTACCCTTTTTTGCACCAATACGCATAGCGCTGGTACACCACGTTCCATGAGCCCAGCCGCTCGGGCAAGTCACGCCAGGGCGCGCCCGTGCGGGTTATCCACAGCAGGGCGTCGAAAAACGTCCTGTACGCCCCGCCGGGACGGCCTTTGCAAGGCGGCATTGACGGCTCGATACGCTGCCATTGCGCATCAGTGAAGGTGTGGCGTTCTTCAGTCATTCTGCTGGCCAAAACAGGGGATTAAATCACTGCTTTAGCGCTCAAGGAGCATGCCAGCGTTCATCTGAAGCTTTTCCTTCAGGTCGCACAACTTCAGCACATCAAACTTTCCGAACACGGCCTAGTTTCTGTTAGGGCAATCCCCCTACTTTTTGGGGCATGTCCAAAGCATCACAGTTCATTGAAACCCAAGCGTTTGCCGAGCGGCTGCGTCTAGCGCTGAAAGGCATTGGCATGCGGCCTTCGCCTTCAGGCTTAGCCAATGAATTCAACCTGCGTTATTGGGGCAAAAGCATCACGCCCAACACGGCCCGCAACTGGCTTCTTGCCAAGTCCATTCCCACGCAAGACAAATTACGGGTGTTGGCCGACTGGTTGCATGTGAGCCCGGACGAGTTGCGCTATGGCACCTTGGCGCCAACCTTCAAGACGCAGGATTCAGGAACTGATATGTCGGTGCTGACCATGCAGGATCGTGAGATGCTGGCGCGCTACATGACGCTGCCCCAGGAAAGTCGCAAGACAGTGCGCGATGTCGTCACGGCCTTGGCGCTGGCCGCTTCGATCAAGCACCAGCAATAACGGCCATGGGTCAGCTTGTTGTTTAAGACAGCCCGCAAAATCACCCCAGAATGTCGCAAAATCACGACATGAATCTGTCATCCAGCCCGGCTGCCGCTCCTTCTGTCCCCTCAGCCACTCCCAAAAAATCCCCGGCGCAAAAAGCCATGGAAAAGCTCGGCCTGCGCCGCGACATTGACCTGGCGCTGCACCTGCCGCTGCGCTATGAGGACGAAACCCGCATCGTGCGCCTGGCCGACGCCCGCGACGGCGAGGTGGTGCAGATCGAGGGCGAGGTCATGCACAGCGAAGTGCTGATCCGCTCACGGCGCCAGTTGCTGGTCACGGTCGATGACGGCAGCGACACCTGCCTGCTGCGCTTCCTCAATTTTTACCCGTCGCACCAGAAAACACTCAGCGTCGGCGCCAGGGTTCGTGTGCGCGGCGAACTGCGCGGCGGCTTTCTGGGCCGCGAGATGATGCATCCGCACTTCAAGCTGGCGGGCGGCGAACTGCCGGGCGCGCTGACGCCGGTGTACCCGACCTCGGCCGGCCTGCCGCAGGTGTATTTGCGCAAGGCGGTGCTCAGCGGATTAGGGCGCGCCGACCTGCGGGAGACGATTTCCCCGGAATTTTTAAGCAAAAACCTGCCTTTGCGCTTGTTCAGCCTACGTGAGGCGCTACAGTTTTTGCATCATCCGACGCCCGATGTGGCGCTGCAAACGCTGGAAGACCGCAGCCACCCGGCCTGGCAGCGGCTCAAGGTCGAGGAGTTGCTGGCCCAGCAAATCTCTCAGCTTCAGGCCCGGCGCGTGCGCGCGGCCATGCGCGCGCCGGCCTTGAACGGCCCGGCGATGCGCGGCACGCATTGCACGCTGCAGGAGCAACTGCTGGAGCGCCTGCCGTTTCGCCTGACGGCCGCACAGCAGCGGGTTGGCCTGGAGATCGAGGCCGACCTGAAAAAGAGCATTCCCATGCACCGCCTGCTGCAAGGCGACGTGGGCGCCGGAAAAACCGTGGTGGCGGCGCTCGCGGCGGCCCGCTGCATCGACGCTGGCTGGCAGTGCGCGCTGATGGCGCCGACCGAAATCCTGGCCGAGCAGCATTTCAGCAAACTCATCAGCTGGCTCGAACCTCTGGGCATCAAGACGGCCCGCCTTAGCGGCAGCCAGAAAACGAAAGAGCGGCGCGAGATGCTGGCGCTGATCGAAAGCGGCGAGGCGGGCCTGGTCATCGGCACCCATGCGGTGATCCAGGACAAGGTGATTTTCAAGAACCTGGCGCTGGCCATCATCGACGAGCAGCACCGTTTCGGCGTCGCCCAGCGCCTCGCCCTGCGCAGCAAGATGACCGGGGACGGGCAGGAGCCGCACCTGTTGATGATGACCGCCACGCCGATTCCGCGCACGCTGGCGATGAGCTACTACGCCGACCTCGACGTGTCCACGCTCGACGAACTGCCGCCCGGCCGCACGCCCATCGTCACCAAGGTCGTCAACGACGCCCGGCGCGACGAGGTCATCGCCCGCATCCAGGCGCAGATTGCCGAAGGCCGGCAGATCTACTGGGTCTGCCCGCTAATCGAGGAAAGCGAGTCCATCGACCTGGTCAACGCCACGCAGACGCATGCGGCGCTGAGCGAGGCGCTGCCCGACGTGATGGTCGGCCTGCTGCATTCACGCATGCCGCCGGCCGAGAAAAAAGCCGTGATGAGCCTGTTCACCGACGGCGTGATGGCGGTGCTGGTCAGCACCACAGTGATCGAGGTTGGCGTCGATGTGCCGAATGCGTCGCTGATGGTGATCGAGCATGCCGAGCGCTTTGGCCTGAGCCAGCTGCACCAGCTGCGCGGCCGGGTTGGGCGCGGCGCGGCGGCGTCGGCCTGCGTGCTGCTGTATTCGACCGGCGACGCGCCCCGGTTGGGCGAGGTGGCGCGGGCGCGGCTGAAAGCGATGGCCGAGACCAATGACGGTTTTGAGATTGCCCGCCGCGACCTGGAGATTCGCGGGCCGGGCGAGTTCCTGGGCGCGCGTCAGTCAGGCGCGGCGCTGCTGCGCTTTGCCGATCTGCAGACCGATGCGGGTTTGCTGGCCTGGGCGCGCGAGGTGGCGCCGCTGATGCTGGACCAGTATCCCGATCTGGCGGAGCGGCATGTGCTGCGCTGGCTGGGGGGGAAGGCGGAGTTTTTGAAGGCTTGAGGCGGGAGGTGTAGGCCTACTCAACAGGATAAAGCCAATCAATTATCTTGAGGAGAAATGGTTCAATCGCCCGGAGGGTAGTGAAAAGACACTCGATATCTGCGTTAAGACCTTCAGGTAAAAGCTCTTCTTCATCTTCTTCACGACTGCCTTTGCTGGCGCGCAGCTTGGAGTTCTGGCGAATGAGACCTGCGGCTCCATGGACGTTAGTCCAAGATGCATATTTCGAGTGAACAAGATTGTTTCGGCGTTTGCCCAGTTTTTTTAGCTCCACCAGCTTGTGGAAGTCAGACTTGGCAGAGAAATCAGGCTCACGTCGAAGGTCAACGAATCTCGCAAACATGACATCAGTTGTTTTGCGACGTTGAGAGTAGCCGAGTTCATTGATGAGAATGCGAACAGCCTCGTCGTACGCGTTGGTGAGAAGGACGAGGATTTCATTTATCGCAGCCTCTGCATGTTGGAAACACGGCCGGCACGGTGTAAGCCACAGTCAGCACGAAGTACTGAGCGATCTGGGTGTATGTGATGCCTTTCATGCCGTCGAACACGGCGAACAAAAACATAATTCTCATACCTACGTAGATGCCCACCTCGTTGCTCGTGTCCAAGAAGCGGGAAAACGCCTAAACTATCTTCACTTCAATCTTTGGTACATGAGGCAAAGGAGACCCTGCCGTGATCGACCTTGTACTTTCGCAACTGACCGACCTGTTTCGCATCGGTCTTATCATCGCCCTTGTGGTCACGATGATCAGAACATCCGCTGTGACCGGGCGCGCCCTGCCTTTAGCCTTGGGTGTGGTGTTCGTAGCCGTGATCCTGCCCACCACCATGCCAAGCGGCGCGGCAAGCCTCAGCAATGCCATTCTTGCTGGGCTGATCTCGAACCTGATCATATTGGGACTGGTCCTTCCCATTGCGGCGCTGGTCGCACGGCTACGCCGCTGACATCCACTGGCTGATCCTGGGTCGAGGCATCCATCGTGCGTGCATGCAGGTGAGTGGCTAGCTGGCATGATGCATGGGCATGGGTGTACCCCAGGGTAAGCATGGCCAGACACAAGGGGCGACAAGGCTTTGGCGCCCAGCAGCGGCTCACATCGTTAACGCGCCCGAAGCGTGCCTTGTCTGGAAACATCAGCCGGATGGGTTCGCCTCTCGATTCTTTGTAGAGGCCGTGGAGCGTTCCGAGAGGCTTTTTTTCCACTTTTCCTGAGCCACAGTATCACTTTTTGGATGGCACTTGTCCGGGGCCAACTTCCGCTAATCATGGCGCTGCAGCAGCGTGTAAACAGACGACCGTCACAGCGTATCATCAAGGTGATGCTTGAGTTGACCGACCACAATGTTGCCTCCCTCGCGGAATTGCTCCAGACACGGCTTGAATGCAGCAGCCTCTTCTTCCAGTGTGAAGTTTTGTCTGCGCCGCCCCCACGCGCTGGTATGGTGCTATCGCGTGCGGCCTTTCGGTGAAGGAATTGGCGAGCTGCTTGCTGGCCCAACCGATGGACAGTCCGGTTACTTCAGCGGTCTGCTCCAAGCTCAACGCAAATCGCAATGAAAATATTTCCGCCTGCACGTAGCGCAGCTGCTCGGCAGCTACGGCATTGGAGATGGCTTGTATCGGAATATGAACAACTTCTTCCCCCATGCAATTCTGGCCATGACGAAAGCCGAAATTGATACGTTTCAATGATGTGGATCTGTTGAGTTGCGGACGCGGGCATCTCGCTTGCCCTTTCCTGCTCCCTGCAAAACCGGTGCAGTGCGCTGCGCCGGTTTTGCAGGAAACAGACCAGTCTGGCCCCTTGGGGCTGATGGCCGTATCGCAAAAAAGGCCGGACCAGGGACCCGAAAGCCCCGGTCCGGCAGTTGGATTTACTTACCGCTGTCGCCGGCGAAGATATCCTTCTTGTGGGTGCCACCCGGCACGAACAGCGTGCCGATCACCACCGTCATGACCGCAATCACGATCGCGTACCACAAGCCCGAGTAGATGTTGCCGGTCTGGGCAGAGATCGCAAAAGCGGTCGCTGGCATCAGGCCGCCAAACCAGCCGTTACCGATGTGATAAGGCAACGACAGGCCGGAGTAACGGATGCGGGTCGGGAACATTTCGACCAACATCGCCGCGATCGGGCCGTAGACCATCGTCACCAGCAGGACCAGGTAGGTCAAGATAAGAATGATTGTTATCTTCTGTGTCGTGAAAATGTCGACAAAGTTCTGCGCCTTCGCGATGGTCGTGTTGTCGGCTGGCACCAGTGGGTAACCCGCCTTCTTCAGCGCGGCGTTCAAACTGCCGTCAAAGGTTGTCTTCGCCTTTTTCAGATCGTCGCCGGTCAGTTTGCCTGCGTCATACGACTGGATCTCTGTTTCTCCAACCTTTACCATGGCCAAGGTGCCCGGTGCGGCTCCTTCAACAGTTTCGTAATTGACCGAAGTCCGCGCGAGCTGCGCCTTGGCGATGTCGCAAGACGACGTGAACTTAACCGTTCCGGTTGGGTTGAACTGGAACGAGCAGTCTTGTGCCGCTACCTTCACCGAGACCGGGGTCTGGTGTGCAGCATAAATGGCTGGATTGGCCGTCTTGGTCAAAAAGCCGAACACGGGCAGGAAGGTGGCGGCGGCCAGCAGGCAGCCCGCCAGGATGATCGGCTTGCGGCCGATGCGGTCAGACAACGATCCAAAGAACAGGAAACCCCCGGTACCCAGGATCAGCGACCAAGCCACCATGACGTTGGCGGTGAAGCTGTCGATCTTGATCACGTTTTGCATGAAAAACAATGCGTAGAACTGACCGGTATACCAGACCACGGCCTGACCGGCGACCAGGCCAAACAGAGCAATGACCGCAATCTTGCCATTTTTCCAGTTGCCGAACGCTTCACTCAACGGTGCTTTGGAGGTGCGACCCTCTTCCTTCATCTTCTTGAAGGCGGGGCTCTCATTCATCTGCAGGCGGATATAGAGCGATATCATCAGCAGGAAGATCGAGCCGATGAACGGGACACGCCAGCCCCAGGCGTTGAACGCCTTGACCATGGTCGGGCTGCCGTCAGCCGACAGTACCGCAACGCCATCCTTCATCAGGGCGACATCCGGATAGGCGCCGTTGACGTAGCCTTGCACCGACAGGATCACGATCAGCGACAGCAGCAGGCCCAGCGTCGCCGTGGTCTGGATGAAGGCGGTGAAATAGCCGCGCTGATTGGCCGGTGCGTGTTCGGCCACATAGATCGCCGCACCGCCATATTCGCCACCCAGAGCCAAACCTTGCGCCATCCGCAAGGCGATCAGGATGATGGGAGCGGCCACACCGATGCTCTCGTAGTTCGGCAGCACGCCAACCAAGAAGGTCGATACGCCCATGATGACGATGGTCATCAGGAAGGTGTACTTACGGCCGATCATGTCGCCCAGCATCCCGAATACCAGCGCGCCGAACGGACGCACGATGAAGCCTGCGGCAAAGGCAAGAAGCGCAAACACGTTCCGTGTGTTTTCAGGGAAGGCTGTGAAAAACTGCGCCCCGATGATCGCGGCCAGTGCACCGTAAAGGTAGAAGTCGTACCATTCGAAAATGGTACCCGCCGAGGAGGCCATGATCACCTTCTTCTCTTCGCGGGTCATTGGACGGGATCGCTCCCGCACATTCGTCATCGTGTTGGCTATTGCCATTTTTCTTGCTCCATGTGTGTCTGGCAATTTGGCCGGACGGTTATTTTCAGAAGTTAGCCTCTGAATTGCTTCTCTTGCTCCGGGCGCACGGCCCGGAGGCGATGTGGTGTCACAGGCTTCCCACTACTTGCTGCTCTGCCCCTTTTTTGCCCAAACCCGAACCTCGACTGCCTTGGATGCCGGCACGTCGATCCAGTGCAACACACACCACCCGTGGTTGCCTTTTGGCTCTGTTGGCGCGACTGTGTAGGAGGTTTCTTACGCCAAAATTGCAGACTTCGAGCCATCACGTCAATAGCAGGGTAAGCCCCTAATAAATAACTGACTGTCCGAGGCGAAGCTTTCAAAAGTGACGCATTTGACCGAGAAATGCTTGTACGGAAATGGGCTGGCAAGGCTGAGTGTTGCGGCAGCATCCGGCCAAAATTCGCGCCTGCGCCACACTCTCGCGCCGTTCGGGCACCCGGACCACGGTCACCGAACAATCGCCTCGGCCACCACCTGCGTTGAAAAAGATCCCAAGTGGCAGCGCGCTGTCGAATGGGCGCCTGCGCCTAACACGATATGGCTGACGTGGTTCGCCGTGGCATAGCCAATGATCACCGGCCCCGGCTCAGGCTCCTCCAGCACGGCACAGGTCAACCGGTCCTCCGGCAGATCGATTCCCGCGGCCCAGGCCCTCAGCGCCACACGCCGCACCACATGCAGGTTATTGTTCGCCTCGTCCGTGGCCTGATCGATCCCGAGCCGGGCGGTCTTCAAGATGTTGACACAAGCAATACGCGCATCCGGCTGGGCCATCACCATGCGCTGGAGCGACCCGCAAAGGATTGCAGCCAGCCGCTCGCTTGCAGGGGAAAGATCCACCGCCACGCAAATGATCGGCACCGAAGCAAGATGTAACGCCACCGAAACTGGCGTCGCGAACCGCCGTATCTTGCGCATCACGCGCCATCGGTGGAAAACAGCCGGCGCGACCTGGAGCCGCTGATCCTGGACCGGCATCCTGACCTGGCCGAGCGGCATGTGCTGCGTTGGCTGGGGGGGAAGGCGGAGTTTTTGAAGACCTGAGGGGGCGGGGGTGGGTACTGGATAAACGCATGCGTCAATGGCCATTCGCTGCCGTCAGTGCCGGCCACTGTCCCGCTACGGCTACCATCTCTCCATGAAAATCCTCATCCGCTTTTTTGCTTCCCTTCACGCCCTGATCGCCTTGCTGTTCGTCTGCGCTTCGCTGGTCTTGATCGCCATCGCGGCGAATTCCGGCTGGCACGCGCTGGCCAGCGGCCTGGATGTCGGCGCGGCACAGGGCATCATCGAGGCCATCGGCCTGATTGCCGTGGCGGTGGTGGCGCTGCAGATCGCCCAGACCATTGTCGAGGAAGAGGTCATCCGCGAGGCACAGGTCAGCGCCCCGACGCGGGTGCGGCGCTACCTGTCGCGTTTTCTCGTGGTCATCGTGATCGCGCTGGCGGTGGAAGGCCTGGTCGCCACCTTCAAGGCGCTGCATGACGACCTGTCGCAGCTGCCGTATGCGGCCAGCATCGTGATCTCGGTCGCGATTTTGCTGGCCGGCTGGGGCGCGTTCATCTGGTTCAATCGCGCTGCCGAGGAACTGGAGCCGGAAGCCATGAAGGAAGCCAAGAGCGAGGATAAAAAGCTTGAATAGTTGCCGCGGAAAGGCTTTGAATCGAAAGGCTTTGATGTTGGAAAAGACTGCCGTCCGCTTTTCATGCAAATGCCTCCGATTGAAAGCCGCACAATAGACCCATGACGCTGACCGAACTCAAATACATAGTTGCCGTGGCCCGCGAAAGGCACTTCGGCCGGGGCGCCGAGGCCTGCCATGTCTCGCAGCCCACGCTCAGCGTGGCGATCAAGAAGCTGGAAGAGGAACTCCAGGTCAAGCTGTTCGAGCGCAATGCCAACGAAATCACCGTCACGCCGCTGGGCGAGGAAATCGTTCGCCAGGCGCAAAGCGTGCTGGAACAGGCCGACAGCATCCGCGAAATCGCCCGGCGCGGCAAAGACCCGCTGGCCGGCAGCCTGCGCCTGGGCGTGATCTATACGATTGGGCCTTACCTGCTGCCCGACCTGGTGCGCCAGATCATCGAGAAAACGCCGCAGATGCCGCTGATGCTGCAGGAAAACTTCACCGTCAAGCTGCTCGAAGAACTGCGCACCGGCGAGATCGACTGCGCCATCCTGGCCGAGCCGTTTCCCGACACCAACCTGGCGATTGCGCCGCTGTATGACGAGCCTTTCATGGCCGCCGTGCCGAGTAGCCACCCGCTGGCCGCCCGCACCAGCGTGACGGCCGAGGAGCTGAAGAAGGAAACCCTGCTGCTGCTGGGGACCGGCCACTGCTTTCGCGACCATGTGCTGGAGGTCTGCCCCGAATTCGCGCGGTTTTCGAGCAGCGCCGAGGGCATCAACAAGAGTTTCGAGGGTTCGTCTCTGGAAACCATCAAGCACATGGTCGCCGCCGGCATGGGCATCACGCTGGTGCCGCGCCTGGGCGTGCCTAAGGCGGCGCTGGCGCTCAGCGGCCAGGACACGTCCCCGGAGCAGCCGTCCTACATCCGCTACCTGCCGTTCGAAGGCCATGTGCCGACGCGGCGCGTGGTGCTGGCCTGGCGCCGCAGTTTTACCCGCTATGAAGCGATTGCCGCGCTGCGCAATGCGATTTATGCCTGCGAACTGCCGGGCGTCATCCGGCTGTCCTGAAGGGACGCGCACCCTTCAGCGCCTATTGCCTGCATAGTTTTTGACTGTTGCAGCGTCGATGCTCATTGCGTATGGTTATCCATCTCCAATTCACTTTTAAAGGAAAACATTATGGCCAAATCTCCCGCTAAAACCATTGCCAGCGCAGCGGTTCGAGGCGCTCCGGCGATCAACATCGGCATCAGCGAAAAAGACCGTGCCGCGATTGCCCAGGGCCTGAGCCGGCTGCTGGCCGACACCTACACGCTGTACCTGACGACCCACAACTTCCACTGGAACGTGACCGGGCCGATGTTCAACACCCTGCATGTCATGTTCATGGCGCAGTACACCGAACTCTGGAACGCGGTGGACCCGGTGGCTGAACGCATCCGCGCACTCGGCCATCCGGCGCCCGGCTCTTACGCGCAATTCAGCAAGCTGGCGACGGTGCCCGATGCGCCGGTCACGCCGCCCAAGGCGATGGAAATGGTGCGCATCCTGGTGCAGGGCCACGAAGCCGTCGCCCGCACCGCGCGCGAACTGTTCCCCATGGCCGACAAGGCCAGCGACGAGCCGACCGCCGACCTGCTGACGCAGCGCATGACGGTGCATGAGCAAACCGCGTGGATGCTGCGCTCGTTGCTGGAGGAGTAAGTGAAAAATGAGAGCTGACGTGCCCCGCGCCAGGCCGCCCCAAACAAGCGTGGAAGCAACAGCAATCGTAGCAACTGCTTGCAAGCAGGGGCCGCGGAACCGGCTTCGCCGGGCCGCAGGCGCAGCAGCCCCCGCGGGGGGCAGCGCATTGCACGAAGTGAAAAGCGTGGGGGCTTTGTACCTGCAGTTGATCCGCTGGAACCGTCCGGCGGGCTGGCTGCTGCTGCTGTGGCCGACGCTGTCGGCGCTGTGGGTGGCGTCGCACGGTTTTCCGGGCTGGCATTTGACTATCGTCTTCACGCTGGGAACGTTCCTGATGCGCAGCGCGGGCTGCTGCGTCAACGACGTGGCCGACCGGGATTTTGACCGTCACGTCAAGCGCACGGCGCTGCGGCCGGTGACCAGCGGCGCGCTCTCTAGCAAGGAAGCGCTGGCGCTGGGCGCGGTGCTGGCGCTGCTGGCGTTCGGCCTGGTGCTGACGACCAATGCCGCCACCATCGCCTGGTCGTTCGCCGCGCTGGCCGTCACGCTGATTTACCCGTTTGCCAAGCGCTTTGTGGCCATGCCGCAGGCGGTGCTGGGCGTGGCCTTCAGCTTCGGCATTCCGATGGCGTTTGCTGCCGTGCAGTCGCGCGTTCCGCTGCTGGCCTGGGTGCTGGTGCTCGGGAACCTGTTTTGGGTGATTGCCTACGACACCGAATACGCCATGGTCGACCGCGACGACGACTTGAAGATCGGCATGAAAACCTCGGCCATCACGCTAGGCCGCTTCGATGTGGCCGGCGTCATGCTCAGTTACCTGATTTTTATAACAATATGGGCTTTTGCGCTTATGGGGCGGGCGCAGTCAGCTATTTTTATGATAGCTATTGGCCTAGCGTTGCTGCAGGCGCTGTGGCACGGCTGGCTGATCCGCAAGCGCGAGCGCGACGACTGCTTCAAGGCCTTTCGCCTGAACCACTGGCTCGGCTTCACGGTATTCGCCGGGGTTGCCCTGTCTTACGCGGTGCGCTAATTGCTATTTTATTGATAGCTGCTTGCGCCCGCGCTATATGCGCAAAAAGGCTATTTTTTGCTCAATATGCGCGCTCAGCTGGCACCGAATTCGTCGCCCATTTCGCTGGCGCGCTGGCGGGCGGCCTGCATCGCCTGGATGAACTGCGCCTTGATGCCGCTTTGCTCCATGGACGTCAGCGCCGCGTAGGTGGTTCCGCCTTTGGACGTGACGCGGGCGCGCAGCACCTCGGGCGGCTCGGTAGCCTCCTGGGCCAGCGCCGAGGCGCCGACAAAAGTGCCGACTGCCAATTTGTGCGCCTGTTCGCGGCTCAGTCCCATCTCGGTGCCGGCCTGGATCATGGCTTCGATGAAGTAAAAAACGTAGGCCGGGCCTGAGCCTGACAGGGCGGTTACGGCGTCGAGCTGCGCTTCCTGGTCCAGCCACAAATACGCGCCCATGGTCTGCACCACGCGTTCCACGGCCTGCCGGTCGGCAGCAGTGGCAGCGGGCCGGGCGAAGAGGGCGCTCATGCCCTGGCCGATCAGCGCTGGCGTGTTGGGCATGGCGCGCACCACGCGTTCGGTGCCCAGCCAGCCGGCGATGGTGTCGGAGCGGATGCCTGCGGCCACGCTCAGGTGCAGCGCGTGCCCGACATGGGCGCGGCTTTGTTCGGCGGCGTCCCGGAAGGTCTGCGGCTTGACGGCCCAGACGACCATTGCCGCACGGTTCAGCGACGCGCCGGGCGCTTCGCTGACCTCGACCTGGAACTGCTGCGCGAGCCGGGCGCGCTGCTCGGAAAACGGTTCGATCACCTGGATTTGCCCGGCCGGAAGGCCGCGCTTGAGCAGGCCGCCAATGATGGCGCTGGCCATGTTGCCGCCGCCGATGAAGGCGATGTGTTCGTGGCTGCTGTCGGGAGTCTGGAAAGTCATGGTGATGTGTTGGCTGTTGGGCCAGGAAGGGTATCGGAATGCGCGTCTGGGTCCTGAATTGTCCCCCACGGCCCTGGCGCAGGCGCAGGCTTCAAGTCTGCACCGTCTGCCGCACCGCATGCTCCCACTGCGCCATCAGGCCGGCGGCGCGTTCGGCACCCAGTGTTGGAATGAAAGTGCGTTCGGCACGCCACAAGCCGGACAGCTCCTCGACGCTGCGGTAAACGCCGCTGGACAGGCCCGCCAGCCAGGCCGCGCCCAGCGCCGTGGTTTCGGTCACGGCCGGGCGGATCACCGGAATGCCCAGCAGGTCGGCCTGGAACTGCATCAGCAGGTCGTTGATGCAGGCGCCGCCATCGACGCGCAACTCGGCGAGCGGCGCGGCGCCAGCGGCCACCGCATCGCGGCTCATGGCGAGCAGCAGCGCGGCGCTTTGGTAGGCGATGCTTTCGAGCGCCGCGCGCGCGATGTGCGCCACGGTCGTTCCGCGTGTCAGGCCGGTGATGGTGCCGCGCGCGTCGGGCTTCCAGTAGGGCGCGCCCAGACCGGTGAAGGCCGGCACCATCATCACGCCGCCCGAGTCGGGAACGCTTTGCGCCAGCGCCTCGACTTCGGCGCTGCCCCGGATGGCGTTGAGGCCGTCGCGCAGCCACTGCACCACCGCGCCGCCGACAAACACGCTGCCTTCAAGCGCGAATTCTGCTTGAGCAGTGGTCTGCGCGGCGCTGGTGGTCAGCAGGCCGTTCTTCGACGTCTGGAATTGCGTGCCGGTATGCATCAGCAAAAAGCAGCCGGTGCCGTAGGTGTTCTTGGCCAGTCCGGCCTTGAAGCAGGCCTGGCCGAACAGCGCGCTTTGCTGGTCGCCGGCGACGCCGCCGATCGGCACGGCGTGGCCCAGCAGTTCGGGCCGCACCTCGCCGTAATGCGCACTCGACGGCTTGACCTCCGGCATCAGCGACGCGGGAATGCCGAGCAGGCCCAGCAGTTCGGCGTCCCACTGGTTGGTCCGCACATTGAACAGCATGGTGCGCGACGCATTGCTGACATCGGTGGCATGCACGGCGCCGCCGGTCAGCTGCCAGACCAGCCAGCTGTCGATGGTGCCAAAGGCGAGTTCGCCGCGTTCGGCCTGCGCGCGCGCGCCAGGCACGTGGTCGAGCAGCCACTTGAGCTTGGTGCCGGAAAAATAGGCATCGATCAGCAGCCCGGTGCGGGACTGGATCAGCGCCTCAAAGCCTTGCTCGCGCAGCTGCGCGCAGGTCGCTTCGGCGCGCCGGTCCTGCCAGACGATGGCGTAATGCACCGGCTGGCCGGTGCGGCGGTTCCAGAGCACCGTGGTTTCGCGCTGGTTGGTGATGCCCAGCGCGCCGATGTCGCTCGCCTTCAGCTCCGCGCTGGCCAGCGCCTGCCGGGCCGTGGCCAGCTGGCCGCGCCAGATTTCCATCGGGTCGTGCTCGACCCAGCCGGGCCGGGGGAAGATTTGCGGCAGCTCCTGCTGCGCCTGCGCCACGATGCGGCCTTGTTCGTCAAACACGATGCTGCGCGAACTGGAGGTGCCCTGGTCGAGGGCGAGCAGATAGGTCATGGTGGGGTTGGTCAGAAATGGAGTGTTGCCGGGTGCAGTACAGGGTTCAGCCGTGGGCGATGTCGCAGCTGACGCCGGCTTTTTCCAGCAGCGCCGGAAAGGGCTCGGGCGGCGCCTGGTCGGTGAACAGCCAGTCGATTTGCGAAAGGGTCGCCAGCTCGACCATGGCGGGCCGGTTGAACTTGCTGCTGTCGGCCGCCAGCCAGACTTCCCTGGCCTGCGCGATGATGGTCTGCGCCACCCTGACCTCGCGGTAATCAAAATCGCGCAGCGAGCCGTCGGGCTCGATGCCTGAAATGCCGATCAGCGCGATGTCCACCTTGAACTGGCGGATGAAATCGAGCGCCGCCTCGCCCACGATGCCGCGGTCCCGGGGGCGCACGACGCCGCCGGCCACGATCACCTCGCAGTCGGTGTTGCCGCACAAAATGGCCGCCACATTGAGGTTGTTGGTGATCACGCGCAGCCGCTTGTGGTGCAGCAGCGCCCTGGCAATCGCCTCGGTGGTGGTGCCGATGTTGAGGATCAGCGAGCAGCCGTTGGGCACACGCCTGGCCACGGCGCGGGCGATGCGCGCCTTGCCTTCGGCGTTCAGGCTTTCGCGCTGCTGGTGTGCCAGGTTTTCAACGGTGGAGCCGGGAACCCGCACGCCGCCGTGAAAGCGCGTGAGCAAGCCGGTTTCTGCCAGCCGCTGGACATCGCGCCGCACCGTCTGCAGCGTGACGCCGAGCTGGTCGGCGAGCTGCTCGACGGACGCCGATCCGTGCGTGCGGACCATGTCGAGCAGCTTGATTTGCCGGGGATTGGCGTTCATGGGGCGGCGGGAAGGCCAGGAGGTTGGCGCATGGGCTGACTTTATAGCGAAGCAAAAGGAAAAGAATAAGGGAAAACAATTAGATAAAAACATTGTCAAAAGAACAGAATGGAAAATATTCGCGGGGCGAAAACGCTGCGCAAGGAGTGTTCTGTTTGTTCACTGTTCAACTTCCAGGAATGGCTGCACGCCCGCATTCAATGCGGCCGGCTGCCTTGCCGCACCGCCAAGCCGGAGCCGAATGATGCAGCTGGCGCTTGAGCACATTGGCAAGAAGGTCGGGCCCGAGCAGTGGCTCCATGGCATCAGCCTGGCGCCGCCTCCCGGTGAAGTCACCGTGCTGCTGGGCGCCACGCAGGCCGGCAAGACCAGCCTGATGCGCATCATGGCCGGGCTCGACGTGCCGACGCAGGGCCGGGTACTGGTCGATGGCGTGGACGTGACCGGGACCGCCGTTCGCGAGCGCAACGTCGCCATGGTGTATCAGCAGTTCATCAACTACCCGTCGCTGAAGGTGGCCGACAACATTGGCTCGCCGCTCAGGCTGCGCGGCGAAAAGGATATCGACGCCAAGGTGCGCAGCCTGGCGGCGCGGCTGCACATCGAGATGTTTCTGGACCGCTACCCGGCCGAGCTGTCGGGCGGCCAGCAGCAGCGCGTGGCGCTGGCGCGGGCGCTGGCCAAGGGCGCGCCACTGATGCTGCTCGACGAGCCGCTGGTGAACCTGGACTACAAGCTGCGCGAGGAATTGCGCGAAGAACTGACGCAGCTGTTCGCGGCCGGCGACTCGACCGTGGTCTACGCCACCACCGAGCCGGGCGAAGCCTTGCTGCTGGGCGGCCACACCGCCGTGCTGGACGCCGGCGAATTGCTGCAGTACGGGCCGACGGCGCAGGTGTTCCACCATCCCGTGTCGCTGCGCGTCGCCCGCGCGTTCAGCGACCCGCCGATGAACCTGGTCGCCGCGCTGCCGGCGGCCCATGGCGTGCAGCTGGTACAGGGGCCGGCGTTGGCTATGGAACTGCCTGCAGCGCCGGCCACACGCCTGGCCGCTTTGACCGCAGGCATTCGCGGCAGTTCTCTGCGCGTCACCGCACGGCCGGGCGATGCGGCGCTGCCTGGCAGGGTCGAGCTGGCCGAGATTTCCGGCTCCAGCACCTATGTCCACGTCGCGACGGCGGTCGGCGAACTGGTGGCCCAGCTGACAGGCGTGCACCACTTCGACCTGGGTGCGCCGCTCACGCTCTACCTGGCCCCGGCGCAGGTTTATCTGTTCGACGCAGCCGGCGCGCTGCTGGTCGCGCCGCTGCGGCAAGTCGGGCCAGCCGGACAGGTGCGACAAATACAACAGGAGGGCGCTGCGCATGGCGTGCATTGAACTCGACCTGGCCCATGCCTACCGGCCCCATCCGCGCGAGGACGCCGACTATGCGCTGCTGCCCCTGCAGATGACGTTTCGCGACGGCGGCGCCTACGCGCTGCTCGGGCCTTCGGGTTGCGGCAAGACGACGCTGCTCAACATCATTTCAGGGCTGGTCGCGCCTTCGCAGGGCAGCGTCCGGTTCGACGGCGTTGACATGACCCGCGCCACGCCGCAGCAGCGCAACATCGCGCAGGTGTTCCAGTTTCCGGTGATCTACGACACCATGACTGTGGCGCAAAACCTGGCCTTTCCGCTGCGCAACCGCAAGGTTCCCGAGGATCAGATCAAGAAGCGCGTCGGCGAGATTGCCGAGATGCTCGACATGAGCGGCCAGCTCAACCAGCGCGCCGCCGGCTTGGCGGCCGACGCCAAGCAAAAGATATCGCTGGGCCGGGGGCTGGTCCGCTCCGACGTGTCGGCGGTGCTGTTCGACGAACCGCTGACGGTGATCGACCCGCTGCTGAAATGGCAGCTGCGGCGCAAGCTCAAGCAGATTCACCATGAACTCAAGCTCACCCTGATCTACGTCACGCACGACCAGGTCGAGGCGCTGACCTTCGCCGAGGAAGTCGTGGTGATGACGCGTGGCCGCGCGGTGCAGACAGGCTCGGCCGATGCGCTGTTCGAGCGTCCGCGCCACACCTTCGTCGGCCATTTCATCGGCTCGCCCGGCATGAATTTTCTACCGGCCATTCTGGCCAATGGCGTGCTGCGTGTGGCCGGGCATGCCCTGGCACTGCCTTCGGGCCGATTGCTGCCTGAAGGCGATCTCAAGCTGGGCGTTCGGCCTGAATATGTGGCGCAAAGCACAGAGGGCGACCCGGCCGCATTGCCCTTCACTGTGACGATGGTGCAGGACATCGGCACCCACTTCATGCTGACCGCCACCGTGGACGCCAACACCGTCAAGGTGCGGCTCCCGCCCGAGGCCAGCGTGCCCGTGGCCGGGCAGAACGTCTGGCTGCGCGTCATCGGGCCGCACACCTGTTTTTACCGCCATGAAGAACTGGTGGACGCATGAGCACCACCACCAAACCCGTCAACCAGAAGGCCTGGCTGCTGGTCCTGCCGGTCATCGTCTGCGTCGCGTTTTCGGCCATCTTGCCGCTGATGACGGTGGTCAATTATTCGGTGCAGGACATCATCTCGCCCGAGCGGCGGGTGTTTGTCGGCACCGAATGGTTCGCCGCCGTGATGCGCGACGAAGACCTGCATGCCGCGCTGTGGCGGCAGCTGACGTTTTCGCTGGCCGTGCTGGCGGTCGAGGTGCCGCTGGGGATTGCGCTGGCGCTGTCGATGCCCGCGCAGGGCTGGCGGGCGTCGCTGGTGCTGGTGCTCGTCGCCCTGTCGCTCTTGATTCCCTGGAACGTGGTCGGCACCATCTGGCAGATTTATGGCCGCACCGACATCGGCCTGCTGGGCGTGATGCTGCAAAAGATGGGTTTCGACTACAGCTACACCGGCAACGCCGCGCATGCCTGGGCGACGGTGCTGTTGATGGATGTCTGGCACTGGACGCCGCTGGTGGCGCTGCTGTGCTACGCCGGGCTGCGCTCGATTCCCGATGCCTACTACCAGGCCGCGCAGATCGACGGCGCGAGCAAGCTGGCCGTGCTGCGCTACATCCAGCTGCCCAAGATGCGCGGGGTCCTGATGATCGCCGTGCTGCTGCGCTTCATGGACAGCTTCATGATCTACACCGAGCCCTTTGTGCTGACCGGCGGCGGGCCGGGCAATGCCACGACGTTTTTGTCGCAGTACCTGACGCAAAAAGCGGTGGGCCAGTTCGACCTGGGGCCTGCGGCGGCGTTTTCGCTGATCTATTTCCTGATCATCTTGCTGCTGTGCTTCATCTTGTACAACTGGATGCAGCGCGTTGGCACCCAGGAGAAAGAGGGCGGTCATGAATAGGCCGAAATTCCAGGCGCGGACCTTGTTCCTCATAGCCTACATCGTGTTCGCGTTGCTGCCCATCTACTGGATGGTCAACATGAGCTTTAAGACAAACAGCGAAATCCTGTCGAGCTTTTCGTTTTTCCCGCAGCATTTCACCTGGGACAACTACAAAACGATCTTCACCGATCCGTCCTGGTATTCGGGCTACATCAACAGCCTGATCTATGTGGCGATCAACACGGTGATCTCGGTGTCGGTGGCGCTGCCGGCCGCCTATGCATTCTCGCGCTACAGCTTCATAGGCGACAAGCATGTGTTTTTCTGGCTGCTGACCAACCGCATGACGCCGCCCGCCGTCTTTTTGCTGCCTTTTTTTCAGCTCTACACCACGGTCGGCCTGATGGACACGCACATTGCCGTGGCGCTGGCGCACCTGCTGTTCAATGTGCCGCTGGCCGTGTGGATTCTGGAAGGCTTCATGAGCGGCATTCCGCGCGAGATCGACGAGACCGCGTATATCGACGGCTACTCGTTTCCGCGCTTTTTTGTGCGGATATTTTTACCGCTGATCAAGGCCGGCGTAGGCGTGGCGGCGTTTTTCTGTTTCATGTTCAGCTGGGTCGAACTGCTGCTGGCGCGCACGCTGACCAGCGTCAATGCCAAGCCCATCGTCGCCACCATGACGCGAACCGTGTCGGCGTCGGGCATGGACTGGGCGACGCTGGCCGCTGCCGGGGTGCTGACCATCGTGCCCGGGGCCATCGTGATCTGGTTTGTCCGCAACTACATCGCCAAGGGTTTCGCGATGGGCCGGGTCTGAAAGGAAAACACCATGTTCGAGTGGATGGCCTGGACCACGCCGGTGGCGGTATTTTTCAGCTGCATCGTGCTGATGCTCGTTGGCATGACGGTCTGGGAACTGAAGTCGCCCACCCGTTTGCGGCGCGGCTTTTTGCCACTAGCCACCACGCGCGGCGACCGGCTGTTCATCGGCCTGCTGAGCGCGGCTTATCTGAACCTGGCGTTTGTCGGCATCAGCGGCAAGCTGGCCGAATGGCTGGGGCTGGAAGGCGACCCGTCCATCTGGATCAGCTTCGTGCTGTCGATGGCCTTGCTGGCCGTGATCATGCGCAAGGGTTAAACGAAAACTGTTTTTTTTTAAAAGAGCAAACCGGCTCATCCTTCCCGGAGCCGAAAAGCCTTCATTCACGGGGAGCGAACCAATGAGGAGACAAGTCATGAAGATGCGTTACACGGCTTTGGCACTGGCAGTTGCGGGCTTGATGGCAGGCCCTGGCAGGGCGGACGAGGCGGCCGCCAAGAAATGGATTGACAGCGAGTTCCAGCCCTCGACCCTGACCAAAGACAAGCAGCAGGCCGAGATGAAGTGGTTCATCGACGCGGCCAAGAAGCTGCAGGCCAAGGGCGTCAAGGAAATCTCGGTGGTTTCCGAAACCATCACGACCCACGAATACGAATCCAAAACCCTGGCCAGGGCTTTCGAGGAAATCACCGGCATCAAGGTCAAGCACGACCTGATCCAGGAGGGCGACGTGGTGGAAAAACTGCAGACCTCGATGCAGTCGGGCAAATCGATCTACGACGGCTGGATTTCAGACTCTGACCTGATCGGCACGCATTACCGCTACGGCAAGATCATGTCGCTCACCGAGTACATGAAAGGGGCGGGCAAGGAGTTCACCAACCCCGACCTGGACCTGAAGGACTTCATCGGCACCAGCTTCACCACCGCGCCCGACGGCCAGCTCTACCAGTTGCCCGACCAGCAGTTCGCCAACCTGTACTGGTTTCGCGCCGACCTGTTCGCGCGCAAGGATTTGCAGGACAAGTTCAAGGCCAAATTCGGCTACGACCTCGGCGTGCCGCTGAACTGGAGCGCCTACGAGGACATCGCCGAATTCTTCACCAACGACGTCAAGACCATCGACGGCAAGCCGATCTACGGCCACATGGACTACGGCAAGAAAGACCCGTCGCTGGGCTGGCGCTTCACCGACGCCTGGCTGTCGATGGCGGGAACCGCCGACAAGGGCATTCCCAACGGCATGCCGGTCGATGAGTGGGGCATCAAGGTGGCGGCCGACAAATGCACGCCCGTGGGCGCGTCGGTGGCGCGCGGCGGCGCGACCAACTCGCCGGCCGCCGTCTATGCGCTGACCAAGTACATCGACTGGATGAAAAAATATGCGCCCAAGGAAGCCATGGGCATGACCTTTGGCGAATCCGGCCCCGTGCCGGCGCAGGGCCAGATCGCGCAGCAGATCTTCTGGTACACCGCCTTCACGGCCGACATGACCAAGCCCGGTCTGCCGGTGGTCAATGCCGACGGATCGCCCAAGTGGCGCATGGCCCCCGGGCCGAACGGGCCGTACTGGAAGCAGGGCATGCAAAACGGCTACCAGGACGTCGGCTCCTGGACCTTCTTCAAGAATCACGACCCCAACAAGGTAGCCGCGGCCTGGCTGTATGCGCAGTTCGTCACCGCGAAGACGACATCGCTCAAAAAGTCAATTAACGGGCTGACGTTCATCCGCGACAGCGACATTCGTTCGGACTATTTCACGAAAAACGCCAACAAGTACGGCGGCCTGGTCGAGTTCTACCGCAGCCCGGCGCGCGTTGCCTGGACGCCGACCGGCACCAACGTTCCCGACTATCCCAAGCTGGCGCAGCTGTGGTGGAAGAATGTCGCCGAAGCCGTCACCGGCGAAAAGACGCCGCAAAAGGCCATGGACAATCTCGCCGAAGAAATGGACAACGTGATGGGCCGCCTGGAGCGCGCAGGCATGGCCCATTGCGCGCCCAAGCTCGCGGCCAAGGGCGACCCGGCCAAGATGCTGAGCAACGACCATGCGCCGTGGGCCAAGCTGGCCAACGAGAAGCCCAAAGGCGAAACCATCAACTACGACAAGATGTTGCAAGCCTGGAAAGACGGCAAGGTTCGCTAAGCTGCCCCGTGGCCGCATGAGGTGTTTCCTTCATGCGGCCCGTTTTTTTTCGCCAAGCCTGACTGCTTCAGGCGCCGCAGCAGCTCCTGGGTAGCGCCAGCGCGCAACCGTTTTAACCAGAAAACAGGTTTTCAACATTAAATATGCCTTTTGCGCAGTTACAGTATGCGCAAGCAGCTATAAATTAAGTAGCAATAACTAGCAGGTGCCTTCACTGCTGTGAAGGAAGGTGCGTGTGATTTCGCCCTGTTCATTTCGGCGCGCGCCAACGCGCAAGACAGCCCGTGTGCAAGGTTCAAGCAAATCAGGACAACAGGTTTTATGGAAACGGGAATTGAAGTTCATGATGTTTGAGCCGGTGTTACCTGCCCCCACGCGGCGCAAGGACCTGCTGAGCCGGCTGGCCGAACCGCGTCATTACGATGTCGCCGTGATTGGCGGCGGCGCCACTGGTCTGGGCGTGGCGCTGGATGCGGCGGCACGCGGATTTTCGGTCGTGCTGGTCGAGTCGCACGACTTTGCCAAGGGCACCTCGTCGCGCGCCACCAAGCTGGTGCACGGCGGCGTGCGCTATCTGGCGCAGGGCAATATCTCGCTGGTGCGCGAAGCCCTGCATGAGCGCTCGACGCTGCTGGCCATTGCGCCGCACTTGGCGCAGCCGCTGCCTTTTGTCATGCCGTCCTACAAATTCTGGGAGTCGCCTTTCTATGGCGTCGGGCTCAAGCTGTACGACGCCCTGGCGGGCAAGGACGGGCTGGGCGATACCGAATTCCTGAACCGCGCCGACACCCTGGCGCGCCTGCCCACGCTGCAGCCGAAAGGCCTCAAGGGCGGCGTCAAGTACTGGGACGGCCAGTTCGACGATGCGCGGCTGGCGCTGGCGCTGGCGCGCACGGCCGCCCGGCACGGCGCGCTGCTGGTCAATTACTGCGCCGCCACCCGGCTGATCCATGAAGACGGCAAGGTCACCGGCCTGTGGGTGAAGGACCGGGAAACGGGCCACACCCATGAGTTGCATGCCAGTTGCGTGGTCAATGCCACCGGGGTCTGGGTGGACCGCCTGCGTTTGCAGGATGGCCAGGCGACGGGCCGCGACGCCAAGCCGATGGTCGCCCCCAGCCAGGGCGTACACATCGTGGTGGACCGCGAGTTCCTGCCGACCGACCACGCCCTGCTGATCCCCAAGACAGCCGATGGCCGGGTGCTGTTTGCCGTGCCCTGGCTGGGCAAGACCATCCTGGGCACCACCGACACGCCGCGCCGCGACCTGGCGCGCGAACCGCTGGCGTTTCGGGAGGAGGTCGACTTCATCCTGCGCGAGTCGGCCCGCTACTTGAGCCGCGCCCCTGGTCTGGCCGATATCAAGAGCCTCTGGGTCGGTCTGCGGCCGCTGGTCAAGCCGGCCGATGACGATGCCGAGCGCACCAAGTCCCTGTCACGCGAGCACACCGTGCTGGTCAGCAAGAGCGGCCTGGTCACGGTGACCGGCGGCAAATGGACGACCTACCGCGCCATGGCCGGCGACGTGCTCGAAAAATGCTTTGCCGCCGGACTGCTGCCGGCGCGCACCGGGCTGGCGACCGACCATCTCCAGCTGGTCGGGGCGCAAGGCTCCAGCGTGCCGATCAGCAGCCCACCCGGGCTGCACCTGTACGGCAGCGAGGCGGGCGCGGTCCAGGCCATGCGCGGCGCAGACCAGGAACTGGGCGGCGGCCTGAGTGAAGCCATGGTGCGCTTTGCCGCGCGCTACGAATATGCACGGACCGTGGAAGATGTGCTGGCACGGCGCTCGCGCCTGCTGTTTCTGGATGCGGCACTGGCGCGCACCCTGGCGCCGGCCGTGGCCGCGCTGCTCCAGCAGGAGAACGGCATCGACGCGCAACTGCCCTCGTTTTTGACGCTGTGCGACCAATACCTGACGGTGCCGACCCCGGTTTGAGGGCGTCCGCGTTGGTTGAATGCCACAGCCTGCCCTGCAAGCTGCGCGGCATTGCTTTGTCCGGACACTATGTTTTTGATAGCTACTTGTGCAGTTTGGTAGTGCGCAAACGGCTAATTTGATCCTGAATTTCTTTGTCTGACCCGATTCTGGCCCGATGGTTCTGCCGCGCGCAAGAATGACGGAGGATTTCAACCGGGCATCAAATACCGTCCGACAGGATTATTTTTACAAACATTGTTGACACTGGCTTTTACTTTCGTGATAATCGTGGGCTTCGCTCTAAAAGGCGAGGAACTTCTGCCCAGCGGAAGCATTGCAAGTGGTTTGCAGTGTGGACGACGGGCCCAAGACTGATTGGCAGGTGGTTTGCATACAGCAATCTGCCAATGCCGGTGCAAGTTGGGAACCAATTTAAATGATTCAAACGCAATCCAAACTCGATGTTGCTGACAACACGGGTGCCAAGTCCGTGATGTGCATCAAGGTGCTGGGCGGATCCAAGCGCCGGTACGCCAGCGTTGGTGACGTCATCAAGGTGAGCATCAAAGAAGCCGCTCCACGTGGCCGCGTCAAAAAAGGCGAGGTTTACAGTGCTGTGGTCGTTCGCACCGCCAAGGGCATCCGCCGCGGTGATGGCTCGCTCGTCAAATTCGACGGCAATGCAGCAGTGCTGCTCAATGCCAAGCTGGAGCCTATCGGCACCCGTATCTTTGGACCAGTGACGCGCGAGCTGCGCACTGAAAAGTTCATGAAGATCGTGTCGCTGGCTCCTGAAGTTCTGTAAGGACCCGAGGCAATGAACAAAATTCGCAAAGGCGACGAGATCATCGTGATCACCGGTCGCGACAAAGGCAAGCGCGGGACGATTACGCAGCGCGTCGATGACAGCTATGTGCTGGTGGACGGGATCAACCTGGTGAAAAAACACACCAAGCCCAATCCGCTCAAGGGCACCACAGGTGGCATTGTTGAAAAAAGCATGCCGATTCACCAGTCCAACGTCGCCATTTTCAATGCGGCTTCGGGCAAGGCGGATCGTGTTGGTATCAAGTTGTTGGCTGACGGCAAGAAAACGCGCGTCTTCAAGTCCAGCGGCGAAGAAATTAAGGCTGCATAAACATGGCACGCTTGCAAGATCAATACCGCGAGAAAATCGCGCCAGCCCTGATTGAAAAATTCGGCTACACGACACCCATGCAGGTGCCGCGCATCACCAAGATCACGCTCAACATGGGTGTGAGCGAGGCGGTCGCCGACAAGAAGGTCATGGACAACGCTGTGGCCGACATGGCCAAGATTGCTGGCCAAAAGCCCGTGGTCACCAAGGCCAAGAAGGCTATCGCCGGATTCAAGATCCGCGAAGACCTGCCGATTGGCTGCATGGTCACGCTGCGCGGCGTGCAGATGTATGAATTTCTCGACCGTTTCGTGACCGTGGCTTTACCCCGCGTCCGTGACTTTCGCGGTATTTCTGGTCGTGCCTTTGATGGCCGCGGCAACTACAACATCGGCGTGAAAGAGCAGATCATTTTCCCTGAAATCGAGTACGACAAGGTTGATGCCTTGCGCGGTCTCAATATCAGCATTACCACAACGGCCAAGACCGATGAAGAGTGCAAAGCCCTCCTCACCGCCTTCCGTTTTCCGTTCAAGAACTGAAGGCGCAAGATGGCAAAACAAGCCCTACTGCAACGTGAACTGAAGCGCGACAAGCTCGTCGCCAAGTTCGCCAAGAAGCACGCTGAATTCAAGGCAATCGCCAATGACTTCAAGCGCACCGACGACGAGCGCGCCCTGGCTCGTCAAGAGCTGCAAAAGTTGCCCCGCAACGCGAACCCGACGCGCCAGCGCAACCGCTGCGCGATCACCGGTCGTCCGCGTGGCACGTTCCGTCAATTCGGCCTGGCTCGCGCCAAGATCCGCGAGTTGGCTTTTGCTGGTGATATCCCTGGTATCACCAAGGCAAGCTGGTAAGCAATAGGAGAACCCCAGATGAGTATGAGTGATCCTATCGCCGACATGCTGACACGCATCCGCAATGCACAAATGGTTGAAAAAGCCGTTGTGCTGGTGCCGTCGTCAAAAGTCAAAGTCGCCATTGCACAGGTTTTGAAGGATGAGGGCTACATTGATGGCTTCTCCGTCAAGCCCAACGATGGCAAGCCCCAGCTGGAAATCGCCCTGAAATACTATGCAGGCAAGCCCGTGATTGAGCGCATCGAGCGCGTCAGCCGCCCCGGCCTGCGTGTGTACAAAGGCCATGGCGCCATTCCCCAGGTCATGAACGGCCTGGGTGTGGCAATTGTCACGACGCCCCAGGGCGTCATGACTGATCGCAAAGCACGCGCTACCGGCACCGGTGGCGAAGTGTTGTGCTACGTGGCCTAACGGCGGCATTGAGGAGTAACTGAAATGTCTCGTGTAGCAAAAATGCCGGTTTCCATCCCCCAGGGTGTGGACATCGCGATCAAAGAAGACCAGATCAATGTCAAGGGTGCCTTGGGTACCCTGGCGCTGACACAAAACGCCCATGTTGTTATCAAGAGTGAAGACGGCAAGCTGACTTTTGTACCAGCCAATGATTCCCGTGAAGCCAATGCCATGAGCGGCACGATGCGTCAGCTCGTGAACAACATGGTGGTCGGTGTCACGACAGGTTTTCAGAAAAAGCTGAACCTGGTCGGCGTGGGCTTCAAGGCCCAGGCGCAGGGCGACAAGCTGAACCTCACGGTGGGCTATTCCCATCCTGTGGTCATGGCGATGCCTGCGGGCATCACGGTCACCACCCCGACGCCCACCGAAGTGGTCATCAAGGGTTCTGATCGCCAACGTGTAGGCCAGATTGCCGCTGAAGTGCGCGCAGTCCGTCCTCCCGAGCCTTACAAAGGCAAGGGCATCCGTTATTCGGATGAAAAAATCACGATCAAAGAAACCAAGAAGAAATAAGGAGCTGCATCATGTTGACCAAAAAAGAGCAGCGCCTTCGTCGTTCACGCCAGACCCGTATTCGCATTGCCAATCAAGGCGTTGCGCGTCTGTCCGTGAATCGCACCAATCTGCATATTTACGCCAGTGTTATTTCTGGCGACGGCACCAAGGTTCTGGCGTCTGCTTCCACGGCTGAAGTGGAAGTGCGCAATGAAATTGGCGGCTCGGGCAAGGGTGGAAATGTTGCTGCTGCGCAAGCCATTGGCAAGCGTATTGCCGAAAAGGCAAAAGCAGCGGGTGTAGAAAAAGTGGCGTTCGATCGCGCCGGTTTTGCGTACCATGGCCGCGTCAAAGCGCTGGCTGATGCGGCTCGCGAAGCTGGTTTGCAGTTCTAAGCAGACTGGAATCAAGTATGGCTAAGTTTCAAGCTAAATCGCAAAACGACGCTCCAGACGATGGTCTGAAGGAAAAAATGATCGCGATCAACCGCGTGACCAAAGTGGTGAAGGGTGGCCGTATTCTCGGTTTTGCCGCACTCACGGTGGTCGGTGACGGTGATGGTCGCGTCGGCATGGGCAAGGGCAAGTCGAAAGAAGTGCCAGCAGCCGTGCAAAAAGCCATGGAAGAAGCGCGCCGCAACATGACCAAGGTGTCATTGAAGAACGGCACGCTGCACCACAATGTTTTCGGTCACCACGGTGCCGCCAACGTCATGATGGCGCCGGCTCCCAAAGGTACCGGCATCATTGCTGGCGGCCCGATGCGCGCAGTGTTCGAAGTCATGGGTATCACCGACATCGTAGCCAAGAGCCATGGTTCGAGCAACCCGTACAACATGGTGCGCGCCACCATGGACGCATTGAAAAATTCCACCACGGCCTCCGACATCGCGGCCAAGCGTGGCAAATCAGTCGAAGAAATCTTCGGCTAAGGCGGACAGTGAAATGACCCAAGAAACCAAAGTAAAAGTCAAACTGGTTCGCAGCCCGATTGGCACCCAGGAATCCCATCGTGCCACCGTGCGCGGTCTGGGCCTGCGCGGCGTCAACAGCGTCAGCGAATTGCAGGACACGCCCGCAGTGCGCGGCATGATCAACAAGATCAGTTATCTGGTCAAAATTATTTGAGGCTTTGCGGGACAGGCCTGGCTGCCTAGCGGCCAAGCTTTTTCCTCGACGGCTTAAGGACTCATCATGGAATTAAACACAATCAAGCCTAGCGAAGGCGCCAAGCATGCCAAACGGCGTGTCGGTCGCGGCATCGGCTCTGGCTTGGGTAAAACAGCTGGTCGCGGCCACAAGGGACAAAAATCCCGTTCGGGCGGCTACCACAAGGTTGGCTTCGAAGGCGGTCAGATGCCTATGCAGCGTCGCCTGCCCAAGCGCGGTTTCAAGTCGCACCTGCTCCAGTTCAATGCTGAAGTGACCCTAGCAGCACTGGAACAGCTCGGCCTAGCCGAAGTGGACCTGCTGACCTTGAAGTCTGCTGGCTTGGTGGGCCACAAGATCAAGAACGTCAAGGTCATCAACACTGGAACGCTGTCAAAAGCGGTTAAGCTGACCGGCGTTTCTGCCTCGGCAAGCGCCAAGACCCTGATTGAAGCCGCTGGCGGCTCCATCGCTTAACACTTGACGGAACCAATCAGTGGCAACCAACTCAGTCAACATAGCAAAAACCGGCAAGTTCGGCGACTTGCGCAACAGGCTTGTGTTTTTGCTGCTGGCGCTGGTCGTGTACCGTGTCGGTGCGCACATCCCGGTTCCAGGGATTGACCCCGGTCAATTGAAAGAACTGTTCAAGGGCCAGCAGGGCGGCATATTGAACCTGTTCAATATGTTCTCCGGCGGCGCCCTGTCAAGATTCACGGTGTTTGCTTTGGGCATCATGCCGTATATCTCGGCTTCCATCATCATGCAACTGCTCACCTATGTGGTTCCCACATTCGAGCAGATGAAAAAGGAAGGCGAAGCCGGCAGGCGCAAGATCACGCAGTACACGCGCTACGGAACACTTGGGCTCGCCCTGTTCCAGTCGATGGGCATTGCGGTGGCGCTCGAAAGCTCGCCTGGCTTGGTTCTCGATCCGGGTTTCGGGTTTCGGATGACGGCGGTGTTCAGCCTGACAGCAGGAACCATGTTCCTGATGTGGCTGGGTGAGCAGATCACCGAGCGTGGCTTGGGCAACGGCATCTCGATCTTGATTTTCGCGGGCATCGCCGCTGGTTTGCCCAGTGCCCTGGGCGGACTGCTGGAACTGGTTCGTACCGGTGCCATGAGTATCTTGATTGCGATCGTGATTGTGGCGGTGGTGGTGGCGGTCACCTACTTTGTGGTATTTGTCGAGCGGGGCCAACGCAAGATTCTTGTGAACTACGCTCGCAGGCAGGTTGGCAACAAGGTTTATGGCGGACAGTCTTCGCATCTTCCGTTGAAGCTGAACATGGCGGGCGTGATCCCTCCAATTTTTGCTTCCTCGATCATTTTGTTGCCTGCAACGGTGGTGGGCTGGTTCAGCACAGGCGAAAGCATGCGCTGGTTGAAAGACATTGCCAGTACGCTGACTCCAGGCCAGCCTGTTTACGTGTTGTTGTATGCAAGCGCGATCATCTTTTTCTGTTTCTTTTACACGGCCCTGGTATTTAACAGCCGTGAAACCGCAGACAACCTGAAAAAGAGTGGTGCGTTCATTCCTGGTATCCGTCCTGGCGATCAGACCGCTCGCTACATTGACAAGATTCTGGTTAGGCTGACATTGGCTGGCGCGGTTTACATCACCTTTGTATGCCTGCTGCCCGAGTTTTTGATTTTGAAGTACAACGTGCCGTTTTATTTCGGTGGAACGTCGTTGATGATTATTGTTGTAGTCACCATGGATTTCATGGCCCAGGTTCAGAACTACATGATGTCGCAGCAGTATGAGTCGTTGCTGAAAAAGGCTAACTTCAAGACGTGATGTCTTGGCTGGCTCGATGATTTATCGCAAGCACCTAGCGTGTTCCGTTCCAAGTAAGCACAGAGTAAAAGTTTAGGAGAAGAAAATGAGAGTTTCAGCTTCGGTCAAGAAAATTTGCCGCAACTGCAAGGTCATCCGTCGCAAGGGCGTTGTCCGCGTGATCTGTACAGACCCACGCCACAAACAGCGTCAAGGCTGATTTTTAAGAGATTTAGAGGACGCACATGGCACGTATCGCTGGTATCAACATTCCGCCGCAGAAGCACGCCGAAATCGGTTTGACTGCAATCTTTGGCATCGGTCGCACGCGCGCTCGCAAAATTTGCGAAGCCTGCGAGATTGATTACGCCAAGAAAATCAAAGACCTGACCGACGGTGACCTGGAAAAAATCCGGGATCACATTGCTCAGTTCACCATTGAAGGTGATTTGCGTCGTGAAACCACGATGAACATCAAACGCCTGATGGACATCGGCTGCTACCGCGGTTTCCGCCATCGTCGTGGCTTGCCCATGCGTGGCCAGCGTACCCGGACGAACGCCCGTACCCGCAAGGGGCCGCGTAAGGCTGCTCAGTCTTTGAAGAAATAATTAAGAGGTCGTCATGGCAAAATCACCCAATAACAGCGCTGCCCAGCGCGTTCGCAAGAAAGTTCGCAAGAACGTGGCCGATGGCATTGCCCACGTTCACGCGTCTTTCAACAACACCATCATCACGATCACCGATCGCCAAGGCAATGCCTTGTCATGGGCATCGTCAGGTGGCCAGGGCTTCAAGGGCTCGCGCAAGTCGACACCTTTCGCTGCACAGGTTGCTTCGGAAGTGGCCGGTCGTGCAGCCATCGAGCAGGGCATCAAGAACCTTGATGTTGAAATCAAGGGACCTGGTCCTGGACGCGAATCTTCTGTTCGTGCGCTCGGCGCGCTTGGTATTCGGATCAATTCGATTGCTGACGTGACACCGGTTCCGCACAACGGCTGCCGCCCGCAAAAGCGCCGCCGCATTTAATTTGTGCTGTTCCGCCCGGCCGCTTGCTCAGCAATCGGCCGGGCGTCAGCATTTTCACCAAGCCCACCGCCATCAGGCTCACGCCGAAGGCTCCTGCAGAAATTGCAGCAGATGACAAAAGGATATTCAAGTGGCACGTTACCTAGGCCCCAAGGCCAAACTTTCCCGCCGTGAAGGCACCGACCTTTTCCTGAAGAGCGCCCGTCGCTCGATCAGCGACAAGGCCAAATTCGACTCCAAGCCAGGTCAGCATGGCCGCACTTCAGGCACCCGCACTTCCGACTACGGTCTGCAACTGCGTGAAAAGCAGAAGGTCAAGCGCATGTATGGCGTGCTGGAAAAGCAGTTCCGCCGTTACTTTGAAGAAGCCGATCGCCGCCGTGGCAACACGGGCGCGAACTTGCTGTCGGTGCTGGAATCTCGTCTGGACAATGTGGTGTACCGCATGGGTTTCGGATCGACCCGCGCTGAAGCGCGTCAGCTGGTTTCCCACAAGGCCATGACGGTCAACGGCCAGTCGGTCAACATTCCGTCGTACATGGTCAAGGCTGGTGACGTGATTGCCGTGCGCGACAAGTCCAAGAAGCAGACCCGCATTGCCGAGGCGCTCGAACTTGCCAAGCAGGTCGGCTTGCCAGCTTGGGTAGATGTCAATGCTGACAAGGGTGAAGGCACCTTCAAGAAAGTGCCTGATCGTGATGAATTTGCTGCCGATGTCAACGAATCGTTGATTGTCGAGTTGTATTCACGTTAATTTTCCGTTCCTGGCGACACGCTTGCCGTGCCGCCAGGTGTGCTTCGCCAGCCTTATCGGTGTAACGAGCCGAGGGTATTGAGAGGAAGACTGCATGCAGACAAATTTGTTAAAACCAAAAACTATCAATGTTGAGCAGCTTGGCACCAACCGTGCCAAGGTGACTCTGGAGCCTTTCGAGCGTGGTTATGGCCACACGCTGGGCAACGCGCTGCGTCGTGTGCTGTTGTCATCCATGGTGGGCCATGCCGCAACTGAAGTCACCATCGCCGGTGTCCTGCATGAGTATTCTTCGATTGACGGTGTCCAAGAAGACGTCGTCAACATCCTGCTGAATCTCAAGGGCGTGGTCTTCAAGCTGCACAACCGCGACGAAGTCACGCTGAGCCTGCGCAAGGATGGCGAAGGTCCGATCACGGCAGCCGACATCCAGACGCCTCATGACGTGGAAATTGTCAACCCTGACCATGTGATCATGAACTTGTCGCACGGCGGCAAGATCGACATGCAGATCAAGGTCGAAAATGGCCGCGGCTATGTGCCTGGCAATGTTCGCCGCTATGGCGACGAGTCGCCAAAGTCGATCGGTCGCATTGTGCTTGACGCTTCTTTTTCTCCGGTCAAGCGCGTCAGCTACACCGTTGAAAGCGCCCGCGTCGAGCAGCGTACCGACCTGGACAAGCTGGTTCTGGAAATTGAGACCAATGGCGCCGTTTCCGCAGAAGACGCTGTGCGTGCATCGGCCAAGATCCTGGTCGAACAGCTGGCGGTGTTTGCGCAGCTGGAAGGCAATGAGCTCGGTGCCATCATCAATGATCCTGCACCTCGCAGTTCGCAGCAGTTCGACCCGATTTTGCTGCGTCCGGTCGATGAGTTGGAGCTCACGGTGCGTTCTGCCAACTGCCTGAAGGCAGAAAATATCTACTACATTGGCGATCTGATCCAGCGCACCGAAAATGAGCTGCTGAAGACTCCCAATCTGGGCCGAAAATCTCTGAACGAGATCAAGGAAGTACTGGCCTCCCGTGGCCTGACACTGGGAATGCGTCTTGAAAGCTGGCCACCTGCCGGCCTCGACAAGCGCTGATTTGATTTAAAACTCTTGTTTTCGGACAAGAAAGTGCACGGGCAGTACCTGATACGGCTGCTTTGATATTACATAAAGGAAGCACTATGCGACACGGACACGGACTACGTAAACTTAACCGCACCAGCGAGCACCGTCTTGCGATGCTGCGCAACATGATGAATTCGCTGCTCCAGCACGAAGCCATCAAGACCACGCTGCCAAAGGCCAAAGAACTGCGCCGCGTGGTCGAGCCCATGATCACCCTGGCCAAAACGCCTACCCTGGCCAACAAGCGCCTGGCATTTGACCGCCTTCGTGACCGCGACATGGTCGTCAAGCTGTTTGCCGAACTCGGCCCGCGCTACCAGACCCGTCCGGGCGGCTACACCCGCATTTTGAAGATGGGTTTCCGCGTGGGTGACAATGCGCCTATGGCTTTGGTTGAACTGGTTGATCGTCCTGATGTTTCGGAAGAAATTAAAGACGAAGCAGCTGCAAAGTAAGCTATAATAATAAAATACCGCGCGGTGGAGCAGCCTGGTAGCTCGTTGGGCTCATAACCCAAAGGTCGTAAGTTCAAATCTTGCCCGCGCAACCAACACCTGGTTGTAAAAACCAGTACAAAAAGCCTACTTCAAGTAGGCTTTTTGTTTTCCGGATTTTATTTCATCGACTCCATCCGTTGCTTCTTTTTGGTGGCCTTGCGCGTTTCGTAGTGATGCATCAGCGGCGTCACTGAAATACCATGCACGACGATGGACGCAACCACCACAGCCAGCGTGACCGACAGCAGGCGCTCTGCCAGCGCCGGCTCGATGTCGTGGTTGATGGCATAGAGCAGGTAATACAGCGAGCCAATGCCGCGTATGCCAAACCAGCTCATCAAATTGCGTTGTGATCCGCTGACCTGCGTGCCGAGCAATCCTGCGTAAACCGCTAGCGGCCGCACCAGCAGGAAAAGCACTGGCACAAACCACAGCACGTCGCGTTCAAATTCAACGGTCGCCAGCAACACGCCAACGGCCAGCACGATTCCGACCTCGACAAAACTTTCCAGCTGGCTGTTGAATCGCTGCACGGCATTCATCATGTTGGCGGGCGCTTCGGCGCCCGAGGCTGCCTGCTCGTCAGGGCTCAGTTCGGAGGTGGTGTCCTGGGCTCCGGCCTGCGCAGCCGGTGCAGGGGACGAGCCTTCGTCGATACGGCGCAATGCCATGCCGGCGGCGAACACCGCCAGAAAACCGTAGGTATGGCAAAGCAGGGCAGCGCCATAAGCCAGCGCGATCAAGCCGAGCGCAATGAATTCGTCAGACCGCAACGCTTCCCGGTGGCGCATGCGCAAGTAGATGATGGCGCGGCCTACCAGTGTTCCCAGTAAATAGCCCAGTCCCAGGCCACCAGCGACCGACCAAAGCACATCGACCGTCCACCAGCGCCAGCCGGCTTCGCCCAGCTCATGCACACCGAGCAGGCCCAGGCCCAGCATGACAAAAGGAAACGCCGTGCCGTCGTTCAGCGCGCCTTCCCCGGTCAGGCCAAAGCGCAGGCGGTCGCGGTCACCGGCATTGGAAACCTGGACATCCGAAGCCAGCACTGGATCGGTCGGCGCCAGAATGGCCCCCAGCAGCACAGCAGCGCCCAACGACAGGCCGAGTCCATACACGCCAAGTGCCGCGACAGCCGCCACGGTCACGATCATGGAAACAGTGGCCAGTTGCACCGGAATTCGCCAGCGCCGGTCGCGCAGCGGCAGTTCGAGCTTCATTCCAGCGGTGAACAGGGAGATGAGCACGGCGATTTCTGTCAAGCGCTCCAGCATCACCTTGTTTTCCAGGGCATCGAGCTGGAGCAATCCCAGGCCCAACGGGCCGACCGCCACGCCGACGCCCAGGTAGAGCATGGCCGCGTTCAGCGGTAACCGGGAGAGAAAGGAGCTGCCCATCGTCATGGCAATCAGCAGCAGGCCGATGATGAGCGCGCCCAGCGCAAAGGCGTCTATTTCAACCATGACAGAACCACGAAAAACCGGCTGGCTGCCGTAAAGCGAATGAAATCATCCACTTAGCTTAAAGCACGCAGCCTTGTCTGGATCGGTGCGGCCTGCGGCGACCGGGCAGGTCCGCTGCACCAGACCAAGGGAGATTTTTATTATGAAAAAGGTCGCCTGCGCAATCCGGTAAACGATTTATTGCTACTAAAAATATAGCGTTTAAGGAATCTCTCGGCGCTGTTTCACCAGTCAACCAGGCTCAGGCCCACGCTCAGTACATTGCGTCTTTTGTTGTAGTCCAGCAGGCTGTCGCCATAGCCGTTGAACAGCTGCACGTGGTAGCGCAGGCCGGTGTAGTTTGGCGATGCTGCCGGCGCCATCATCCAGTCGATCCGGGTCGAGCCCCGCGCTTCACTGCGCAGCGAGTGCCGCAGCGTGACGCCCAGCGTGTTGGCCTTGTTGATCTGCCAGATGGCATTGAGTTCGGCCCGGCCGATGAAGTTTTCAATGCCAGGGTTTTCGTCATCGGCCGCCGACTCGCGCAGGCGGTCCCAGATTCGGCCCTGCAGAAGCAGGCTGGACTCGGGACCTAGAACTTTTTCCGCAGCACCCATCAGGTAGGCACGGTTCCAGCTGCGCGACAGCTGCTCCGACTGGCCATTGGACTGATGCACCAGTCCGACGCCCGAGAGCCGGTAGTCCCAGCCGCCGGGCAGGGCGATCTGGTGAGGGTAGATATAAATGATTTCTGGTTCATGGTCGGTGGTGCGAAACGGCCGCGAGATGTTGCCGCTGAACAGCTGCCAGTAGCTTTGCTGGCTGTAGCCAAACCACAGCGAATCGTGGTCGTCCGCGTCGGCATCGCCGCTCTTGAACAGGCCTTTGGCCACCTTGGTGCGCACCGACAGCTGGATCTTGGTTTCGGCATGCTTGTAGTCCGGTGGCGTGCCTGCGCCTATCAGCGGCGGGGGATGGACGCCGCCGGACATGACGAATGCGAGCGACATGGGCCGGTAGCCGCGAACGGCAAAGGTGTCGCAATCGGTGCCGCGCTGAAGTTCCCAGAACCTGGAAAGTTCGGAATACTGGGTATTGCGGCAGCCGATGGGCTTGCCGTCGGGCGCCTCGGTGTTGAGCGATGGCAGCAGCAGAATCTGGGTGGCGGGCGCGCCGGTGGCCGGATCGGCCGGTGCGCTGGTCATCGACGCTGGCGGCGTGTTGGCTGGCAGCTGCGATTCGGCCCATCGCTGAAAACACGCCAGCTGGGCGCCGGCATTGTCCTTGATGGCCTGGCATGCCTGCCAGCCCAGGCTGGAGGGGCGGTTGGCGGGAAGCAGCGGTGCGGCTGGCGGTGTCTGGGCCTGTGCCGAGCCGCCCATGAGCAGGCCGGCGGTCAGCAAAAGGCGATTCAATGGCAAGAGTTTGAATGTCATGGTGGGGGCAGCCTCGGGCAAGCGAGCGAGTCCTGCAATCAAGGGAGTTTGGTCAAGGTGAAGGGAATGTCGGGCGCATCGGGTACGGCGCTGCGGCTGGTGTCTTTCCAGTAGCCCTGGTACACGGTGCCGCACGAACCGGCCTTCATTTCGCCGTTCCAGGTGCCGGTGATGCTGACATGGTCAGACGATTCGTCGAGCAGCAAAATGCCTTCGTCCAGATCGCCGGCCAGTGCCGCCTGGGCGGAATGACCGGCGATGGCAGGCGTGCCGGCCGCGCTGCCGAGCGACCGGCTGACCGTGCCCGCCAGGCTTTCCGAAAATTCGGCATGGCGCTTGAGCAGCAGGGTAGCCTGGGCGGGCAGTCCGGCTGGCGGATTGGCAAACGCAACCGCCCAGCGACCGTGCAACTGGCCTGCTTTCATGCGCTGCGCCGGCACGCACCCGCTTTCATGCCTGTTTTGGGCACTGGCGCAGGATGCAAGGGCACCAAGCGCTATTAAAAATGGAGCAAGTAAGGTGAGTCGGAAATTCATGGGTCGTTCAGGGACGGGGTCGGATGCGCAAGGCAAGCGCTGCCAAAAAGGGAATCTTTGCTGTTCGCGAGCGGTCAGCGCCAAGCCGGCGATGGTATCGGAAACCTGAATCCTGAAGTTCGGCAAGGCGGCAAACCGCAATGACCCGGCCCCCTATCGGCCTTCATGAGCCGCCCTGGCAGCTGCTGCCGCCGCCAGGCCATCAGCCGCTTTTTTGGCAAATTCAGCGCGCAGGGCCTTGAGCTTTTCACGCGGGTCTTCCTTGATGGTCGCCTTGTCCAGCGCCATTTCGGCGATGAAGCGGCTGGGCACGCCGGCAATCAGGTCGCGGCCTTTCTTGCGCTTGCGCAGCCAGTTCACCGCCAGCGTGCGCTGGGCGCGCGTGATGCCGACATACATCAGCCGGCGCTCCTCCTGCAGGCGCAGTGCGATGCTTTCGGTGTTACTGCCGTCGTCGTCTCCGAGCTTGAAGGGCAGTAGTCCCTCATTCACGCCGGCCAGCACCACATGCGGCCACTCCAGTCCCTTGGAGGCGTGCAGCGTCGAGAGCGTGACGACGTTCTGGTCGCCTTCGCGCTCGCTGATGGTGGACAGCAGGGCAATCGTCTGCACCACCTCCAGCATGGTCTTGGTGGGCTTTTCGACCGTCGCGCCCGAGGCGTCGTCAATCTGCCCGCCGCAGCGCTGCGACATCCAGTCGCAAAAGTCCATCACGTTGCTCCAGCGCGCGGCCGCCACCTTTTCGCTGTCCTCGCCGTCATAGAGATGCTTTTCGTAGTCGATTTCCTTGAGCCAGTCGGTCAGGAACACACGCGCGTCCTCAGCGCCCACGGTGCGCTTGGCGCGGTATTCGAGGTCGTTGAGGTAGCGGCCGAATTCCTGCAGCGAACCGACCGCCTTGGCCGGCAGCACGGAGGCCAGCGAGTTGCTGAACAGCGACTCGAACAGGCTGAGCTTGTAGGTGTCGCCAAACGTGCCCAGCGCCGCCAGCGTGGTGTGGCCGATGCCGCGCTTGGGCGTCGTCACCGACCGGATGAAGGCCTGGTTGTTGTCGTTGTTGACCAGCAGCACCATCCAGCTGCACAGGTCCTTGATTTCGGCGCGGTCGAAAAAGCTCTGGCCGCCCGACACCTTGTACGGAATGTTCGCCTTGCGAAAGGCTTTTTCGAACGGCTTGGCCATGTGGTTGGCCCGGTACAGCACGCAAAAATCCTTCCATTCGCGGTACTGCTGGCCCTCGGGCTGCAAAGTGCCTTCGGCGCGCAGGCTGTGGATGCGCGCCACCACGCGCTCGGCCTCGTGCTCCTCGCTGTCGCAATCGACGACCCGCACCGGCTCGCCTTCGCCGAGTTCGCTGAACAATGTCTTGGGGAACAGCTTGGGGTTCGGACCAATGACGTTGTTGGCGGCGCGCAGGATCGCGCTGGTCGAGCGGTAGTTCTGCTCCAGCTTGACGACTTTCAGCGTCGGGAAGTCCTGCGGCAGCTTTTTCAGGTTGTCCAGCGTCGCGCCGCGCCAGCCGTAGATCGACTGGTCATCGTCGCCGACTGCCGTGAAGCGGCCGCGCGCGCCGACCAGCAGTTTGAGCACCTCGTACTGCGTCGCGTTGGTGTCCTGGTATTCATCGACCAGCACATGGCCGAGCGCGCCCTGCCACTTGGCGCGCACCGCTTCGTGCTCCTTCAGAAGCTTGAGCGGCAGGCCGATCAGGTCATCAAAATCGACGCTCTGGTAGGCGGCCAGGCGTTCTTCATAGTGGCCCATGACCCGCGCCACTAGCCGTTCCTCGTCGCCGCTGGCCTGGGCTTCGGCCTGGGCGGCATTGAGTCCCTGGCTTTTCCAGGCGCTGATGGTCCACTGCCACTGGCGCGCCGTGGCCACATCGGTGCTGCCGCCCGCGTCTTTCAAAATGCTGGTCACGTCGTCGCTGTCGAGGATCGAAAACTGCGGCTTCAGGCCCAGCACCGCCCCGTCCTGGCGCAGCATGCGCACGCCTAGCGCATGAAAGGTGCAGATCAGCACGCCCTTGGCCTGCTTGCCGATCAGGCTCTTGGCGCGCTCGCGCATCTCGGCGGCGGCCTTGTTGGTGAAGGTGATGGCGGCAATCTGATCGGGCCGCATGCCCATCTGGATCAGCCGGCCGATCTTGTGCGTGATGACCCGCGTCTTGCCCGAACCGGCGCCGGCCAGCACCAGGCAAGGGCCGTGCAGGTAGTTGACGGCTTCCTGCTGGGCGAGGTTCAGGCCGTGGGCGACAGGGGAAGCGGGGGAGGGTGAGGACATGCGGGCAACCGTCGGGGAAATGGGCACCGGCGCTGGCGGCGCCGGACAAAGGCCGTGAGACAAGGCAAAGCAGCGGCCATCATAGCCAGTCACCTGAAAGCCAGCCCGACCAGTGACCATATGCGCTGTGCCGAACATCCTGCTGGTCACCTCGTCGCTGTGCATCGCGCTGTCGCGGCTTGCTGGCGCGATCTCAAATGAATAGCAGCTCACGCATACCAGCCGGGCGCTACGTGCCAATAGTGCTTATAAAACTGGTGGTTCACCCGCTGCTGGTCGGCGCCGTGGGGCTGGGCGCCATCGCGCTGGGCCTGCCGCTGGAGCGTTTTACCTTGACCGTGCTGGCATTCTTCAGCTTTTCGGCGGCGGTGAGTTGGCTGGTGTCAAGGGAAAGCGGTATTTTTGCTACTGAATCAATAGCTGCTTGCGCCCGCCAGTATGGCGCTAGAGGCCTATTTGATGCTAAAAAAGCGTTCGCTGGCTGAACATGGCCCCTAGCGCAGCAACTCCAGCAGCGTGCGGGCTACCACCTTTGTCGCCCGGCGCAGGTCTTGCAGCACCAGGTGCTCGTCGGCGCGCTTGGCGTTGCTTTCAAACACCGTGCGCGGCCCGGCGCCGTAAATCGCGGCCGGAATGCCGGCCGCAGCAAACAGCCGCACATCGGTGTACAGCGGCGTGCCCGAGGTGGGAATCGGCTCGCCAAACACCGCTTCGCCGTGCTGTTGCAGCGCCTGCACCAGCGCCGCGTTGCGGTTGTCGGGCTTCCAGGCGTCGGCCATCAGCAGGCGTTTGATCTCGACCGTGATGCCGGGCATGGACGCGGCGGCGTCAAGCATCACGCGGCGCACCTCGGCCTCGACCTCCACCGGGTTTTCCTCGGGAATCATGCGGCGGTCCAGCTTGAACACCACCTTGCCGGGCACGACGTTGGTGTTGGTGCCGCCCTCAATGCGGCCGACGTTGAGGTAAGGGTGCGTGATGCCCTCGACCTGCGAGGTGATGGATTGATAAAGCGGGTTCTGCCGGTACAGCGCCGTGAGGATGGCATTGGCGCCCTGCAGCGCGTCGATGCCGGTGTCGGGAATCGCCGCATGCGCCATCTTGCCGTGAACCGTGACTTCCATTTGCAGGCAGCCGTTGTGCGCGGTGATGACCTGGTAGCTGAAGCCGGCGGCAATCAAAAGGTCGGGCCGGCTGAGCTTGTGTTGAAGCAGCCAGCCGGGGCCGAGTTCGCCGCCGAATTCCTCGTCGTAGGTGAACAGCAGCTCGATGCCGCCCTGAAGCTGCAGGCCCAAGGCTTCGAGCGCGCGGACGGCGAAGGTGTAGGTGGCGAAGTCGCTTTTGCTGACCGCCGAGGCGCGGCCGTAGAGCTTGCCATCGACGATCTCGGCGCCGTAGGGGTCGTGCGTCCAGCCGTCGCCCGGCGGCACCACGTCGCCATGGGCATTCAGGGCAATCGTCGGGCCTTCACCATATTGGCGGCGAACGACCAGGTTGGTCAGCGATTCCAGGCCGTAGTCCTTCACAGCCTGGGCCGGGACCGGGAACTTTTCCACCTCAAAACCGAAAGCTTCCAGCAGCGCGGCGGTGCGCTCGGCGTGCGGCGCATTGTTGCCCGGCGGCGTGTCGGTGGGCACGCGCACCAGCTGCTGCAGGAATTGCACTTCCTCGTCGAAATGGTCGTCGATCCAGGTGTCGAGGGCAGCGTTGTGATTCTCAAGAGTCATGGATTTTCCGTGGCAAGTGGGTCAAGCAGGTTCTGGAAAGCGCGCACGCACAGATCGGCATCGTCGCTGGTGATGGCTTCGAGCGGGTTGTGGCTGATGCCGGCATTGAGCCCGCGCACGAAGAGCATCGCCTGCGGCATGATTTCGTGCAGTTTCATCGCGTCGTGGCCGGCCCCGCTGGGCATGCGGTGAACCGGCAAGCCGAGCGATGCGACCGCGACTTCCCAGCGTCGCTGCCATTCGGTTGCGCTGGGCGCGGCGGCGGCGCGCATGGTTTCTTCGAGCTTGTAGTGCAGGCCGCGCCGCTCGCAGATTCGCTGCAGTTCAGCGAGTACATCGCCGGTGCAGGCGTCGCGCACGTCGTCGGTGGTGGCGCGCATGTCCAGGCTGAATTTGCAGCGCCCGGGCACCACATTGATGGAGCCGTTGGGAACTTCCAGCTGACCCATGGTGGCGACCAGATCAGGCACGCTGCTGCCGCGTTTTTCGAGATAAAGGGCGAGTTCGGCTGCCGCCGTGGCCGCATCGCGGCGCCGGCCCATCGGCGTGGTGCCGGCGTGGCTGGCCATGCCGATGATTTCACCCAGGAAACGCACGCCGCCATTGATCGAGGTGACGACGCCCAGCGGCAGATCGGCCTCGTTGAGCACCGGCCCTTGCTCGATGTGGACCTCGACAAAGCCGAGGTATGTCGCGGGGTCCCGCTTCAGTTTCGAAATATCGTCAATCGACAGGCCGGCGTGCGCCATGGCGTCCTGCATCGTGATGCCGTCGGCGTCCTGCTGCTCCAGCCAGGCCGGATCAAAATGGCCGGTCAGCGCGCCCGAGCCGAGGAAGGTCGCCTTGTAGCGCTGGCCTTCTTCCTCGGAAAAACCGACCACCTCGATGCCAAACGGCAGCCGCCGGCCCTGGCGGTGCAGCTCGCGCACGCAGGCCATGGGCACGAGGATGCCCAGGCGGCCGTCGTACTTGCCGCCGTTGCGCACCGTGTCGTAGTGCGAGCCGGTCAGCAGCCGCCTGGCCTGCGGGTCGCTGCCGTGGTAAATGCCGACGACATTGCCCACGGCGTCGATTTTCACGTCGTCAAAGCCGCAGTCGTTCCGCATCCAGCCCTCCAGCTGGCGGGCGCAGGCGCGGTGCGCATCAAGCAGGTAGGTCACGGTCAGTTCGCCGCGCTCGGCATAGCCCGGATCGCTGTGGGAGCTAAGCTGTTCGGCCCAGTCCCAGACCTGGTTGCCCAGCGCCGGAACATGGCCGAACTTGTCATTGAGCCGGATCTCCGCGATGCGGTGGATGTTGCGCAGCGACTCGGCCAGTTCGAAGTCGGGGTGGTTGTCCAGGCGGCGGGCGAAGGTGTCGATGATCTCGGTCCTGGGCAGCCCCAGACCGCGCGGGCCGCGCACCGCCAGGATGAACGGAAAACCGAACTTGGCGTTGTAGTCGGTATTGAGCTGCTGGATGCGGGCGAATTCTTCGGGCGTGCAGCCGGTCAGGCCGGCCTTGCCTTGCTCGTTCGTCGATTCAGCCGTCAGCGTCTGGCTGACCATGGCCTTGCCGGCGAGTTCCGGGTGGGCGCGGATCAGGGCCAGCTGCGCTGTCCGGTCGGCATTGCGCACCACCTCGGCCAGCGCCAGCTTGAGCTGGGCCAGGCTTTTAAAGGGCCGCTGCGCCCAGGCTTGAGCGGCAATCCACGGCGAATGTTCGTAGGTGCCGTCCAGCCATTGCGTGAATTCGGCCTGCGAGGCGGCGTTGAGCTGGTTCAGGTTGATCATTTGGAAGCGGGCCAGACGAAGGCCGTCTCAAGGTTGAAGGGATGCGCCGCTTTCCAGTGGCGCGCAATGTCGATGCGCCGCGTCACCCAGACGCGGTCGTGCTGCTCGATATGGTCCAGGAAGCGCTGCAGCGCGCGCAGGCGGCCGGGGCGACCCAGGATGCGGCAGTGCATGCCGATGCTCAGCATCGCCGGCCGTTCCTCGCCCTCGGCATACAGCACGTCGAAGCTGTCGCGCAGGTAGGTGAAAAAATCGTCACCCTGCGAAAAGCCCTGCGGCAGCGCAAAGCGCATGTCGTTGGTGTCCAGCGTGTAGGGAACGACCAGTTGCGGCGCCAGCGAGCCGTCGGTTTTCTCGACATTCAGCCAGAACGGCAGGTCGTCGCCGTAGTAGTCGCTGTCGTATTCGAAGCCGCCGTAATCGGCCACCAGCCGGCGCGTGTTCGGGCTGTCGCGGCCGGTGTACCAGCCCAGCGGCCGCTCGCCGGTCAGGCGCTCAATCGCTGCCACGCCTAGCGCCATGTGTTCGCGCTCGGTGGCCTCGTCAATCCCTTGGTAGTTGATCCAGCGCCAGCCGTGGCAGGCAATTTCATGCCCGAGTTCCCGGAACGCCGCTGTCACCTCGGGGCAGCGCTCCAGCGCCATGCCGACGCCGAAGATGGTTAGCGGCAGGCAGCGCTTTTCAAACTCGCGCAGCAGCCGCCACACCCCGGCGCGCGCGCCGTAGTCGTAGATGCCTTCCATGCTCAGGTGGCGCTCGGCGTAGGCGGGCGGATTAGCCATCTCGGACAAAAACTGCTCGCTGCCGGCATCGCCATGCAGCACCGAGTTCTCGCCGCCTTCCTCGTAGTTCAGCACGAACTGCACCGCAATGCGGGCGCGGCCGGGCCAGTTGGCGTAGGGCGGGTTGCGGCCGTAGCCGGCCAGGTCGCGCGGATAGTGGGAGGGCATGGGGCGTCACTGATTTTCAAAAAAGGTCATGAAGGGGACGGCGGGAACGGTTTATGCATGAGGGGCACAGACTGTCGCTACAGTAGCATCGTAAAACACCAGCCGGCGGCCCGGGATGGCCCGACAAGGCAGTAAGCACAAAGCAGGCCGGAGCGGCCTGCTCAACCAACGGAAAGTTTTTTCATGGGCCACCTCAGCACCCACGTTCTCGACACCATGCACGGCTGCCCGGCGGCCGGCATGAAAGTCACGCTGCAGCGCATCGACGGCGCCCAGATCGCAACGCTCAAGGAAGTTGTCCTGAACCAGGATGGGCGCAGCGACGGTGGGCCGCTGCTCGATGCGGCCAGCATGGCGGCAGGCCGCTACCGGCTGCTGTTCGAGGTCGGCGCGTATTTCCGGGCGCGGGGCGTGGCGCTGCCCGAGCCGGCCTTCATCGACGCCGTGCCGGTCGATTTCGGCATGGCCGATGCCGAAGGCCACTACCATGTGCCGCTGCTCGTCAGCCCGTGGACCTACTCGACCTACCGCGGCTCATGATGAGCGCTTACCTGCCCTATGCCCTGGAGTGGGCCAATTTACTGCTGCGCTGGGCGCATGTCATCACCGCGATTGCGTGGATTGGTTCGTCGTTCTACTTTGTTTTTCTCGACAGCAGCCTGACCAAGCCGGTGGACCCCGAGCTGGTCGGCAAGGGCGTCGATGGCGAGTTGTGGGCGGTGCACGGCGGCGGTTTTTATCATCCGCAAAAATACATGGTCGCGCCCAAACAGATGCCGGAAAACCTGCACTGGTTCTACTGGGAGGCCTACTCGACCTGGCTGACCGGCTTTGCCCTGTTCACCGTGCTCTACCTGTTCAATGCCGCGACCTTCCTGGTGGACAAAAGCGTTTACGACTGGTCGGGCGGCGCGGCGATTGGCGCGGCGCTGGGCTTTCTGGTGGCGGGCTGGTTGGTGTACGACACGATTTGCCGCGCTTTTGGCCAGAAGAAAAACGGTGACCTGATCGTCGGCGCGGGCCTGCTGGCGTTTGTCGTTTTTGCCAGCTGGCTGGCCTGCCAGCTGTTTGCCGGGCGCGCCGCCTTCCTGCTGGTCGGCGCCATGCTGGCCACCACCATGAGCGCCAATGTGTTCGTCTGGATCATCCCCGGCCAGCGCAAGGTGGTGGCGCAGCTCAAGGCCGGCCAGCCGGTCGATCCGGTCCATGGCTGGCGCGCCAAGCAGCGCAGCGTGCACAACACCTATTTCACGCTGCCGGTGCTGATTGCGATGCTGTCGAACCACTACGGCTGGCTGTATTCGGGCCCGTCGAACTGGGCGGTGCTGGTGCTGCTGATGCTGGCCGGTGCGCTGATCCGCCACAGTTTCGTGGCGCGTCACAAGGCGGGCGTGCAAGGCAAGCGCGCGCCCTGGGAGCATGCGGTCATCGGCACCGTGCTGATGCTTGGCGTGGCCATCTGGCTGGCGCCGCCGCCGCCTTCGGCCGCTGCCATGACCGCCGCTGGCAAGCCGGTGAATTTTGCCGAAGTCAAGTCCGTGATCGACCAGCGCTGCGCCCTGTGCCACAACGCCCAGGTGCAAAACAAGGGCATTGCCCTGAACACGCCCGAACTGCTCAAGCAGCATGCCCAGGCGGTTTACCAGCAGTCCGTCGTGCTCAGGCTGATGCCCATGAACAATGCCACGCAGATCACCGAGGACGAACGCGCTTTACTCAAACGCTGGTTTGAAGCCGGCGCACTGACGAACTGAAACCTGCGCCGGACTGGTCGACGCCCGGGCTCGCCGCCGCCCGCGCATGGTGTTTGGCGATTCGCCAGAGCGCGTTTGTTTTGACCAAGCAACGAATTTTTAGCATCAAATATGCCTTTTGCGAACGGCTGGTATGCGCAAGCAGCTATAAATTCAGTAGTAAAAACTGCTGGGTCCCTGAATGCAATGATGGGCCGTCAGGGTAAATTCGTTGTGTTTGGATGCTACGAATTAAATAGCGGCTTGCGCCCGTCCACTATGCGTAAGTGACCTTTTTCTCTTAAATTTTTATAATTTCTGACGTTTCCGATTTGATCGCTGCGTTGTTTGGCTTTGGCTTGGCGGGTTCTTCTGTGGTTTTAGGGGTGAGCGCCTTCCCGGCGGGGGGTAACTTTCTTTTCGGGCAAAAAAGAAAGTCACCAAAGAAAGTTGCCTTTGGGGTCGGGAGCGGGTTAGAGCTGAGCGCTCTGACGGGCCATCGCTGCGCTGGGCCCTGGGTTCTTTGATCGGCAGCCAGTAGCCAATGCCTGTGACTGGCTGGTTCGACCGCTCGTTCGCCAACAGCTTCACGCTCTGCTTGATCTGCTTGATCTGCTTGATCTGCTTGGCTGGCTTGCGCTGCGCTGTCGGCTGCTGACTTGCCGGCTGTGCCATTTCTTCTTCCTCGCCCTCTGGATGCGCACTTGTGGATCAGTGGCTGTGGAACCACGATTCTTGGGCCGGCTGTCAGTGCGGCGCCGGCGCCTCGCCCCACATGCGGCGCCACAGCCAAGGCAGCGCCGTGGCCAGGTCGGGCCGCTGGCTTTGCAGCATCGGCGCGAGCGCCTGCCCGGCCAATGCGGCAGGCGGTCCAAGATTGAAATGAAAGGTGTAGGCCGGTTCCTGGCCCATGCGCAGGTCCGTCACAAACAGGTGGCCGCCAGACTTCGACAGTCGGTAAAAGCCGTGGCTGAAGGCCGCGATACGGGCGACGGACGGCTCGTGGCCGTGCCGGTCCATGAGCGCTGCGCCCCGGTCGTGCGCGCTCCAGCGGATGCGCGGGGAGTCGTCGAGCAGCGAATAATGCCCTTCCAGGTATTGCGTGGGCGTGGTCGCCACCAGCCGCCAGAGCAGCGTGTTGAACGGCGCGGGCGTGACCAGCAGCCCGCTCGTGGCAATGCCTTGCGCCGCAAGCGAGGTGCGCGCGACCTGCGTTGCCTGCTGCTGCGCGCCGACGCTCCAGCCCAGGTAGAGCGTGCTCAGCACCAGGCCGGCGGCGTTCCAGCGCAGGCCGCGCTGGCTCTTGATCCTCAGCGCCGCCACCACGCCCGCAATCAGTGGCACGGTATAGAGCGGGTCGATGATGAAGATGCTGCCCACGGCAAAAGGATGGTCGCTGAACGGCTGGAGCAGTTGCGTGCCGTACACCGTCAGGGCGTCGAGCAGCGGATGCGTGACAAGCGCCAGCCACAGCGCCAGCCACCAGCGCCGCAGCAGCGCCGGCTCGCCGTGCAGCCGGCTCACGCCCCAGGCCAGCAGCGGCGCCGCCAGCGTCACATACAGCAGTGAATGGCTTTCGGCCCGGTGGCGCGTCATGTTCAAAATGGCGTTGCCGTGGTTGATGAAGGCATCCAGGTCGGGCAGTGTGCCGGCCACAGCGCCCCAGAGCGCGGCCTTCCAGACGGCGGTGCGCCGGCCCATGACGGCCACGGTGACGGCCGAGCCGAGCGCGATTTGCGTCAGTGAATCCATGGCGGGCAGCTTAACGCCCGGCGCCCGGCCAGAGCGGCGGCCCGCAAAATGGGCTGGCGCCGGGGCGGGGTTTCAGGCCTGCACGACGATGGGAAAGCGCGCCCGCAGGCCGTCGGCGCTGGCCGCGAACGGCACGGTGAGCGCGGCGCGGCCTGGCGCGTTCAGCCGCTGCCAGAGAAAGTCGCGTTCATTGCCCGGATCACCCGCCACGTAGAGCTGGGTGGTCAGCAGTTCGCGCCGCCCCAGCCGCACCTTGACATGGATGTGCGGCGTGCGCCCGCCGTAGGGCGCCGGCCGCAGCGTGCGAAAGCGGTAGCGTCCGTCGCTGCCCACGGTCACGCGGCCAAAGCCCTGGAAAGCCGGGTCGGCCTGGCCGCCGTCGCCCGGGTGGTGGTAGTGGCCCGCCTGGTCGCACTGCCAGATTTCCACCACAGCGCCCGACACCGGCTTGCCTGCCGTGTCTGCTACCGTGCCTTCGACCCAGGCCGGCTGGCCGCGCACGTAGCTGGCGTTGCCGCTGCGCAGCAGGTCAAAGTCGCTGTCGGCGGGCAGGGCCAGCGGGTAGAACGGCCCTTCGGTCTGGCTGGGCGTCGGCTGGAGCGGGCGGGCCTGCGCCCGCGCCGGGCCGAAGCCGGCGGGCGCCATCGCTGCGGCCAGAACGGCGGCGCCAGTGACAAGCAAGGTTCGGCGCTGGCCTGGCGGGCAGGCATCGCGCGTGTCGATGGGGCTGGGCATGACGGTCTCCCTTCGTTGGCCAAATCCGCAATTTAACCGCCCGTGCCCGGTCTGGCCAGCCAATGGGCTTGCCAGAATCAGGGGTTCTTTGCCGGACACGCGCAAGCTTGTGGAAAGGGTTGCGCGCGATGATTGTGGTCCACAATACTGCTTGCCGAATCCGCTGCCAGCCCGCAAGCCATTTGAGCCGTGCCGGTGCATCCGGAGATTCCGCCAGAACGCAACCAAGGAGAGCGCGTGAGTATTGCAGGCAGCGAACTGAATCCTCAGTCAGGCACGGTCCGGGAGCCCGCTGGCGGCCCGCCTGTGGTGGGCGCTTCACACCCCGACAACGCGGCGTTTCGCCTGCTGGCCGATGCCTTGCCGCAGATCGTCTGGATGATGCAGCCTGACGGCCTGCACACCTTCTTCAACCAGCGCTGGCTTGACTATTCCGGCGCGTCGCTGCAGGGCAGCCTGGCACACGGCTGGAGCCGGTTCATCCATCCCGATGACCGCGCGCGGGTTGCCGCGCAATGGACTCAGGCGCGCGCCAGCAACGAAGCCTGCGAGGTGGAGTGCCGGCTGCGCCGCGCCGACGGCCTCTACCGCTGGATGCTGGGCCGCACCGTCCCGCAGCGCGATGCGGCAGGCCGCCTCGTTGGCTGGGTGGGCACGCTGACCGATATTGACGAACTCAAGCAGCGCGCCGAGCTGCTGGACAAAAACCTCTACATGGGCCGGATTGCCGGCAGGGTGGCGCGCCTGGGCGGCTGGACGATCGACCTGCCCGAGCGCACGCTGACCTGGTCGGACGAGAACTGCCTGATCCACGATGTCGCGCCGGGCTACACGCCCACGCTGGACGAGGGCATCGGCTACTTTTTCCCCGAGCATCGGCCGCTGGTGGCCCGCCATGTGCAAGATTGCGCCGAAAACGGCGTTCCCTACGAATTTGTGCTGCCCAAGCACACGGCCAAGGGGCGGCGCATCTGGGTGCGTTCCATCGGCGAGGCGGTGCGCGATGCCAGCGGAAAAATCGTTCGCCTCCAGGGCGCGTTCCAGGACATTTCGGAGCAAAAGGAGGCGGAGAACCGCACGCTGGCGCTGGAGGCTCAGCTCACCGCCACGCTGGAAAGCATCACCGACGGCTTTTGCCTGATCGACAAGGACTGGAAGTTCACCTTTGTCAACGGCCAGGCCGAGCGCATGCTTCAGCGCCGGCGCGAAGAGGTTCTGGGGAAAATCTTGTGGCAGGCGTTTCCCGAGTCCCTGGGCACGCGCATGGAGCGCGAATGCCGCCTGGCCCTCCACGAGCAGCGCACGACACGGTTTGAAGTTTTTTACCCGCCGCTGAACCTGTGCATTCATTTTCATGTCTACCCCACGGAAGATGGGCTGGCGGTTTACTTTCAGGACATCACCCAGCGGCGCGAAGAACAGGCGCAACTGCGGCTGCTGCAGACGGCGGTGTCGCGCCTGAACGACATCGTCATCATCACCGAAGCCGTAGCCCTGGAACAAGGCGGCCCGCGCATCGTTTTCGTGAACGATGCCTTCGAGCGCCAGACCGGCTACAGCCGCGCCGAAGCGCTGGGCCACACCTTCCGGCTTCTTTGGGGGCCCAACACCCAGCGGCCTGAGCTGGACCGGATTCGCGCCGCCATGGCCAGGTGGGAGCCGGTGCGCGCGGAAATTGTGATCTACACCAAGGACGGCAGGCAGCGCTGGCTGGAAACAGACATAGCGCCCATCGCCGACAGGTCCGGCAAGTTCACCCATTGGGTGGCGGTCGAGCGCGACATCACCGAGCGCCGGCAGCAGCAGCAGGAAATCCTCAGCCTGAACACCGGTCTCGAAGCGCGGGTGCTGCTGCGTACCTTTGAGCTTGAGATAGCGAACCGGGAACTGGAATCGTTTGCCTATTCGGTGTCGCATGACCTGCGCTCGCCCCTGAACACCATTCATGCCTTCAGTCAGCTGGTGGTGAAAATCGATGGTGACCAGGTGAGCGCGAAAGGCAAGCATTACCTGAACCGCATCGGGGTCAGCGTCAAGTTCATGGGCGATCTGATTGAAGGCCTGCTGACCCTTGCCCAGGTGACGCGCAAGCAGATCGAGTCAGAGCCTGTCGATCTTTCGGAAATTGCCAGGCGCATAGGACACGACCACCGGGAGCGCGAGCCGGAGCGCCAGGCAGAGTTGCAGATCCAGGACGGCCTGAGCGCGCGGGGGGACGCCCGCCTGTTGTCGCTCCTCCTGAAAAACCTCCTGGACAATGCCTGGAAGTTCACGTCCCGGGAGCCGCTGGCGCGCATTCAGGTCGGCAGCGAGCCGGATGCTGACGGCAACACCGTCTTTTATGTCAGGGACAACGGCGCGGGATTCGACATGGCTTTTGCCCCCAAGCTGTTTGGTACCTTCGAGCGCCTGCATTCGCCGGAGGAGTTTTCGGGAACCGGCATCGGGCTGGCCACCGTCAGGCGCGTCATCGACCGCCACGCAGGCCGCGTGTGGGCCGAAAGCCTGCCAAACCAGGGGGCTTCGTTCTTTTTTACGCTGGGCCGCAAAGGTGGACCGCCCGTGTAAAGGATGCCGTGCGACACGCATTTTGCCGCTGCGTTTGCCTGGCCTTCGATTCTTCACCAGCTTGCGCCAGATCATCCTGGGTGGTCCATTTATTCCTGTAGCTGAAAGTCAGTTGTCGCCTGCGCAAAGCAGTGAACCGTGAAACTCAACAGGAGTGAGCATCGTGAAAGGACGCATCGTCCTGTTTTTCAGCCTGGTCTGGCTTTTGCTGGCGACCGGCGTTCCTGCCGGAGCCCAGGCGCAGGACACGCAGTGGAACGCCCTCAACGCCCAGGTTCGAGAACTTTATCGCCAGGGGCACTGCGAGCGCGCGTTGTTGCTGGCCGAGCAGGCGCTGGAATTCGCTGAAAAAAATGACGGGCCCGACCATTTTTTCGTGAGCACCAGCCTGAACCACCTGGCAGCGCTGCACAGCATCCTGAGCGCCCGTGCGCTGGCAATTCGCGAAAAGGTCTATGGCCCCGATCATCCGCTGGCGGCCATCAGCCTGGACCATCTTGCGACGCTTTACGAAATCCAGGAACAGCACGAAAAGGCCGAGCTGCTTTACCAGCGCGCCCTCGGCATCCTGGAAAAATCAGCCCGGCCGAATCTTCCCCTGCTGGCCTCGGTACTCACGAATCTGGCGGCGCTCTACCGGCTGACCGGCAGGGACGCGCAGGCGCAGGACCTGGAAGAACGGGCCGGATCACTCGGGTCCACGGGTCGATAGACGACGCTCGAACCCGCCCGCCAGCGCATGCGGGGCTGTCGGCGATGTGATCGCTGAAAAGGGCTTGAGAGCGCTCTTCAAGTGGTCATCGGGTGCGGCGATCCATCGTCCTGTACGTCCGGCTGTTCAACCAATTCGCCCGCCGGGGGGGCGATGTCGGACACCAGCGTGATGTTTTCGTGCCTGGCCACCATTTCCAGCCCGCGTTCAAAAAGCGCGCGGGCAGAGCCTGAAATGGCATGCAGGTAAGCATGCAGATGCGCGTCTTCCTCGTTTTTGTTCAGGCACTCCTGGCTGTATTGCTCAAAGCTCACCAGCTGCGCGATCAGTTCGGCGACATGCCTGGGGCACTCGCACAGCATGTCGGTTGAAATACCCGCCACGCGCGACAGCGTGTCATCGGAGTATTTGCGCGGCGGGATCAGCGAATCGGCATGAACCCCGCCCACGCTCTTGGCCGTATCGACCAGCAGTGCCGAACTGATCAGGTCTGACAATTCGTAGTCTGAAACCGGCTCGCGCCGAACCAGAATGCCCGCTGCCCGCATCGCTGCCACGACCGCTTCCTGCGCAAAGCCGTACACCACCACCGTATGCACCACCCCCTGCTTCAGGACCAGCGCCTGGATTGCGCTGCGAATGCTGTCTTGCAGGGTGTTGACCCGGACCAGCAGGATCTGGGGCTTTTCCTGGAAATCGGCGGTGCATGCCTGCGCCAGGTCAGAAAAACGGTCGGTCACCCGCAAGGTAGCGCCCAGAAACTGGCGGGTGAATTTTTTCGAGCCGATGCGGTCCGCGATGCCGGCGCCAATCACCGCCAGCGAGGCCGTGCCGGCAGCCTGCTTTTGTGCCGCCGGCGGGCGCGTCAAGGTCTCTTGTGGCTCAAGCATCTCCTCCAGTGCCGCCGCCTGCAGCGGTGCCATCGCGCTGATGGCATGCCCTTGCCGGCTGAGTTGCTTCAGCAGGTCTGCCTTGTGCACATCCTCCTGGCTGTAGAGCCGGTGCTTTCCAGCGGTTTTCGAGGGGGAAAAGGCATGGTGCCTGACTTCCCATATCCGAAGGGTGGAAACGGGGATGCCTGTCATTTTTGCAACCGCTCCGATGCGAAAAAGCGTGTCGATCAGTGCGGGGTCATTTTGAGTAGTTTTTTGCATAGCTGTTTGAGTAGATTTAACCGTTTATAACTTAAAAATTTGATTTGTTTCGACTTTTATCTGCTGAATTGTTTTAATTGTGTAGATTTGGCGTTAAGCTACGCATCAATATCTACTCAAAAAACTGAAGGCCAATCATGTTGATCCCAAAAAGAACGCGGGTTGCAGTCGAGTCGCTGGTGTACATCGCCGCAAAAGGAGCCCGCCAGCCGATTCCTGCCCGGGAAGTGGCGCAGGCGCTGAGCGTGTCGCTTGCCGGTCTGGAAAGCATTTTGCGGGTGCTGCGCGAGCACCGCCTCGTCTGCTCCTTCAAGGGACCCGGAGGCGGTTACCAGGTGGAAGGCGACCTGAAAAACTTCACCGTTCTGGATGTGGTGAAATTTTTTGAGGCATCGCCGCCCAAGCCGCGCAGCGGATCCGCAGGCGACGATTTTGCCGTTGACTTCCACGAAGCCTGCAAAAAGGCCTTCAATTCAGAAAACCTGCATGATCTGGTGAGCGCCGCAGCCTCCAGCGACCTTGCGCTTCCCGTGGTCAAGCCACGCTTTGGCCTCAGGCCGCTGCCGTCTCCAGTCTTCCCGCGCGGGCCGAACTCGGTGTTCCAGTTGCATTCCTGCGATTCGGTCCTGCGCAAGAGCGCGGCCTGAGGGGGGCGGTTTCCTGTCGGCGCGCACGGCGAGCCGCCGCAGGGCGCGGCGCCGCATCGCACAGTCCCCCGCTTGATTGATTTCTCTTTTCCCAAAGGACTCGGCCCATGCTGACGCATCTCAGCGACCTGATCGTCGCAGCTAACGTAGGCATCATGCTGTTTTTTACGGTGGCCGTGGCGCCCACCATTTTTGTCGTACTGCCCCAGGAATGGGCAAGCGCCTATGTGCGCTCGTTTTTCCCAAAATACTATCTGTTTCTCGGCTTGAGCACGGCCGTCGCTGCAGCGCTGGCCGGTGCGCTCCTGGTGCAGGGCAGCCTGGTGGCGGTGGCGCTGGTGTTTTTCCTGAGCCGTTTCTGGCTGACGCCGCAGGTGAACCGGGCACGCGACAACCACCAGGGCCGCCTGTTCAAACAGCTGCACACCCTGAGCGTGACGCTCAACGTGCTGCAACTGGCCGTGTTTGTCTGGATTCTGGTCAAAAGCCTGGGCGCGGCATGAACCTGCCCACCACGCCCGAAAGCGTTCAAGCGCCTGCTTGCGAATCGCTCACCGTGCTGTTCGACGGCGCCTGCCCGCTGTGCCGGCGCGAGGTCGGCGTCTACCAGGCGCTCGAACCGGCGCAGCCGGTGGCCTGGCTGGACGTCAGCGAGGCATCGGCCGCGCTCACGCCTGAGGACCGCGCCCGTTACCTGGCGCGTTTTCATGTTCGCCGGCAAGACGGGTCGCTGCTCAGCGGCGCGGCCGCGTTCGTGGCGCTCTGGCGGGTGATGCCGGGGTGGCGCTGGCTGGCGCGTTTCGCCATGCTGCCCGGTGTCACACCGGTGCTTGAGCAGCTCTACCGTGGATTCCTGCGCGTTCGGCCCGGTATCCAGCGGCTGGTGCGGGCAGGCGACACCTCGCATCTGCCCTCTGGCCTGGTGGCGGACCTGCGCTCTGATCATGCCGGCGAAACCGGCGCGGTCTGGATTTACCGGGGCATGCTTTGCGTGACGAGCGATGAAATCGTGCGGGCGTTTGCCAAGAGCCATTTGCACACCGAGTTGCAGCACCTCCAGAAAATGTCAGCCCTGCTGCCGCCGCTGCGCCGCAGCTGGCTGCTTGTCGCCTGGCGCATCGCCGGTTTTGCCACGGGCGCCCTGCCGGCCCTCTGTGGGCGCCGGGCGGTGTTTGCCACCATTGCCGCCGTGGAATCGTTTGTTGTGCAGCACTACGCGCATCAAATTGACGCACTCGCGGGGCAGGCCGGGCATGCAGCGCTGCGGCAGATCCTGATCGACTGCCAGCGCGACGAAGCGGCCCATCGCGACGAAGCCCAGGCGCATCTCGCGCGTCCCCCCGGCGCACTGCTGGCGGGCTGGTGCACGGCAGTCGGCCGGGGCTCGGCGCTGGCAGTGACACTGGCGCGCGCGGTTTGAAATTGACGCGGCCACTGATTCCGTTTCTAAATCAATCCGAGATTAGACGCGAAGCTGCAGACAGTGCTGCAGCACGGCAACGCAAAGCAACGACATATCGGATTGATTTAGAAACGGAATGGCATGACCCGAAGAAACTCGCCCAATGACTTCAAAATGGCCGAAGACCTGAGCCGGCTGTCGGAAATCGTGGTCGACAAACGCAACGGCAAGCGCGCCGATGCCAAGGCCGGACGCCGCAACCGCCACTATGAAAAGCAGTTTCTGGCCAATGCCGTCAAGACCGGGCTGTGCCGGCAAACCAGCGAATAGCGCAGCGCAGGCAAGCGCAGGGGCTGGCCTCAAATCGCGATCGGATCAACGTCAATCGCCCAGCGCACCAGGCTTTTGAATTCCGCCTGCCGGCGCGTTTCAAACAGCACCGGCTGCCAGGCGGCCAGAAAGCCCTGCAGCGCCTTGCGCGACGCGCTTTCGACCAGCATCTGGGCGCGCTCGACATCGGCCACGCGCTGGATCGTCATCGGAACGGCCGGGTAGGGCGTGACGTGTTCATGGCCGGGCAGTTGCTGCAGCTGCGCGGCATGGGCAGCGGCGTTCAAGAAGCCCTGGGCGACGTCCTGGGTCTTGGCGTCGGCCCGGATGAGCGCTGAAAAGCCGAAGGGCGCCAAGCCGGCCGCTTGCCGCTCAGCCAGTTCCCGGGTGGCAAAGGCCGGGTAGTCGTGCCGCTTCAGGGCTTCAAACAGCGGGTGATCGGGGTGGAAGGTCTGCACCCACATTTCGCTGGCGGCGCTGTGCCTGGCATCGCGGCCGGCGCGGCCCGCGGCCTGCATCAACAGGCTGAACAATCGCTCGGGCGCGCGAAAGTCGCTGGAAAACAGCGCGCCGTCGGGGTTCACCGCCGCCACCAGCGTGATGTGGCGAAAGTCGTGGCCCTTGGCGATCATCTGCGTGCCGACCAGCACATCGACCTCACCGGCGTGCACGCGGGCCAGCTGCGATTCGAGCGCGCCCTTGAGCCGCGTGCTGTCGGCGTCGATGCGGGCAATGCGCACCGGGTCGCCGTCGGGCCGCCGCACGTTCGCCAGCAATTCGGCCAAGTGCTCCTCCAGCCGCTCGGTGCCGCGCCCGACCGGGGCGATGTCCACGTTGCCGCAACTCGGGCAGGCGCGCGGCACGCGCTCGGTGAAGCCGCAGTGGTGGCAGCGCAGCGTGCGGTCGATCTTGTGGAACACGCGGTAGGCGCTGCAGTGCGGACAGTCGCTTTTCCAGTCGCAGTCCAGGCAGGCCAGCACCGGCGCATAGCCGCGCCGGTTCAAAAAAATCATCGACTGCTCGCCGCGCGCCACGCGCTCGCCAATGGCCGCCAGCAGCGGCGGGGCGATGACGCAGTGCCGGGGTTGGTGGTTCATGTCCACCCGCCGGACTGTGGGCAACTGCCCGGCAGCGAGGCTGGACCCCTCTTCAGCCAAGTTCCGGCCGCGGGGCTGGCTTTGCCAGACCGCAGGCGGGGCGGCCCCCTCGGGGCTGCAGGCTGCGGCTCCAAGTCCGCCTGCGCGGGCTTGGACAGCCTGCAGATGCGCCGCCTCTGGCGGCGTGGCGCCCTGCAAGGGCAGCGAACCACGCGCAGCGGGGAGCGTGGGGGCACCAATCCTTTCGTCCATGTCCAGCCGCTGGTAGCGGCCTGTGATCGTCGCCTGCCAGCTTTCGAGCGACGGTGTGGCCGAGCCCAGCAGCACGCGGCAGGCGCCGTGCGGATGGCCGCTGTCGCTGGTTTCCAGCCGGGCGCGGTACACCGCCAGGTCGCGCGCCGAATAGCGTGCGCCTTCCTGCTGCTTGTAGCTCGGATCGTGTTCTTCATCGACCACCAAGAGGCGCAGGTTCGGCATTGACGCGAACACCGCCATGCGCGTGCCCAGCACCAGCCGCGCCTGGCCTGAGTGCGCGGCCAGCCAGCCCTTGAGCCGCTGGGCAGGTGTCAGGCCGCTGTGCATCGGCACGACGCGGTCCCGGCCCAGGTGGGCAAAGCGCGCTTCAAATCTAGCCTGCAGTTGCGGCGTGAGGTTGATCTCGGGCACCATCACCAGCACCTGCGCCTCGGGGTCTTGCGCCAATACTTTGGCGGCGGCGCGCAGGTACACCTCGGTCTTGCCGCTGCCGGTGGCGCCGAACAACAGCGCGGGCCGCTGCCTTTCGCTGGTTTCAGCATCAAATTGGGCTATTGCGCTTGCTTGCTGTGCACTGAGTGCTATTAATTCAGTAGTATCCGGCGTGCCGTCAGTGATGCTTGCCGGCCGCTTGAGCCGGCGCGCCAGCTGCACGGTCGTGAGGTCGCGCAGCTGCGGCGGCAGGGCGGCCAGCGCCACCTCGCCGAGCGAACGCTGGTAGTAGCCGGCGGTGAAGGCCACCAGCTTGCGCCAGGTGGCGGTCAGCGGCGCGAGTCCGTCCAGCGTGCCGGCAATGTCGCGGATGTTTTCCTCCGGCATGTCGCCGCAATTGGGCAGCACGCCCCAGACCACGCCCAGCACCTCGCGCCGGCCAAACGGAACGCGCACCAAAGTGCCGGCGGCCAGCGGCACGGCGCTGCGGTAGGTCAGCGGTCCGGCGATGGCGCTGTGCGCCGGCGTGGCCACGACTATCTGCAGCCAGTGGCTCATAGCCGACGACCGAAATAACGCACTGCGGCGACAGCCCATCCGTGGCAACCGCTAAGTCCTTGATTTTTCACTGTTTTGGAGTTGTCCAGATTTTCTGTGGATAACTTTGTTGATAGCTTGTTGCAAGAGGCTGCCAAGCCTTGTAAATCAAGGCTTTCCTTAGACTGCCCGGGAAAAAGGCAATTTAAAGTTTCTATATAAATCAACAACTTACGTATGCTATGGGTTTGATAGTACGGTGCCTGGCTGAAGCTGGACCTTAAAAAGCTGTACCACAGGATTTGTGCATAAGTCGGTGGAGCGATGCTATTTTTTTGTGGTAAAGGGCGTTGGGCGCGCCCTTTTTCAGCCCATCCGCAAGCGGCCAAAGGGCTTTCAGGCTTTTTGGGCGCGCAGGCTGCGCGATTGCGCATGCACCGCGCGAACCAGCACTTCGACGTTTTCGGGCGGCGTGAACTGGCTGATGCCGTGGCCCAGGTTGAAGATCTGCGTCGGTCCAGTCTGCGTCAAATCGGTATGCGGCGCGCCGAAGCTGTTCAGCACGGCGGCCACTTCGGCCTCGATTTGCGCCGGGCTGGCAAACAGCACGTTCGGGTCCAGGTTGCCCTGCAGCGCCTTGGCGTTCGGGCCGTTCTCGCCGACCAGCGCGCGGGCCCCGGCCAGGTTCACGGTCCAGTCCAGACCCAGCACTTCGCAGTCGAGCTGCTTCATGGCCTCCAACCACTGGCCGCCGCCTTTGGTGAACACCAGGCGCGGAATGATGACGCCGTTGTGCTCGCGCTTGAGCTGGGCGAGAACCCGGGCGGTATAGGCCAGGCTGAAGGTGTGGAAAGCCGCGTCGGCCAGCACGCCACCCCAGCTGTCGAAAATCATCACCGCCTGCGCGCCGGCTTCGATCTGCGCGTTCAGGTAGAGCGCTACCGCGTCGGCGTTGATCGCCAGGATTTTGTGCATCAGGTCGGGGCGCTGGTACAGCATGGTCTTGACCAGGCGGTAGTCGCTTGATCCTGCGCCTTCGACCATATAGCAGGCCAGCGTCCAGGGGCTGCCCGAAAAGCCGATCAGCGGCACGCGGCCATTGAGCGCCTTGCGGATCGACGTGACGGCGTCGAACACGTAGCGCAGCTTGTTCATGTCGGGCACTTCGAGCTTCGCCACTGCCGCTTCGTCGCGGATGGGCGTGGCGAACTTCGGGCCTTCGCCGAGCGCAAACGACAGGCCCAGGCCCATCGCGTCGGGCACGGTCAGGATGTCGCTGAACAAAATGGCGGCGTCCAGCGGAAAGCGCTCCAGCGGCTGCAGCGTGACCTCGGTCGCGTAGTCGGTGTTGGTCGCCAGCCCCATGAAGCTGCCGGCCTGGGCGCGCGTGGCCTTGTATTCGGGCAGGTAGCGGCCGGCCTGGCGCATCAGCCAGACGGGGGTGTGGGGGGTCGCCTGACGCAGGCAGGCACGCAGAAAGGTGTCGTTTTGAAGGGGTGCGAACATGGGGTGAATTGTCTCAGGTGTCGGGGTTGATGGGGGTGGCTGAGCGGCCGTTTAGGATTTACGATGGCGCGGTGGATTGGTTCTTGTCCAAAAAGGAAACTGTCATGCACATCAGTGATCAGGAGTATTTTCGCAGCTGCATCGCCCGGGAGCGCCAACTGGCGCAGCTGCTTGGCTACCAGCACATCGAGGAATGCTATGAAAGCGCCGGGACGCTCTGGGCGGGCAACCAGGCACTGCCGAAGTGGACGCGCGACTGGCGCGCCTGCGGACCGCTGATGACCGAGCACGGCCTGGCCATCAGCTACGAGCACGGGCCGGGGCCGGGCGGCCTGGTGCACATCGGCAGCACCACCGTGCATTTTGCCGACCACCCGACGCGCGACCGGGCGGTGATGTACGGCATCGTCAAGGAGCTGGTCTTTCTGCTGGAGCACGGCAAGGTCGCCAAGCACCTCCCAGGCTTCGTAGACGTAGCAACGTAGCCACGGCAGAACCGATGCGAAGGCCGGCATTTCCATGGAAATGGCTGGCTAACCACCGTGCTGTCGATGCAGAGGTTTTTCAGTTCTGCCTTGCATGAGGCAAAAGTCAGACGCTTCTAAGTTTTAGCGCACAACGCTGCGGTCAATTGATTTTTATTCCTGGCACAGACCCCTGTTCAATCGGAAATTCAGGTGAATTTCGCAACAACAGCCAGTTTGTGGAATCCCCCTAGCTGTCAAAGCGACTTTGTCGTACCGCGCGCGCGCTTCACCGAGTCAAAAATTCGGAGGAAATTTCTTAATTGAAACGACTGCTGAAATTACCGCAGAAAGGCCTCCGTGACTACAAATTTTCCCATGCGAAAGCCTGGCTGGCGCGCCGCGTTGGCAAGTGTGCTGGCCGCCTTTTGGCTGACCGCCTGTGGTGGGGGCGACTCTGCGCCTGCAACCACCGCGCTGGCAACTTCCTCCTCCTCGGCACAGGCTGCCGCGCAACTGCCGGTCGCAGGACAGTCACCGACGGCTGCTCCTGCACAGACGCCTGCTCCAGCGCAAACACAAGTTCAGCAGCCGGCGACAGCGCCCGGCAGCACGGAATTCAGGGTCAACACGACAGTGCTGGGGATAGATCAAAATTCCAGCATCGCCCGGCTAAAAAGTGGCGGCCACGTGGTTGCATGGATTTCCAATACAGACCTGTTCTCCGGCGTCGTCGTGCCACCGAGCGCGCGGGGCGTGTGCACGCAGCGCTATGGCGGCGATGGCCAAGCGCTCGGCCAGGAAACCTGCATTGCGCCGGACGCGGTGTTCATAAGCAAACCGGCGCTCGCCGCGCTGGACGACGGGGGCTATTTGCTGGTGTGGCCGGTGCGCCAAAGCAATGGCGGCGGCGATGACCACAACCTCCTTGCGCAGCGCTTCGATGCCAATGGCGTTGCGGTTCGCGCTGTGCAGCAGATCAACAGCATCACCTTGAGCAGCTACCTTTTCTCCACTGTTGCCGCGGCAGGTTTAGCCGACGGCGGCTATGTGGTGACATGGGCAGCGCCGCGCACCGCCGATACAAGCCTCGACATCTATGCGCGGCGCTTTGACGCTCAGGGCGTTGCATGCCCGTGCGGACCTGAAAAGCGGGTGAACACCTTTACCGATTCGCTTAACCTGGCCATTCGCACCAGCCCGGCGGTTGCAGCCCTGGCTGATGGAGGCTATCTGGTCACCTGGGTCAGCTCCGGGCAGGGCAGCTTCGCGGGCTCCGCCATCTATGCGCAGCGCTATGGCGCCAACAATTCGCCCATCGGTTCGGAAACCCTGCTCACGCCAGACACTTTTGGCGATCTTCTCGGTGCCAGCTTTCCCGCCGTTTCCGGCCTGGCGGACGGCGGGTATGCCGTGGCTTATGTCCTCGCCCGGAGCGAGATGGTTCCTGTGATCGCGGTTCAGTCTTTCCGCGCCGATGGCGCTGCACTGGCCGCTCCCAGCGTGGTTAATCCTGTGCTCGGGCCGCGGCCCACCTGTACGAGACAAGGAAGCTTTTTCCCATGCCCACGTCCTGTGGAATCTCCAGCGGTCGCCGCACTCGACGATGGCGGATTCGTGGTTGCCTGGTCCGAGGGGTCGAGTCCTGGTCCTGTTCCTGCCTTGTTCGTCACCGAGTCCCAGGCCCGACGCTACGGCGCTGACGGTGCGCCCGCTGGCGCCCCAGGCAGGGTCGCAGCAAGCGGTGTCCAGCCTGCCGTGAGTGGGACATCGCTGGGCGGATTCGTGCTGGTGACTTCCCAGGTGCGTCCTGGCGGTGGCACCACCAACGGAATTTATGCGCGTTATTTCGACGCTCAAGCCCTTCGCGGCAGCGCGGCGCCTTGATCCAGGCGCTTTGCTTGGCTCAGGCGTTGATGGCGCTTGGCGGCCCGGCCGCCATTGCTTCATTATTGATAGCTTGAAACGACCGCTGCCATTGCGCAAGAGCGCTTAAACGCTTGCAGTCGCGTCCGGATGCCTGAGCAGCAGGCGTTCCAGCGCATTGAGCGTGTCGTAGGACTCTGCAAAGTCGGCAAACAGCGCGGCATTGTCGGGCGCAGCCGCCTGGCCGTGCCAGCCGGCGCGAAACTGGTCAAAGATTTCAGCAAAACTTTTCTGCCCGTCGATCAGGCCCAGGATTTTGGCGCCGTACTTTCCCGGATTGACCATCAACGACACGCCCGAATGCTGGTGCGTGAGCCGGAAGGGCTGGCCCTTGCTGCTGCCAAAGACCTGCGCCGCGATTTCGCCGGTCAGCGGCTCGTGATAGAAAAATGGAATGTAGGCCGCATCGCCATACGGCGCGGTGCAGGCCGCGTCCCGCGTCAGGTAAAGCGAATGGGTGATGAGGTTGCCGATCATCAGCTCGGCCATCTCGTACTGCCGGCGCAGCGGCAGCTGGCGCAACTCGGTGGCCATGGCGGGCGGCTTGCTGCCCAGCACCATGTGCGGCAGATACGGCGAGCGGCCGCGCTGCACGTCGCTGAAGCTCAGGTGTTTGCCGTGCTGCTCGCTTAGCCAGTCGAACAGCTCGCCCACGCTGTAGGAGCGGTCCTGTGAATGCAGCAGCAGGTCGTAAATGCCGGCGTCGCCGATCTTGTGGTCGTTGAACAGCGATTCGCTGGCCTTGAACCAGTTGCTGGCCGGCAGGCTGCCGAGCAGGTCGCGGGTGTTGGCGATCTTGCGCGGGTCGTCCAGCTCCTGGCCGGTGCCGCTCTGGTTGACCATGCGCATTAGCGACTGCATCTGGTACACGCCCGTGCGGCCGATCGTGCCATACACCATCAGGCCGATGGCGCCGTCCGGCTTCAGGGCGCTCAGCAGCACCCGCAGGCCCAGGTCGGGGTCGGCCAGGTGGTGCAGCACGCCGCTGCAGTTGATGTAGTCGAACTTGCCCAGGCCGAGCGCCGGCAGGCTCAGCAGCGAGTAATGCACCCAGGTGATGTTGGTCAGGCCGCGAATCTTGGCACGTTCCTGCGCCAGCACGATGCTGGCATGGCTCATGTCGAGGTGGACGATCTCGGCATCCGTGCCGCGCAGCTGCTCAGCCAGAAAGATCGTCGCATCGCCCGTGCCGCCGCCAGCCACCAGCGCCCGAAATCCCTTGCAGAAGGACTGTTTGCCGGCAAAACAGTAGTGGTTGATCATCGGCAGGTCTTCCAGCCACGTCATCATTAGGCGCTGGTGCTCGTCCTGCGGATTGCACGGCGGGTAGGGCATGGCTTCGTACTGGCTCTTGACCTTGGGCAGGTGGTTCTGGGGCATGGGCGTTTTGAATGAGTTGGGGCTGGGAAAGGGCGTATTGTCGGCGCGCTGGCTGTCGGATAGCCGTCATCGTGCCGGACTTTCGCAAGTTTACGGAACTGCCATCTATAGCTTCATCCATGGTGTCCAAGGGCTTGTTCCTTGGAGGTGTTGGCACAGAAAAAGTGATTAAGCTCTGCTATTGGCAATATTAAACTTACAACTTTTGGTCAAGATTTGTCTTGAAACTGCATTGAGGTGATTGCTGGAAATTGCCGGTTTTTTGCTATTTTTAATGTGGCGAACTATTAAATAAGGGGGAACGATAAATGGTATTTTTTTCAGATGAAGTTACTACATTGTGATGATAAACATCATGAATACGTCCGAGCACTCCGAGACCCAGAAAATCGAATTGGCAACAGCCGAAGCTTTCTTTGCTTTGTACAACGCTCAGCATGCCACCACCTACGTAGTAAACCGCGTTGCTGGACCGGAAGAGGTTCCAGACATATTCGCTTCTGATAGCGATGGATGCAAGTTCAATTTGGAAATCACTCTGACCGAGGATCGTCCAAGCAATATTGCCGCGCTCCTTGGTCGAAGTAATAATCTCTCAATTGAAAAACTGAAACAAGAGAATGAAGCAGTTCGCGCAGGCAAAGCACCGGTTCGAATTAATTCTTTACAAGGCAACGCATTGCCAGTCCTGCTTGACCGAATCGGCAAGAAGTTGAATAAGACGTATGGCATTAATACTGCGCTCGTTGTCCGAGATACAAGTTTTTGGGACTGGGAGTTGATTGTTCCGTTAATTCAAGCGCATCTAAACAGCAAGGTGGTTGCGTTTGATCTGGGTATCTGGCTTCTTAACGGGGAAAAAACCGCCATTTTCCAACTATACGCGTCGAAATTGGCAGAATGATGCCCAACTCTGCCATCAGATAGACCGCTAAATAGTTGAGTTTTTATGTTTAGTGGTTGACAGCCGATATCCACCTCACCGCACCGAAAAAAACGTCCACCCACGAAATTCTGCACATAGCTGATCACCGTGCGGCGGTATTTTTCGGTCGCCACTTCGGCCAGCAGGTCGAGCCGGCCGATGACCTTGCCGAATTCGCGCTCAAAGCTCAGGTTGGCTTCAGCGTTCAATTTCAGCAGGCGGGCAATGGTTACAGAGATTTGGTTGTTGTAGCTACAATAACGCTATGGTCATCACCTTCGATCCACTGAAGCGAGACAAAGCTTTGGCAGAGCGAGGCCTGGATTTTGCGGATGCCGAAATGGTTTTTGAGGGAGTCACCCTTGAAATGGAAGACACCCGCAAGGACTATGGCGAGCAGCGAATCATCTGTTTCGGCCTGTTGGCTGGGCGGATGGTCGTCATCGGATACACGCCGCGTGGCGCGGATCGTCACGTCTTCAGCATGAGGAAAGCCAATGAACGCGAAAAAGTCCGCATTGCCCCGCTCCTTGAAATCTGATCTGGCGCGGGTCGATGCGCATGTCGTCAAAGAGGACGAATACGACGATTTGCCCGAACTGGACGATGCCATGCTTGCGCGTGGTCAGGTCAACCGGGGTGGCCGTCCCGTCGCAAGCAATCCGCGCAAGCTACTTTCCATCCGGTTGCCTGCCGATGTGATCGAGCGCTGGAAGGCCACTGGACCGGGCTGGCAGACACGCATGGCTGAACGACTCAGTTCGGTTCAATAAACAATTTGACTTGTCTTTTCATTCCGACGGCCACATGCCACGGGTGAATTTGACGGTAACGCCAGGCATCCCCATCACCGCACCGGCAAAAACGTCCCGCCGACAAAGTTCTGCACATAGCCGATCACCGCGCGGCCGTACTTCTCAGTGACGATTTCGACCAGCTTTGCAATTTGACTTGGCGAATGCCATAAATACAATGTACGTATGATCAAGTTTGAATGGGATGAGCCCAAAACCGCTGCCAATCTCAAAAAGCATCAAATATCTTTTGAAGAAGCCAAGTCAATTTTTTTCGACGAGTTCGGCGTTCAGTTTTTCGATGATGACCATTCATCCGGCGAAGATCGCTTCCTGATGCTTGGCATGAGTTCCAGGGCAAAGCTGCTCATCGTCTGTCATTTCGAACGAGATCACGGTGCAACTGTTCGCATTATCTCGGCACGCAAAGCAACCAAGCGTGAAAGCGCGTTTTATCGAGGTGTACACACATGAAAGCAGAATACGACCTGTCCAAACTTAAGTCCCGCAAAAATCCCTACGCATCCAAGCTCAAGAAGCCCGTCACGATGCGACTGTCAGAAGACGTTGTGCAGTATTTCAAGGGCATGGCTGATGAGGCCGGTGTGCCGTATCAGAGCCTCATCAACCTGTACCTGCGCGACTGTCTTGCCAACAGCCGAAAAGTGCAAATCAATTGGCCCCAATCTGTCTAACCTGACAATCAACACGCAGCCTGCGACGCGGTTGTTTTCACGTTAAACGCCAGGCATCCCCGTCACCGCACCGGCAAGAACTGCAAAAACGTCCCGCCGACGAAGTTCTGCACATAGCTGATCACCGCGCGGCGGTATTTCTCGGTTGCCACCTCGGCCAGCAGGTCGAGCCGGCCGATGATCTTGCCGAATTCACGCTCGAAGCTCAGGTTGCGCTCCAGGCCGGAGATGTCGTCGGCCAGCAGCAGCGGCTGGCCTGCGGCATTGCGCCGGCTTGACAGCAGCCAAACGGCGATCTCGATGTTGCGCGCCGCGTTGTAGACATGCTGGTTGTCCAGGCCGTCCACCAGGTACAGGCGCGTTCGGCCGCCATGCGCGGTCACCAGCATGTCGGCGCTGGCCGCGATAAAGGCGGCAACCCGGTCGCCGGTGAAATCAGGATGCAGCGCCAGCGACAGCGCGGCAATGTCGCGCCGGCCCTGCAGTTCGGGCCACGGCACCGGGCTTTCCAGCGAAATGCGAAGCTGCGCCAGAGCGGCTTCGCGACTGGCTGCGCCGGTTTTTCGCCATTCGACCGGATTGCGCCGGTACAGCTTGTCAGCAATGCGCAGCAGGCTGTCCAGGTTGTCGCGCATGGCCAGCGTCGCCATGCGGTTCACGTCTGACTGGGCCAGCTCGGTCGGCCGCATCGGCGCCACCATGGTTTCTCCGCGCTCAATGGACGCCGGAGCGGCGCAGCCCGCCAGCAGCAGCACCAGCGCTGTCGGCAGCAAGGCTACAAAACGGGCAGCGCCGCGTGGCGCACGCAGGCGCGTCTGGCCAGCCGGCTTCAGGGCGATGGCCTGACTGGCTGCGCCTGGGGTTGGATCAGCCCGCTGGACAGCAGCACCCGGTGGTCAATCTTGATGCAGTGGTCCTGCACCACCAGCAGGCCGGCGGCCTCGGCCGTGGCGGCGGCCTCGGCATGCGCCACGCCGAGCTGCATCCAGACCGCGCGGGCCCCGATGGCGATGGCGTCGGCGACCACGGGCGGGATGTCTTCGCTGTTGCGAAAGCAGTTCACCAGGTCGATTTTTTCGTGCAGCGCCGCTTCCCGCAGCGTGGCATAGGCCTTTTCGCCCAGCACTTCGGTGGCGTTCGGGTTGACCGGAATGATGCGGTAGCCGGCCGCCTGCATGTAGCGCGACACGTCAAAGCTGGCCCGATGCGGCTTGGGCGACAGGCCGACGACGGCAATGGTGCGGCAGTCGTTGAGAATGCGGGCAATGCGTTCGGGGGTGGCACGGGACTTCATGGTTGGGTTCCTGGTGGTTGTGGAGGGCAGGGTTTTCGAGAGGCTTGCTCAGGCATGGATTCATCACAGCCTGGCCAGTTCGGCCCTGACATCGCTCACGGACAAGATTTCGGACAATACCACCGGCGCGCGGCCGGGCTTGTAAAACACGTAGACCGGCACGCCGCTGCGGCCGAGTTCGGCCAGCGCCTTTGTCACCGCCGGGTCGCGGCGCGTCCAGTCGGCGCGCAGCAGGGCGACGTTCTTGGCGTCCATGTCGGCCAGCACGGCGGCATCGGCCAGCGTGGTTTTCTTGTTGTACTGGCAGGTCACGCACCAGGCGGCGGTGAAATCGACAAACACGCTCTGGCCCTGCGCCGTCAGCTGCTCGACGCGGCCGGGCTGCCAGTCCTGCCAGCGCGCCGAGGCGGCGGCCACGGGCGTGCTGACCGGTTTGACGATGTTCGGGCCGATAGCCCATATTCCCAAAGCGCAGAGCGCTACTGAAAACGTAGCAATTGCGCGGCGCGCCGTGCCGCGCAGGCTGAACGACCAGACCGCCAGCGCCAGCAGCACCAGCAGCGCCAGCAGCGCGCCCGCTCCGTCGATGCCGCTTTGCTGGCCCAGCACCCAGACCAGCCAGGCGACGGTGGCAAACATCGGAAACGCCATCAACTGCTTGAACGTCACCATCCACGCGCCGGGCCGGGGCAGGACGCGCGCCACGCCGGGCAGCGCGCTGGCCGCCAGGTAGGGCAGCGCCATGCCGATGCCGATGGCGCCGAACACTGCCAGCGCCTGCGCCGCCGGCAGGCCGACGGCATAGCCCAGCGACGCGCCCATGAACGGCGCGGTGCAGGGCGATGCAATCGCCGTGGCCATCACGCCCGACAGGAAGGCATTCAGGCTGGGGTTCTTCGCCTGCAAATTGACGACGCGGCCGGGCAGGATGCCGCCAAAGTCAAACAACCCCGCCAGGTTCAGCCCCAGCAGCGTGAACAGCGCCGCCAGCGCGGCCACCACCGCCGGGTTTTGCAGCTGGAAACCCCAGCCCAGCTGCTCGCCTGTGGCGCGCAGGCCCAGCAGCAGCGCGCCCAGCGCCAGGAAGGACAGCACCACGCCCGCCGTGTAGGCCAGCCCCGAGCTCAATCGCGCGGCCCGGCTTTTCTCATTGACAAAACCCACCACCTTGATCGCCAGCACCGGGAACACGCAGGGCATCAAATTCAGGATCAGCCCGCCGAGCAGCGCCCCGAGCAAGGCGGCCAGCAGGCCAAGCGGCGGCTGGCTGGAGCGCGAGGACGCGGCAGTCAAGCCTTCCGGCGGTGTTGCCGCCGCAGCCTTGAGCGCTGCTTCCAGCGCCGGCGACACCACGGCCACCGCCGCTACGGCAGGCCAGTCGCCCCTGACCGGCGCGTCGATGCGCCAGGCGGTGTCGTTATAAGCCACGACCAGCGGCAGGCGCGCTGGGCTGCCGGTGCGCTGGCTGGAGAGCGGCAGCTGCGCCGTCCACAACGCGCCTTCCCAGGCTTGTTCCCAGGCGCCGGCAGGCTCGACCACGCCGCTGGTCTCGGGAAACAACACCAGCGTTTTGCCCTGCAGCGTGGCGGGCAGGCCGGCCAGCGACACCTTCAGCACCTTGTCGCTGATTTCAATCTGGCTGGCGCCCGTGGGCAATGGCTTGGGCGCGGCGTCAAACGCGGCTTGAAACAAGGTGCCGCTGGCCGCCGTCGAGCCCCGGGCCGGCAGGCTCAGCGTGAACTCGCCTTCCTGCGGGATGCATTCCAGGCGGCAGACCAGCCAGCTGGCCTTGAGCTTCACGTCGAGCTGTGGCGCATTGAAGCCGGGCGCGACGGTGAGTGGCACCGGCAGCAGCACGGTGTGCTCGTAGCCGTAGTTCGCCAGCGTGCCGATGGGGATTTTTTTCGGCGTCGGCCAGGCGATCTCGCCCGCCGTGATGCCGGCCGGCAGCTGCCATTCAAGCATCGTCGGCAGGCCCGAGTCGCCGGAATTTTTCCAGTAGGTGTGCCACGCTGGCTGATGCGCCAGCTGCAGGCCCAGCCAGACCGGCTTGCCGGCTTCAACGCCCTCGGGCGCCCAGGCCAGCAGTTCGGCGCGAACCTGATCGGTGGTCACGACTGGACCGGCCAGCGACGACTTTATCAAGCTATTTTGGGCATTTGCGCTGATGGGTATTGCGCAAGCAGCTATTAAAAAAATAGCTGACAGGAAACGGTTGAAATTCATGGTGAGGGTCTGAGATGCGGTGCCGTCATTAGTTCCGGGAGCGTCCGGCAGGCCCGATTGTGCGTCAGCCTTTCCTGCGCCTTCAATCGCCGCCCGGCGATGCAAACACCGCCGGCAGTTTTTTCGGCGCCCGGATGCGCAACTGCTTGTTGACGTTTTCCTGCCCGAACACGACTTCGATGTCGGCCACCGCCACGCCAAACAGCGGCGCCAGGAAACGCACCATGTGGTCGGTCGCCTTGCCCGCCAGCGGCGCGGCCGTCACGCTGACCTTGAGCTGCGTGCCCTTGGGTTTGCCGATGGCGTCCTTGCCGGCGCTGGGTTTGCCCAGGATGTTGACCACCAGCACGTCGCCGTCCCAGGCAAAGAAGGAATCGCCGGTGATGTTTGTGATTTGGCCCCGACTCATGTGGCGGAGTGTTTCAGTGCGGGATGGGGCATGGTCTGCTGATGATGGCTTGTCAAGCCTTCAGCATGCCGGGCTTGCTCTTGAATCAAGGTGCAATGGCTTGTTAAATGATTTGATTGGCGTCAAGCATCGCTTGCCCTAAAACGCTGCTTCCCTTGCCCTGCAAAACCATACCAGCGTTTATTCGGTCAGGTACCTCCCGGTTCTGACTCAGCTTGAATTTTCCGGCCAAGCCAGTGATATCGATTTCAAGGCCCACAATGGATTTGAGCATCGTGTCTATGTAGTCTGGAGGCGCATCGCCCATTTTCCAAGGCTTGGGCTCATGGGCCTCATGCTTGCGCGTCAGCCGTGCAACCAGGCCACGCACATACTTTTCGTCGTCGCGAAAGGTGATGTTTCCATGGGCATGCACCACTTGGTAATTCCAGGTCGGAACATGCTTGCCGGTCTCTTCTTTGCTGGGATACCAGTTCGGCGAGATGTAGGCGTCTTCCGCGCGAAACACGACCAGCACCTTCTCACCGCTGCCGATGGACTGCCAGACCGGGTTGTTGCGCGCCACATGCGCACGCAGCAGACCCTTCGCGCCCACTTTGGCGTCCAGTTCGAAAGGCAGATGATTGGCGTCCAGCCCATCCTTGCCGTGCGTGATGAGTGTCCCCAAGGGGTTGGCAGCCATCAAGGCATGCAGAACCTCTTGGCGCGATTCTTCAAAATGACGGGGTATGTACATTGAAATTCCTGTGATGCAAGCTTGATCTTACGTTTTCACTCCATTTTGCGCGGCGGGCAGCCTCGACGCCGTCGCCGCAGCTGACGTCAAGCCTGCTTTGTTTCGCCGCCCGAGCGCCAGATGCTCGGGCGGCAAGAACAGCGCAAACATGCCTGCCCGAAAACGCTTGCAGATGCAGCGTCCGATAATGCCGCCATGCATCCTCCTCCAGCGCCCGCCATCGTCCTGGCCACGCTCAACGCCAAATACATCCACGCCTCGCTCGGCCTGCGCTGCCTGCTGGCGAACCTGGACCTGCACGGCGGCGTGGGCCTGCGCGCTGTGACGCAACTGCGCGAATTCACCATTGGGCAGCGGCCGGTGCAGATCGTCGAAAGCCTGCTGGCGCTTGAGCCCCGCATCATCGGGCTGGGCATTTACATCTGGAACGTGGTCGAGACCACGCAGGTCGTGCGCCTGCTGAAAACCCTGCGGCCCGACATCAAGGTCGTGCTCGGCGGGCCGGAGGTCAGCTTTGAAACCGGCGAACAGGAGATTTGCCGGCTGGCCGACCATGTGGTGACCGGCTGGGGCGACGTGAGCTTTCCCAAGCTGTGCCGCGCGCTGCTCGATGGCCCGCAGCCGCTGATGAAGGTGATTGCCGGCGAGCAGCCGCCGCTGGATGCGCTGGCCTTGCCCTACGGCGAATACACCGACGAGGATTTGGCCAGGCGCCTGCTGTATGTCGAAGCCTCGCGCGGCTGCCCGTTCAAGTGCGAGTTTTGCCTGAGTTCGCTCGACAAGACCGCCTGGGCGTTCGAGCTGGACCGCTTCATGGCCGAGATGGATCTGCTCTACCGGCGCGGCGCGCGTAACTTCAAGTTCGTCGACCGCACCTTCAACTTGAAGGTTGATTTTTCGGTGCGGATTTTGCAGTTCTTTCTCGACCGGATGGCGCCCGACCTGTTCGTGCATTTCGAGGTCGTTCCCGACAGTTTGCCGGACCGGCTCAAGGCGCTGATCGTGCAGTTTCCGGCGGGCTCGCTGCAGTTTGAGGTCGGCGTGCAGAGCTTTAACCCGCAAGTCCAGCAGCGTATCTCGCGCAGGCAGGACAACCTCAAGACCGCCGACAACCTGCGCTGGCTGGTGAACGAAAGCCAGGCGCATGTGCATGCCGACCTGATTTTTGGCCTGCCGGGCGAGACGCTGCAAAGCTTTGCCGATGGCTTTGACCGCCTGCATGAACTCGCGCCGCATGAAATCCAGTTCGGCATCTTGAAGCGCCTGCGCGGCACGCCGATCACGCGGCACACGCTGGATTTCGCGATGGCCTACGACCCGCAGACGCCGTACACCATCCTGCAGACTTCAACCATCGACTTCGCCACGATGCAGCGCATCGGGCGCTTTGCGCGCTACTGGGAAATGGTCGCCAACTCGGGCCGGTTTTCGGCGGCGCTGCGTCTGCTGCTCAGAAACAGTCCCGACGTGGCGGGTTCGGCCTTCCATCATTTTTTGGCCTTTTGCGACTGGCTGTGGCAAACGACCGGCAAAACGCATGAGTTTGCGCTGGAAAAGCTGGTGGACCTGCTGTTTGATCACCTGACGCAAGCGCGTGGTCTGGACGCTGACGCCGTGCGCGCCGCGCTGCTGGCCGATTACCGCGCCAGCGGTGCGCGCGGCCGTCCGCATTGCCTGGCCGATCTGCTGGCCGCCGAGCGCAGCGCCCTGCCGGCGGGCGCCGCCAAGCCCCGGTCCGAGCGGCAGGGCCGGCATGTCAGCCAGCAATCGCACCGCGACGCCATCCAGAAGGCTGCGGCAGCGGCCTGAAGCGCAATTCCTGGCGCTGACTCGCGCGCGGTTGATGTTTCTCAAGGGTTCCGGCCGGGCCGGGGCTAGATTTCAGCTTGACATCGTCATCCCGAAAAAAGGAATCCATCATGAAAAAATCCTTGTCAGTCGTGGGCCTGGTCCTTGCCGTGGCCGTCGCGTCGGTTGCCTGCGACAAGATCAAGCCTCCCATGCCGGAACTTCAAAAAGCCCCCGCAACGTCAGGCCAGGCCAGTCCCCCGGAGGGCGAACGCACGGCCTTTGCACAGGCCGCGCAAAAAGAGCTGGACGACCTGAAGGTGACGATTGCCGAATTCAGGAAAAAAGCCGAGGCTTCCGGCGCCCAGGCCAAGGCCAAGCTGGGCGAGGAGGTGCAAAAACTCGAAGCCAATCTCGGTGTGGCGGAGCAGCGCCTGGCCGAGCTGAAAGCCGCCACGGTGGAGTCCTGGAATCAGGGGAAAGCGTCCTTCAGCAGTTCGCTTGAGAAGCTCAAAAGCGGCGTTGAAACCTTCCGCAAGAACGTTGCCTGACAACGGCCCGCGCGCTTGCGCGACCCGGTTGCCGTGCCGCTTGCGATTTGTCAATCGGGCGGCGGCGTATCGGCGCTAATATTTTCATGCGGTTTTCGCGCACTACGGGAGCACGGTATGTTGAAGATTCTGATTGCAGTGGACGGTTCCGAGCATGCCAACCGGGCCATCGAGGCGGTTGGTAGCATGGCCGGCTCGTCGCTCGACCTGGAGGCTACCTTGCTGTGCGTCAGTCCCGAACCCCTTTTTTACGGCAGCTACACCGCCGCCACCATCCAGAAAATCGAGGACGAGCAGGTCATTCAGCAAAACGCCATTCTAGCCAAGGCCATGGCGCAAGCCCGGGCCGCCGGGCTCACGGTGGTCGAGCCCGCCCGGGCCTATGGCGTCATTGCCAATGAGATCGTTCGGGCCGCCAAGGACCGGCAGGTTGACCAGATCGTGATGGGCACGCGCGGCATGGGGGCGGTGGGCAACATGCTGCTGGGTTCGGTGGCCCAGCGGGTGCTGCACCAGTCGCCCGTGCCGGTGCTGCTGGTCAAGTAGTTCGGCGCGCTGCGTGATGCTTGCGGCCGGGCCGGACCCACGAATGGCTGGAGTCGCTGAAAATACGCGCATGACACTTGCCGCGACCACCGCTCCTTCCTTCCCCCGTCTGTGGGCCGACCTGAAAACGACCGACTTTGCGCGCCTGGACCTGGCCCGCTGCATCGCGGTGCTGCCGGTCGCCGCCATCGAGCAGCATGGCCCGCATTTGCCGCTCAATGTCGATGCCACGCTGGTCGATGGCGTGATTGCCAGCGCGCTGCCGCACCTGCCCGCCAGCCTGCCGGTGCTGTTTTTGCCCACGCAGTGCGTCGGCTTCAGCCTAGAACACACGCGCTTTGCCGGCACGCTGACGCTCAAGGCCGAAACCATCTTGCGGCTCTGGACCGAGCTGGCCGAGTCGGTGGCCGCCACGGGCGTGAAAAAACTCGTGCTGCTCAATTCGCACGGCGGCCAGGTTGGTTTGCTCGATGTGGTGGCGCGCGACCTGCGCAGCCGCTTTGGCATGCTGGTGTACAGCGTTAACTCATTTAACCTGCCGCTGGTTGATGAGCGCGGCCACTCGGTGGCGGCGCGGTTCAGCGCGCACGAGCACCGCTTTGGCATCCATGCCGGCGAGATCGAAACTTCGATGATGCTGGCGCTCAAGCCCGGCCAGGTCGATATGGCGAAGGCGCAGGATTTTTATTCGACCTCGCAGGACCGGGCGGAGAAGTTCAGCATCCTGGGCGACGGCCGCAGCGCCAAGCTGGGCTGGCAGATGCAGGACTACAACCCGCACGGCGCGGTCGGCAATGCGCTGGCGGCCACGGCCGAAAAAGGCCATGCGCTGCTGTCAGCGATGGGGCGCAGCCTGGCGCAACTGCTGCTTGAAATTGACCAGTTGCCGCCCGATACGCTGCAGAGCGCCACGGCTTTTTGATAGTTGCCGCACGCTTTGTGCTGCGGACGCTGAAAATAGCTGACCTGCCTTCGCTGCCGGGCTGAGGCTGTCAACCTGTGGGCAGGGTTAATAGCTGACAACCGACCGCGCCGCCCGCCGATAAGCGCTGGCGCAGGCTGCAGACAAAGTAGCGACAAGGGTTTTGCCGTGCGATGCGGCCGGCGTCCCATTGCTTTTAAAAGGAGTTTTCATGCCATCAGGCAGTTTTGATACCCGCCGGTGGCTCGCTGGCGCCTTGTTTCTGGGCCTGCTGGGCGGTCTGGCTGCCTGCGCGGACACCGCCAAGCTGGACCCGGCGCAGGGCATGGGCGCCACGCCGGTCTTGCCCGAGCCGACAACGAGCCTGATTCCGACCGTCAAGATCGCACCCGCGCAGGGCTGGCCCGACGGCACCATGCCGACGGCCATGGCCGGACTGGCCGTGACGGCGCTGGCCAGGGGCCTGGACCATCCGCGCTGGGTTTACGTTCTCCCGAACGGCGACGTGCTGGTGGCTGAAAGCAACAAGCCGGCCCCGAAGGACAAAAGCTTCAGCCTGCGGGGCTGGGCCATGGGCGTGGTAATGAAAAGGGCTGGCGCCGGCGTGCCCAGCGCCGACCGCATCACGCTGCTGCGCGATGCAGACGGCGACGGCGTGGCCGAAACCCGTTCGGTGTTCCTCGAAGGCCTGCATTCGCCTTTCGGCATGGCCCTGGTCGGCGCCAACCTGTATGTGGCCAATGCCGACGCCATCGTGCGGTTTGCGTATGAAACCGGCCAGACCCGGATCACTGCGGCGGCCGTGCCGGTGACCGACTTGCCTGGCGGGCCGATCAACCACCACTGGACCAAGAACATCATCGCCAGCCCGGACGGCAGCAAGCTCTACGCAACGGTCGGCTCCAACAGCAATGTCGGCGAAAACGGCATCGAGGCCGAAGCCGGACGTGCTGTGATCTGGGAGGTCAATCTGCAGACCGGCGAAAAGCGCCCGTTTGCCACCGGCCTGCGCAACCCCAACGGCATGGGCTGGGCGCCGGGAACGGGCGCCTTGTGGACGGTGGTGAACGAACGCGACGAGATCGGCAGCGACCTGGTGCCCGACTACCTCACGTCGGTGAAGGACGGCGCCTTCTACGGCTGGCCGTACAGCTACTACGGCCAGAACGTCGATGCGCGCGTCAAGCCGCCCCGGCCCGACCTGGTTGCCCAGGCCACCCGGCCCGACTATGCGCTGGGCTCGCATGTGGCGCCGCTGGGCCTGGCTTTTGCCGAAGGCAATGGCTTGACGCCGGCGCTGGCCAGCGGTGCCTTCGTCGGCCTGCATGGCTCGTGGAACCGCAAGCCGCTGAGCGGCTACAAGGTGGTGTTCGTGCCGTTTGCCAATGGCCAGCCGTCTGGCCTGCCGGTCGATGTGCTGACCGGCTTTTTAAGCGCCGATGAAAAAGCCCATGGCCGACCCGTCGGCGTGGCCATCGACAAGCGCGGCGCACTGCTGGTGGCCGACGATGTCGGCAACACGGTCTGGCGTGTCAGCGGCACGGCAGCGCGGTGAAGACGAAAAACGGCTTTACGGCTAGAAATAGTGATGAAAAGTGACATTTGCGCAAGCTGGGCTTGCGTGTACAGCTATCGAAATAGTAGTAAATTTCTGCTGGAAGCTGAACTGGCTGGTATCGAACGCGACCGCAAACCGGCAGTCGGCCGGGTCAAGCGTAGGTCACCCAGCCCGAATATTCGGGCGCATCCAGGTGCGGCAGCGTGTTGAAGGTCTGCAGCCGGTGACGTCTGGGGCTGAAGGAAAATTCGGTGACCGAGCAGTTGCGGATGCCCAGGTTCAATTCGATCATGGCCTCCGGGCTGGTGCCCAGCACATGGCCCACCGCCGTCGCAATCGGCCCGCCGCTGGACACCAGCAGCACGTCGCCCCGATAGTGCGTGCGCACATGTTCCAGCGCCCCGGTGATGCCGGCGACAAAGCCGTTGTAATCCAGCATGCCGCGCGGGCTGACCACGCCGGCCATCCATTGCGCCAGGCCGTCCTTGAGCAGGCGAAAGTGATGCCGGTACAACTCGGGCGTGTCGGGCCTGGCCAGCGGATAGGGATGAATCGCGCCAATCACGGCGGCGCTGTCGTATTCATTGAGGCCGGGCCAGAGCCGGTGCGGCAGGGCGCCCGCCGCCAGCGGGCCATCCAGCGGCGAGTCTGCCTGGGAGCTGCTGGCAAAGGCCACGCCCATGCCTTCGCAGATGCCGGAAAAAGTCTGGACCTGGCGGTTCAGCGTGCCGGTCAGCGCGGCCTCGAAGCGCAATCCCTTGCCCCTGAAGTACTCGCCCAGCCGAACGCTCTGCCGGTGCCCGAGCGGACTGAGCACGTCGTAGTCATCGGCGCCAAACGAAGCCTGGCCGTGGCGTACCAAATAAAGTGTTCCCATGAAAGGAATTTTGACCAGGTGGCCGATGCGCTCTTGTCGCCCGGGGGACGCGCTGGCCTAGTGTCGCGTGACGCGACACTAGGCCGCGATCTGGGTCATTCTGGCGGCCATCGACTTGCAGTAATCGACCAGGCTGTCGAGTTCGGTCGCCTTGTGGTAAACGGCATCAACGCCCAGCCGTTCGCAGTGGTGCAGCAGGTGGTCGTTGCGCGCATGGTTGGTCATCACAAGAATGCTCTGCTCGGGCCGCCGGTTCTGGCAATGGCTGATCACGCCGACACCGGTTCCCTCGCTCAGGAAAAGATCGACCAGGGCGATGTCCCACTGGTCGGGGTTGCGGTCAAGCCAGCTGACCGCCTGGGGTTCCGTGGCGGCTATGCCGACAACCACAACCTTTGCTTCCGCCGTCAGGATTTGCGTCAGGTAGGCGCATTGGGCAGCGCTGTCTTCAACCAGAAACACACGTAAAGCCATTGTTTTCCTTTGAACGCAAGGCAGGACGTGCTTTTCAGGAAACAGCCCAAGGCACCTGTCAGTAAGACGCGGAGGAGCAACTTTATTACAAAAATATCGGCTTAGATCCGCGATTTACGAAATTTGGGTGCTTTCCACCGCTTGACTCTACTTTATTAAATCAAATTTATCAATTTCAATTTGAATTTTATCGGTTGAATATTCGTCCAGAGCTGCGCCACGCGGTTGGCCCGCAGGAATGGTTCAGCGTCTGGCTTCGCGGTCGGCGGGAAATCCTTGACTTTGAGAAGGAAGATCGAAGGTCAGCCGCGCTCCGCTGTCGCTGCGCGCGAGCCCGACGGCTTCGGCGCCCGCCAGCAGTTCCAGGTCCCGCCAGTTCAAAAGCCGGCAGCCGTTCACAATCAGTGGTCTTGGCTGTTGCTGTTCGTCAAGGTGCAGGTCAATCGACAGGTCGATGTGGTCGGAAAACACCTGGGCACGCAGCGTGAGCGTGGCCGGCGCCGCCGACTGGTCGCTCAGGCAGACAAGCGCCGCGCTGACGACGCTGCGAAGCCCCCGGCTGGAAAACTCCGCAGGGATCTGCGACACCTCATTGGCAATGACAAAACTCTTGAGCTTGAACTCGTTGAGCAGCAGCGTGGCGCATTCTTCCACGCCGGCGTCAAAAGCCTGGGTGGCCGCCGGATTTGGACGAACCCACGTCAGCAGGTTGATGACGGACTTGATGGCCGACTGCGACACGCTGCCCAGCAGATCGCAGTCCTGGCGCATGCTGTCCAGGTCCGGGCTGGCCGACTGAAGACGCCGGTCCATCATGACGGCAATCATGTCCATCGACTGGAAATTGCCCATCATCTGGTGCTGAAGAACCGGTATCAAGCGCTGCAGCAAGGCGTACCGCGCACCTTCTTCCAGCAGCAACAACTCGGCGCCCGGCGCATTTCCGGGCAGAGGGGGGCTGGTCAAAGTTTTCGGGATCATCCTGGGAGTCCATCGTTGGCCGGGGAAGGTGTTGTTGCAAGGTCCTGCCCGTGATTAAGAGAAAGGCTAAATTGCGCGCGTCACGCTCTCCGGGATTCTAGGCTGGCAGCCTGGCCATTAGGCCGCCACCTTGCAGCGCTCAGGGCCAAGGCAAATTCCGGCGCTGTTTCTGGTTACCCAGCGCAGCCGCCGGACCGGCAGGGGCGCCGTTGTCAGCGCAGGCTGGCGCCGAGCATGACCAGGCCTTCGACGCAGGTCACCGACTCGCCGCCGACCCAGACCTGGCCCTGCGCATCCTGCTTGACATGGACCTGGCCGGCACGCCCCAGGCAAGCCCCTTGCGAGGCCAGGTAGCGCAGTGGCATGCGGCCTTCGGCCATCAGCCATTGCGCCAGGCTGGCATTGAGGCTGCCGGTGACCGGGTCTTCGGCAATGCCGATGGCGGCGGCGAAAGCGCGCACTTCCAGATCAGGCGCGGCCGGGGTGCCGTGCTTTCCGGTGTCATCAAGGTCGAACGCGCGCGCTTCACGGTTGGCCCGGGCGATCAGCAAAGGCGCTTCCTCGGGCGGATAAATGCCTGCAACGCCGACCTTCACCCCGAGTTTTTCAAGCGCCAAGTGGTCAGGCGCCAGCTGCAGCACGGACTCCACGCTGCCCAGCAGCAGGCCCAGCCACACCGGTCCGTTGTCCAGCAGTTGCGCCGCAAGCACCTGCCCGGCTTGCAGCCCGAGTGCCTGGACCACCTGCGCCAGCAGTTCGGCGCCGGGCGCCGTGCGCTGCAGCGGCGGCGCAGCAAAGGCCAGATGCTGCGTTCCGCTTTCACGCCGGATGTTGACCAGGCCCACCGGGCATTCCTGCACGATCAGGTCCGCGTCCTTGGGCTGGCCACCCGCCTGCAGCCAGGCGTGGCAGCTGCCCAGCGTCGGATGGCCGGCAAAGGGCAACTCGCCGCCGGGCGTGAAAATGCGCACCCGGTAGTCGGCCGATGCATGGGCTGGCGACAGCAGAAAAGTGGTTTCTGACAGGTTCGTCCAGCGGGCAAAGCGCTGCATCGCCGCGTCATCGAGTCCACTGCCATCAAGCACGACCGCCAGCGGGTTGCCCAGGTAGGGAACGGACGTGAAAACGTCAACTTGCCGGAAGGGACGAGGTGTCATGGGTTGCTTTCCTGCCGTGCGCACGGCCAGAGTTCCGGGTTTCAAATCAGGGGCAGTGCTTCAAGCGGCGGGGCGCTGCTGGCCGCCGCGCGCATTTCCCGAATGGCTGTAGCCAGCGCGGCAATGCCAATGTCGATCTGCGCCACGCTGGACGTGACAAATGACAGCCGCAGCGTGCGCGCATCAGGCTGGTCGGCATAAAACGCCCAGCCCGGCACAAACGCTACGTTGCGCTCGACGGCTTTGGGCAGCAGTTCAATCGCATTCATGCCTTCGGGCAGGCGCACCCACAGGAACATGCCGCCGGCCGGCGTGTTCCATTCGACGCCTTCGGGCATCTCGCGCGCCATGGCGGCCAGCATGGCGCCCAGCTGCGATTTGTACAGGGCGCGAATGGTCGGCACATGGCGGTCCAGGAAGCCGTCCTTCATCACCTCGGCCACCAGGCGCTGGTTGAAGCCGGGGCTGTGCAGGTCGGCGGCCTGCTTGGCCTGCAGCAGCTTGGGGAAGATGGATGCGGGCACCACCATGAAGCCCAGCCGCAGCCCGGGCGCCAGCACCTTGGAGAACGAGCCCAGGTAGACACAGCCCTCGGGGTTGCGCGCCGTCAGCGGCAGCGGCGGCGGCGTGTCAAACCACAGGTCGCCGTAGGGGTTGTCCTCGACCAGCGGCAGGCCCAGGCGCGCGGCCTCCTGGCTCAGGGCGGCGCGGCGCTCCTCGGGCATGGTGCGGCCTGTCGGGTTCTGGAAATTGGGCAGCACGTAAAAGAAGCGCGCGCCGGCCGCCTTGGTGGCCAGATCCGCCAGGTCCACGCCACCGTCGTTGCAGGCCACGCTGACAATCTCGGGCTCCATCGGCGTGAAGGCTTGCAGCGCACCCAGGTAGGTCGGCGTTTCCACCAGCACGCGGCTGCCCTCGTCAATCAGCACCTTGGCGATCAGGTCCAGCCCCTGCTGCGAGCCGGTGGTGATCAGGACCAGCGCCGGGTCCACGTTCCACGGCAGCATCGCGGCCACCATCTCGCGCAGCCGCGCATAGCCTTCGCTGGCTGAATATTGCAGCGCGGCATGGCCGTCTTCGCGCAGCACCTTTTCGCAGGCGGCACTGAAGGCGCTGACCGGAAAGGTCCTGGGCGAGGGCAGGCCGCCGGCAAAGCTGATGATGCCGGGCTTTTCGGTGACCTTCAAAATCTCGCGGATCACCGAGGGATTCATTTTTTGCGCGCGTCGCGCCTGGGTCCATTTCATGGTGCAATCTCCTGTTGGTTGTGCATTGTCAGATACCAGCCGGACCACAGCGCGCAGACCCGTCACGGCAAGTTGCCCAAAGGACGGGACGTCACGGGCATTTTCTTGCCGACAAACACCGTCGCAATCACGGCCAGGCCAAAGCCCACCGTCACCGCGTCCAGGCGCTCGCCCAGCAGCGGCACGGCAGCCAGCATGGACAAAAACGGCTGCACCAGTTGCACCTGGCTGACGCGCACCGTGCCGCCCAGTGCCAGGCCCCGGTACCAGGCAAAAAAGCCCAGCCACATCGAAAACACCGCCACATAGGCAAAGCCCCACCAGGCCGCAGCCTTGAGCGGCACCACCGGCCAGCTGCTGACCGCCAGCGGCAAGGTCAGCGGCAGCGCCATCACCAGCGCCCAGCAAATCACATGCTCGGCGCGCATCTGCTGCGACAGCCGCGCACCGTAGCCATAACCGACGGCGGCGCACAGCATGGCGGCCAGCAACAGCAGGTCGGCCAGGCTGATGGCAAGGCCGCTGGCGCCGCTGCCCGAGCGCAGTATGGCAAACACCACCACCAGCGCACTGCCCAGGGCGGCGCACCACCAGAAACCCATGGACGGACGCTGGCGGTGCAGCAGCGCGCCGACGGCGGCCGTGGCCAGCGGCAGCACGCCGACGATCACGCTGGCATGCACCGCCTCCACATGGCGCATGGCGATCGAGGTGAACAGCGGAAAACCGAACACCACGCCGCCCGCCGTGATCGCCAGCGGCCACCAGTGCCGACGCTGCGGCAGGGGGGCGCGCGCGGCGAGCAAAAACAGCGCCGACAACGCGGCGGCCACCACGGCCCGGCCCATGGCAATGAAGAGGCTCGACATTTGCGGCGCAGAGTCCGTGCCCACGGCCAGGCGCGTCATGGGCAGGGTGAGCGAGAAAATCACAATACCGAGCAGGCCCAGCCAGAGGCCCTTGTTGATTTGCGAGGTGTTGTTCATGTGGTTCATATAAAGAGCATCCAGACGGCCGTGATCACCAGCACCAGCGCCATCACACGGTTAAACCAGCGCAGCCGGTGGCCGGTGCCGAAAGGCCCGGCCAGCCAGTCGCGTAGCAGCGAACCCGCCAGCGCATAACTCAAGTTGCTGGCAAAGGCATAGGCCAGCATGACCGGCAGCACCACGGCAAAGCGCATGGCGGGGTCGTCGCGCCCGGCAATCCAGCCGCTCACAATCGCCAGCGCCAGCATCCAGGCCTTGATGTTGACAAACTGCAGCGCCGCGCCCTGCCAGAAGGTCACGTTGAGGCGGGCCGCGTCGGCCTGGCTCAACTGGCGCGAGCGCGCTATTTTCGATGCCAGCCACAGCAGATAGGCCACGCCGACGAGCTTGATGGTCCAGCTCAGCAGCGGCAGCGCCACCACCAATGCCCCCAGGCCCAATGTGCAGACCGCCAGCAGCACACCCCAGCCCACCGGCACGGCGCACACAAACGGCAGCGCGCGCCGCAAGCCGTGGTTGGCCGCCAGCGCCGTCGAGAGCGTGGTGTTGGGGCCGGGCGTGAAGCTCATGGCCGTGGCCAGGACAAGTAGCGCGGTAAATTCTTGCCAGTTCATGGGCATGACTTTACAGTTCAAAGCAGCACACCACCAGTACAGTTAAGCGCGCCAGCAGCCAAACTGTATTGCCCGTTTTGGCAGCACACCTGCTGGTGCAAAGCGCTTCAAGGTCATGCCATGTTGATGAAAACCCCGTCGCAATCCCTGGCCGAGCAACTCAGCACCCGCTTTGCCGAACGTATTCGCAGCCGCCTGCTGGCGCCCGGTGCGCGCCTGCCCTCGGTGCGGCTGTGCGCCGGGCAGCACGGCGTAAGCGTGTCCACCGTGGTGGCCGCTTATGACCAGTTGCAGGCGCAGGGACTGGTCGAGGCGCGCAGGAACCGCGGCTTCTTCGTCCGAGATTCGGCATCAAAAATGGCTTTTGCGCCCGCCAGTCATGCGCAAGTAGCTACTAAAAAAATAGCGAATACGCAGGTCGATGCCACCGTGCTGATTCGCGGCATGTTCCACCCGGTCAGTGCCCAGCCCCAGCCCGGCATGGGCGTGTTCCCGCCCGACTGGCTGGAGACCCGCTTCATGCCGGCGGCGGTGCGCAAAGTCGCCAGCACGCGTGCGCTGCTGGATTTTTCGCTGCAATACGGCGAACCTATGGGCGACAGTGGGCTGCGCCGCTCGCTGTCGCAACGGCTGGGCGCGCTCAATGTGCCTGCCGCGCCCGGCCAGATCATCACCACCCTGGGCGCCACCCATGCGCTGGACATCATCAGCCGCACGCTGCTGCGCCCCGGCGACTGCGTGATGGTGGAAGAACCCGGCTGGGCGGTGGAGTTTGCCCGGCTCCATGCGCTGGGCATGCGCATTCTGCCCGTGCCGCGACGCGCTGACGGCCCTGACCTGGACATCATGGCGCAGTACTGCGCGCTGCATGCCCCCAAGCTGTTTGTCAGCGTCAGCGTGTTCCACAACCCGACCGGCTACTGCCTCACGCCGGGCAGCGCGCACCGCCTGCTGCAGCTGGCCAGCCAGCACGACTTCCACATCGCCGAAGACGACACCTACAGCCACCTGGCGCCCGACCACGCCACGCGGCTGTGCGCGCTCGACGGCCTGCAACGCACCCTGTACGTCAGCGGCTTTTCCAAGATCCTGGCGCCCGGCTGGCGCGTCGGCTTCCTGGCCGCGCCGCCGAATCTGGTCGAGCGCCTGCTCAACACCAAGCTGCTCGCCACGCTGACCACCCCGGCACTGTTTGAAAAAGCGCTGGCCTGGTGCATCGACCAGGGCCAGCTGCGCCGCCACGCCGAAGGCATCCGCAGCCGGCTCGACCAGGCGCGCGGGCGCAGCGTCAAGCTCGCGCTGGCGCACGGCTGCAGCTTCGCGGCCGAACCGGCGGGCCTGTTCGGCTGGGTCGACACCGGCGTGGACACCGAACTGCTGGCCCAGCGCATGCTCGACGAGGGCTACCTGCTGGCGCACGGCGCGCTGTTTCACGCCGTGCGCGCGCCGTGCACGCTGATGCGCATCAACTTCGCCACCACGCAGGAGGCTGCATTCTGGGCCGTGTTTGCGCGCTTGCGGGACAAGGTGCGCTAACCAAAACGAGTGATTTTTCGCTTTAGACGTAACCGATGTAACTACTAAACTCATTTGGCTGGAAATGAAGATGCGCCTTGTCATTTCGGGCGCGACCCGGAATCCATCTTGCCAGCGTTAAGCGTGCGTTGAAGCCCCTGATTGCCTGCAAATCAGGCCGTGCCTGGGTACGGTGGATTGCGGATCCGATCCGCAATGACAAGGAGAACAAGGGGGCTATTTAAGGGCCTTGAGTAGATCCAAAGCAATCAATATTTTTGCATAAACTTCATTATTCGTAATGATACTTTGCTATCAAAATAATATCGCTTGACATCCGCTGCGGTTCAATAATAAACGGGTTTGCGATTCCCGAGAATTGCTGTTTTTTTTGTTTGCGAGCGTCTTCGCTGGGCCGTTTCGCGCCCGCACGGGTTCCAAAAATATCACCCCCCAACCACCTGTCTGCCCGTCGTTGATTTCCGTGCCACGACTTGTTGCTAGAAGTAACTGAAACATAAAACTGTCCGTTTAAAAGAATTAAACGGGTGATTTGTCACGAAGGTAGTACTTTTTTAGTGGTTTTTTTGTATCTCCAAGGTTCTTTGTGCGATATATTTTGGTTTTTTTAACATAAAGTTACTTAATCTCTCGGAATGCGACAAAAACAGTAACAACTGATGTTTGAAACGCCGAATTCAGGCGCCACCGCCAGAGATTGACATGTAACAAATGGATATTGAGCGATGAGACCCCTCCTAAATCTTTATTTTTTTGCCGCCAGCCTGGTTCTGGGTCAGACCGTCCTGGCTCAAAGCCCTGCGGTCACGTCCAAACTCAGCGCCCAGCGCGTGGAAATGGTGGAGGGCAAGGCGGTTTTAAAACCTGCGACCCAAAGCAAGCCGGGCGAGGTGATCGAATACACCGGCACCTACCGCAACGCCGGTACAGCAGCGGTCAACCAGCTTCAGGCCACCGTGCCTGTCCCTGTCGGAGCCACCCTGATGGCCACAAGCGCCCAGCCCGCACAGGCGCAGGCGTCCACCGACGGCGCCCGTTTTGCTCCCATGCCGCTGACTCGCATGGTCAGGCAGCTTGACGGCAGCGAGCGCAAGGAATCCGTTCCGCTGGCCGAATACCGCGCCCTGCGCTGGGAAATCGGTACGTTGGCCGCTGGCAGCAGCACGGTTGTCAGTTTGCGCGTGCGGATTGATTCGCCGGTAGCCGTTTCCAGCGCCAAGCCCTGAAGATCCGGCGGTGTTGTCTGCGCCAGCGCTGAGCCGGGCGGCTCGGCACTAGCCGCTTCAATGCCTTGTTGTCCGTTGTTTATTTGTCCTTTTTTGGAATCAGGAGAACCCTTTTCATGTACGCCATCCCTCCCAGTCCGCAGATGTTGCGGCTACCCCATTTCTTTGCTCGCTGGTTAGCGGGTTTGTTTGTTGCCGTGTTGCTGGCGCTGACCGGCATGGCGGCGCACGCTGCGGCGCCGGCTGCCGGCGCTTCCATCACCAACCAGGCCTCGGCGAGCTATTCAGACTTATCGGGAGTTTTGCGTACGATTACTTCCAATCCCGTTAGCACTACGGTGACGCAAGTGACCAGCATGACCCTGACGGCCAATGGCGCCCAGACTGCCACTCCAGGCAGCGTGGTCTATTACCCGCATACCCTGACCAACACGGGTAACGGCACGGACACGTTCAACCTGACTCACAGCAATGCTGGCGGTTTCAGCATGATCGGCGTGCAGTTTTTTGCTGACAACGGCAGCGGCACGCCCACCGGCCCGGCCATCACGTCTACCGGCCCCTTGGCTGCGGGCGCTTCGCTCAAGCTGATCGCGGTTGGCACCCTGCCAAATACGGCGACTGCAACGCAGACCAACACGATCACGGTGACGGGAACGAGCACATTCACCCCAGCGGTGACGGCTTTCAATACCGACGTCACCACGGTGACCACCAATGCGGTGGTGACTTTGACCAAGGGCATCAGCGTATCGAACGGCTTGCCAGGAACCCTGCCTACCTACACCCTGACCTACACGAACACGGGTAACAGCACGGCCACCAACGTGGCGATCACCGACGTGATTCCTGCCGGCATGACCTTCCAGGCTGGCACGGCACGCTGGAGCGTGACTGGCACCGCCAACGCAATCGGCTCGGTTGGCACTTCGCCCAACACGCTGGTTTCTTCCATCACCGGCCAGACCTTTGTGGCAACCCTGGCGCAAGTGACGGCAGGCCAGTCGGGCACCATCAGCTTCCAGGTGGTGGTAAATGCGGGTGTGGCACCAGGCGTGCTGAACAATACCGCGACGACTTCGTATAACAACGGCGCTGCGACGGTTAGCGGAACTTCCAATACTGTTCCGTTCACCGTGCTGCAAACCGCAGCCGTGACCTTGGTCGGCCCGACAGCTATAGCCACCGCAAATCCTGGCAGTACGGTCCCCTTCGACAACTTGGTGACCAATAAAGGTACAGGTGTTGATACCTTCAACATCACGCTGGGCGCTACCAACAACTTCCCCGCCGGCACCACCTTCCAATTGTTCAAGACGGACGGCCTGACCCCGCTGGTTGACACCAATGGCGACGGCATCATCGATACCGGCCCGCTGGCTGTTGGCGTACCTTACAAAGTAGTTTTAAAGGCAACACTGCCACCGAATGCCACCGGCACGGGTGCGCCGTTCAACATCACCAAGACTGCAACCTCGGTGTTTAATCCTGCCGTGTTTGCAGATGCCACGGACACGCTCACGACCGTTGCGAATGCCGCAGTCGATTTGACCAACAATGCTGCTATTGGCGGCACCGGTGTGGCTGGTGTGGGTCCAGGACTGGTTGGTGATACGGCAAAGGCCACCAACAGCACAAATCCAGGCACGACAACGACCTTCACGCTCGTGACCAACAATACCGGCCCATCGCCTGACACCTACAACCTGACGGCCAACAATGCGTTTAATTTCACTACTTTGGCCCTGCCTGCAGGCTGGACGGTGACCTTCAAGGCAAGCGTTGGAAATGCCTGTTTAAGCACGGGTGCAAGCATCACCAACACGGGTAACGTACCTGCCGCCGTACTTGGTGTGCCGGGTTCTGTGACGGTTTGCGCCGTGGTGACGGTTCCTGCAGGCTCTGCAGCAGGCACCAGCGACCTGTATTTCCGCGCCCAGTCGCCCACTTCTGGTGTGGTCGATATCATTCGCGATGCCGTGACGGTCAATGCCGTGCGCTCCATCACCATCACACCGAACGGCGCAGGTCAAACCTTCCCGGGCGGCTCGTATGTGTACAGCCACACGCTGACCAACAACGGCAACGTGCTTGAAGGCAACGGTACGGTAAGTGCCCTCGTGCTGGCGACTGCCAACAACCAGTCGGGCTTCACTTCGACGCTTTACTTCGACGCGGGCAATGGTGCTCTGGATGGCGCTGATCCCTTGATCATCGGAAGCCTGAGTGCTGTTCTGCCTGGCGGTCTGGCACCCGGCCAGTCCGTGACCATTTTCGACAAGGTGATTGCACCAAGCGGTGCGGTTCCAGGAACCGTGAATGCAACCACCATCACGGTGACCACCACGAATGGCCCCACCGGCGGCGGCTACACCATCACGGCGCCTGCACCGACAGTGGCTGTGGACAGCACGACGGTGATCGCCGGCAACCTGACCCTGGTCAAGGAGCAAGCTCTGGCTACCAACTGTAGTACTCCAGGAGCCTATGGCACCGGCACCCTGTCGGCCAAGCCCGGCGAATGCGTGTTTTACCGAATCACCGCGACCAACGTGGGTTCTATCGACGCCACTTCCGTTGTCGTGTCTGACTTGACCCCGACCTTCACGACGATCAACACGACTGCCACTGTGAAGATCGGCGCTGCTGCTGCTATTCCCGCAACGATTACTCCAGTAGCAACCGCTACGGGCGCGATCAGTGCGAGTATCGGCACGCTCCTGTCGGCACAGACCGCCGTGCTGACCTTTAGCGTGAAGCTCGACCAGTAATCAAGGTCTGAACTTCTGGCGGAGGAGGGCGAAAGCCCTCCTCCGCTTTTCACAGCCCGCCCTGACAGCGGCCTGCGAAAAGCGCCTGCCCGCAGTTCCACCGGTACGCACAAGCCCACATATGCTTCAACGCCTGCTATTTAAGCTGTTATGGCTTTTTCTGCTGCTGTGGGCGGGAGTTGGGCAAGCTGCGCCCGTGCCTGCTGGCACTGTCATCAGGAACACGGGATCGGGCACTTATGTGGACCTGGTTTCCGGACTGCCGGTGTCGCTGAAATCCAATACGGTCGATACCACCGTCAGCGCGCTCGAAGCCCTGACCCTGACGACTGACCAGACGGCCCTGGTCGCCAGCGGCATGCCGTTCACCCTCAGCCATGTGCTGACGAACACCGGCAATGCCTTGACCGCCTATCGCGTCACCGCCAGTGTTGCGCCGGGCGGCGCTTTCATTCCTGTCAGCGTGCAGGTGGTGCACGATCTCAATGGCAACGGCCAGGCCGATGCGGGCGAGCCCGTCATTCCTGCTGGCGCCCCTGTTTCCCTGGCGCCGGGGGCACGCGCGAATTTGCTGCTAACGGCGCAAGCACCCATCATCAGCGCGCCCGGACAGACTGCGCAGCTGCTCATCGCTGCGGTCAGTCAGTTGCAAGGCGCCACGGCCAAAAACACCGATACGGTCACGCTGACCAGCGGCGCTGCGGTCCAGGTGACGCTGGCGGCCTCCGCTTCAAGCACGCTGCCAAAAAACACGTTCAGCTTCACCACTACGGCATCGAATAACAGCAGTGCGACGGCAGCCCCTGTCAGCGTCAGCTTGAACGGTCAGCCAGCCAGCCTGTTTGTGCTGCGCATCCCCGTTCCGGCCAATGTGACATTTGCTGCGGCCCAAGCTTCGTCAATTTCGGGGGCGCAAACCCTCTACCATGTGTTGGGCGCGCCCGCCAACAGCTACGTGAGCACAGTGCCCGCCGCTGCAGACGTGGATGCCGTGGCATGGGGGCTTGCCAGCCTGCCCCGGGGGGGCAGCTTGCAGGGTGAGTTTTCCATGACCACCAATGCGAACGCGGCTGGCGCGATCAAGGGCATCGCCTATGCAGACTGGATTGAGCAGGCTGCCCCGCTGAGCACGGCCAGCAATACGGTGCTGCTGTCACTGCCCGAGCATCCGGTGGGCATCGGCTTTTTTACCGGATCGACTTTCACCACGCCATCGCTCCAGAACACGGTTGGAAATCCCCTGTTCGTGCAGGCGGATGCTGCGGCCTGCAATACCAATCCAGCCCAGATCAACAGCGTGCCCATCACGCTGGTGAGCCAGCTCACCGGCGATACGGAAACCTATACCGGCGGGGAAACCGGACCCAATACCGGCTTGTTCCGCATCCTGCCCAATGTGCCGACCGCCAATGCGGCTTTGCGGATCGTTGCTTCGGGCAACGGCATCCTGGAGGTGCTGCGTGACGATGTGCTGACCGCCACCACCACCTCCTGTGGCGGCATCTCGGCTTCGGCGACCACCACCTTGCTGATCGACCCCAGCGGTGTGGTGTATGACAGCCGCACCGGCAAACCCGTCGCTGGCGTGACCGTCCAGCTGATTGACGTGGCCGGTACGGGCAATGGCGGCAATCCGGGCGGTCCGGCCACGGCATTTCAGGTTGACCTCTCCGCGGCGCCCAGCCAGGTGGTGACGGGGGCTGACGGTTATTTCATTTTCCCCATCGTCCTCGACAGCACCTACCAACTGCGGATCAGCACGCTGGTGGGTTACACCTTTCCGTCCAGTCTTCCCCCGCTGTCTCAGCTGCCAGGACATCAGATTGATGCGCAAGGCTCATATGGCAATGTCTTCACCGTCAATGCTGCAACTAGACAACTGGTGTATTTCGATGTGCCTGTTGATCCGGGTGCGACCGGTGAGTTGTTCATTCAGAAAACGGCCAACAAGACCACGGCGGAAGTTGGTGACTTTATCGATTATTCGATCAAGTTCAACAACCTCACCGCCGTGGCGCTGCCGGGCACGGTGGTCAACGACAGCCTGCCAGCTGGTTTCGCTTATGTGAAGGGCTCGGCCCGGCTCAATGGCGCACCGCTTGCTGATCCTTTGGGCGGAGCTGGCCCGAATTTGCAGTTTGCTTTGGGCAATGTTGCCGTGAGCGCACAGCCAGTCTTGCGCTACCGCCTGCGTGTTGGCGCTGGCAGCCAGTCCGGCAATGGGGTGAACACGGCGCAGGCGGTCAGCGGCAGCGTGCAGTCCAACAGCTCCAGCGCTCGCGTTCAGGTCATTGGCGGCGTGTTCTCGGAGAAGGCCTACCTGATCGGCAAGGTGTTTGCCGACTGCCGCCAGAACGGTATCCAGGATGCAGGCGAGCCTGGCATTCCCGGCGTGCGCCTCTACCTGGAAGACGGTACCTATTCCGTCACCGATGAAGAAGGCAAGTACAGCCTGTACGGCCTGAGCCCGCGTACCCATGTGGTCAAGATCGACCGCACCACGCTACCGGCGGGCGCCACGCTCGAAGTGCTGAACAACCGCAATGCGCTGGATCCGGCAAGCCGGTTTGTTGACCTGACCAATGGTGAATTGCACAAGGCGGATTTCGCCATCGCCGAATGCACCACCGGCATTCGCGACCAGATCGCGGCGCGCAGCAAGGCGCTGATCGCTCCCAGCGAAATCGTGCAGGCTGCGAGGGTTCTGCTTTCGTCCGCCAACCCTTCAGCGACCGTCGATGGGCGCACCTTGCCGTCCAGCGGGACCCTGGGCCTGCCCGGTGCCTTGCAGGCCAATGACAGCGCAAATTCTGAAAAAAAGCTGCCCGGCATGAACCAGCCCCGCGCCACGGCATTGACCGTTCCTGCTGCCGGTGTGCTGGGTGCAGTCGGTGACTTGGGCGGTTCTTACGCCCCGAATGCGCAGGGCTTGCCCCAGCCGCTTTTCACACCAGGCAAGGCACTGCCCGCCGCCGTGCAAAATCCGGCTGCCACGTCAGTGCCCGATGAATCCAGCCAGGTCATGGAGCCGCTGGAAAACCTCTTGCCCGCGCTGGGGCCGGAAGTGGGTTTCATCAACTTGCGCAATGACCAGGTGTTAACCAGTGACCAGACCAGGATTCGCGTGAAAGGGCCTCTAGGCGGCACTTTTGAACTTGTTGTGAACGACCAGCCAGTGCCCGCCAGCCAGGTCGGCAAGAAGAGCAGCCTGGAAAAAAACGGCATCCTCGCCTGGGAATACATCGGTATCAACCTCAAGCCAGGGCGCAACACCCTGAATGTGCGGGCCTTGGACCCATTCGGAAATCTGCGTGGCCAAGAGCGAATCACCGTGCTGGCGCCCGGTGTGCTCGCAAAAATCCTGATCGACGCGCTGCGACAGCCTGTGGCGGACAGCGCCACGCCGGTGTCTGTCACCCTTCGCTTGCGCGATGCGCAAGACCTGCCTGTTACCGTCCGCACCCAGGTCAGCCTGCAGTCCAGCCTGGGCCAGTGGCAGACGCCTGATCTTGATCCGCACCAGCCCGGTGTCCAGGTGTTCATCGAAGGCGGCGAAGCGCGCTTTTTGCTGCTGCCGCCAGCGCAGCCCGGCAAAGCCGAATTCAAAGCGGCTGCCGGTACCGTCACCAACGTGGCGCAAATCGAATTCCTGCCCAATCTGCGGCCCATGATGGCTGTCGGCCTGATGGAGGGAACCATCAACCTGCGCAACCTGTCGCCCTCGGGCCTGCAGCCGACTCAAAGTGGCGACGTGTTCGAGCGGCAGATCCGCAGCGCCTCGCGCAGCTTTGACAATGGCAAGGGCGACGTGGCTGCGCGCGCCGCGCTGTTCCTGAAGGGCAAGGTGCTGGGCTCCACATTGCTGACCCTGGCCTACGATTCGGACAAAGCGTCGGATACCGCGCTGTTTCGCGACATCCAGCCCAACCAGTTCTATCCGGTGTATGGCGATTCGTCAGCGCGGGGTTTTGATGCCCAGTCCACCGGAAAACTCTATGTCATGGTGCAAAACGGCACCAGCTATGCGCTGCTGGGCGACTACTCCACCCAAAACGACAATCCAGCGCGTCAGTTGACCCAATATGCACGGGCTCTGAACGGCGTCAAGGCGCGCGTCCAGGAAGGCGCCTATACCGTCGAAGGTTTTGCCAGCCGCACATCCACCACGCAGCTGGTCGAAGTGTTCCGCGCCAATGGCACGTCCGGGCCATTCCGGCTGAATGTCAACGGCGTGGTCAACAGCCAGCAGGTAGACATCCTCACGCGCGACCGCAACCAGCCGTCGGTCATTGTCAAGGATGTGGCGCTGGCCGCCTTCAGCGACTATGAATTGGAGCCTTACTCCGGCCAGTTGCTGCTCAAGAGCCCCGTGCCCAGCGTGGACTCCGATCTCAATCCGGTCTTCATCCGGGTGAGCTATTCGGTCGATTCTGGCGGACCGAAACACTCGGTGGCCGGCGTTGATGCCAGGGTTCAACTGGCGCCGAACCTCGCCCTGGGCGCCACGGTCATTCGCGACGCCGACCCGGTCAACCAGCAGAGCCTGGCCGGTGTCAACATGACTGCCCGGCTGGGCGACAAGACAACTGCCACTGCGGAAATCGCCCGCAGCCGTACCGACCTCAAGGGCAGCGGCTCCGGCCGGCGCGTGGAAATCCGCCACGATGACCCGCAACTGCAGGCCCGTGCCTGGGGGGCACGCACGGACGCGGGTTTCTATAACGCCAACAGCCCGCAATCGGCGGGCCAGTCGGAATATGGCGCCAAGGCCGGTATTCCGCTGGATGAAAAAAACCGGCTCGTGGTGGAGGCCCTGAAAACCTCGAACAGCGTCACCGGCGCCGAACAGACCGGTGCAGAAATCAAGCTGGAGCACAGTCTGCCGGGCAACTCCAGGGTTGAAGCCGGCCTGCGTTACAGCCGCGTCAATGCCAATGCGGCGCTGACGGCCTTGCCGCTGCCCGGCACTTCGGTGGCCGTGGTGCCAAGCCCTGCCGCGCTTGCCGCCTCATCCGCGCAGACCGGTTTCACCAGCGCGCGCGTCAAGCTGACGGTGCCCGTGCCCAATGTGCCGCAGGCCGATGTCTTCGCCCTGGCAGAATACGCCATCGACGGGAGCGGTGGGCGCGAGATTGGATTTGGCGGCAACTATGCGGTTAACCCCACGACCAAGCTGTACCTGCGCCACGACTTTATCAACAGCCTGAATGGCCCCTACAACCTCAATCCGTCGGTATCGCAATACACCACGGTGGCCGGTATCAACACCGAGCTTTCGGACAGCACGCAAGTTTTTAATGAATACCGTATGGGCTACAGCCTCAATGGGCGCAACAGCGAAGCTTCGGTCGGCTTGCGCCGCCTCTGGCGCCTGGAGAACGGATTGGGTGTCACCGGCAGCGTGCAGCGCATCAAGCCCCTGGCAGGCGTGGCCAGGGACGACTCCAGCGCCGTGACGCTGGGCGGCGACTACACCGCTGCCGCCGACTGGAAGGGTTCCGGCCAGGTGCAATGGCAAACCTCCACCGCCTCGCGCAGCTGGCTGCTCACCGCCGCCCTGGCCAACAAGCTCGATGCCGACTGGACGGCGCTCAACCGCGCCTTGTACAGCAAACAGACCAACCTGGCGGCAAGCGGCGGAGAACGCAAGCTGGTCACTGCGCAGTCCGGTCTTTCCTACCGGCCTGTTGAAACCGACGTGTGGAATGCGCTGGGCCGCATTCAGTTCAAGCGTGACTTGGACAGCACCCTGGGCGCAGGCTTGAACCGCGACGAATCGTCCTGGCTGGCTTCCACCCATGTGAACATCCAGCCCAGACACCACTGGCAGATGACCGGCCGCTACGCGGCACGGTGGGTCACGGACCGGGCTGGCACCCTTGAAAGCCGCTCCTTCACCCAGCTGGTGGGCGGGCGTTCCACCTGGGACATGACCGAACGTCTGGATATCGGCCTGCAGGCCTACCGCATGTGGGGCAACGGCGCCGCAAAAACCGCTGTCGGTATCGAAGCCGGCTATCTGGTCTGGAAAAACCTGTGGCTTTCGTTCGGCTACAACGCCAGGGGCTTCAGCGCCGCCGATCTGGCCGGTGAAGCCAATACCCAGCGCGGCGCGTACCTGCGGCTGCGGTTCAAGTTTGATGAGAGCCTGTTGGGATATTCAGCGAGCACCCCGGCCACCGGGCCGGTGATCAGCAAACCATGAACGCCATGATTTCTTTCAAGAGGCTTCTCGGGCTTTGTGCCTTGCGCACTCGCCGCCAGTCAGGCATGGCGGCAGTACTGGCCAGGCTGTCCTTGCCTTTACTGGCCCTGCTTTCCCCAGCGGTTGAGGCACAAACCACGTTGACCTACACCGGCGCGCTACAAACCTACACCGTTCCTGTTGGAGCGGGCGGCGTGCAAATCCAGGCTGCCGGGGCAGGCGGTGGTAGCGGCGGAAACGATCTGAACGGCCTGGGCGGGACGGGCGGGGCCGGCGCACGGGCCACGGGTACCTATTACGCTGCGCCCGGCACTGTGCTCAATATTTATGTGGGGCAAGGGGGGCGGTCCGGGAACACCTCGCAGGGAACCTACAACTACACCAATGCTGCCGGAGCAGGCGGGCTCGCCGGTGGTGCCGCAGGATTTGCGGGAGGCGCTGGGGGGCAGCCCGGATCCGGTGGCTATTCAGGCGGCGGCGCCGGCGGTGGCGCCGCCAGTGTGGTGGCCACGGTCGCCAATGTCCCGCTGGTGATCGCGGGCGGCGGCGGCGGCGGGCAAGGCGCTGGATGGAATGTGGCGGGCAGAGCCGGCCTCAACGCCCCGGCCACGCCCATTGGCGCGCTGCCAGGCGCTGCGGGCGCCGCTGGAACAACAAATTTAAACGACGGCGGCGGCGGCGGTGGCGGCGGTGGCGGCTGTCCTAGGGGCGCCGGGGGAGCGGTTCTTCTAGACAACAGCACCTCCAACAACACGCTGCAGGCTGGCGGCGGCAGCTCATGTCGCGACACGTCTCAAGTGACGAGTTTTGTGGTCACCGGGGCAGCGGGCGGTGCGGGTGGCGCTTCCACTTCTACGGCGAGTGTGCCGACCAATGGAAATTCCGGTGGCAACGGTTCCGTCACCATCACCCCGCTCTACCCCACACTGAACCTCGCCAAATCCCAACCCAGTCCGACGCTGGCGGTGGGCGGCAACAGCGTCTACACCCTCACGGTAACTACCACGACCAGCACGCCCGCATACGCTGCACGCGTGCTGGACCAATTGCCCGCCAACCTTTCCTATGTGAGCAGCAGCGGCACCGGCTGGACCTGCACCACTGCGGCCAATGCCGACGGCACCCTGGTAACCTGCAACTTCAGCGGCACCATTGCGGCCAGCGGTGGCACCTCTGCGCTGCAGATTACCGTGCTGCCGACCAGCAACCTGAGCGTGACCAATCGCGCCGTCGTTGACCACGCCGGAGGCACCAATCCACCTGTGCCCGCAACCTGCACGGCAGCCAACACCCCCAGCGCCGGTTGTGCAGCGCCCGTGACCAGTGCAGTGAGCACCACGGTCAGCGGCACGGTGTACGGCGACGCCAACCACAACGCCAGCCTGGACAGCGGTGAGACAGGAACCGGCGAGACCGGCCTTTTTGTCAAGCTGACCCCATCGTCAGGCAGCGCGTGCTCGGGTCCTGCCACGGCGGCAGCAGCCGTTGCGGCAAGCACCGGCGCCTACAGCTTGGCAGGCATTGCGCAAGGCAACTACTGCCTGGTCCTGGATGACAACAGCAACCTGGCCGACATCACCCCTGCTGTTCCTGCAAACTGGATCGGCACACAGAACGCAAGTGGTGTGATCCAGCTCAGCGTCATTGGCGCGCCGCCCTCAGCGCGCAACTTCGGCCTCTTCAACGGCTCCAGGCTCAGCGGCACCGTATTCGCCGACACCGGCATCGGCTCAGGCGGCAGTGCCAATAATGGCGTGAAGGACGGCAGTGAAGCGGGTCTTGCCAGCGTGATCGTCAACGCCAGCGCGACCGGAATGAGCGGCGTCAGTTCCAGTACGGCGGGCGATGGAAGTTACACGCTGTGGCTGCCTTCTTCTGCCAGCGGCACGGTCACCATCGCGCCCGTTGTGCCCGGCGCCTATTTGTCCGCCGGGGGCTTGCCCGGCACCACCAGCACGGCTAGCGGCACCTACAGTCGGCCCAATGTCACCTACACGACTCCCGCTGTGGCTGGCCAAACCTATACCGGGGTGAATTTTGGCCTGGTGCCGCCCAATATCCTGGCACCCCACGGTACCCAAATGGCGCAACCCGGCACGGTCGTGTTTTACGCCCACACTTTCAAGGCCGGTAGCGGCGGACAGGTAACGTTTTCCCTGGCCAATACGGCGACGCCCTCCGGATTGCCCTGGACCCAGGTGCTGTACAAGGATACGAACTGTACCGGTGCGCTCGATACGGCCGCCGTGCAAATCACGGCGTCCCTTACGGTTGTGGCCGATGCAACGCTTTGCCTCATCGTCAAGCAATTTGTGCCGGCTGCTGCGGCGATCGGTGCGGAAAATGCCACGGCGCTCAGCGCCGCGTTCAGTTACACCGGCGCCAGTCCGGCGCTGTCCAGCACACTCACCGCCATGGATGTCACCACCGTCGGCAGGCCCAGCGAGATGACCCTAAGCAAACGGGTCAGCAACGTCACGCAGGGTGGTCTCGCCGGGCTGAACGTCAGCGCCAAACCAGGCGAAACCTTGCAGTACACCTTGGCGGCGCTCAACAATGGCAGCGAGTCCTCGTCGGCCCTGACCATCAACGACGCCACCCCGGCCTTCACCACGTACCTTTCGGCGACCTGCCCGGCCGTCTTACCGGCCAGCTTGACCGCGTGCAGCGTTAGCACGCAACCCGCCTTGGGCGCATCGGGAAATTTGCAGTGGACCTTCACCGGCTCATTGACTCCCAGTGCACAGGTGGAGGTGACGTACAAGGTCCTGATCAATCAATAAGTCTGTCTGGCCAGTACAAACCCGTGGCAGATTTCTCGATGCTTCATCCCAAGTCGCCAGTCAGGGCTGTCTTAAGCCGTATTCAATTGCTATGAATTAGAGAGCTGATTCCGCCCGACTGCAATGGACTTCAGGCCAAAAGATGTGAGATCTTCTGAAATTTCTTTCTTGCTGGTGTTACAGCATCTCATCCGGAGCCAGCGGCCCGAACAGCTTGAGCAACAGCTTCAGCGTCAGGCTGGCGTCGGGCTCGGTCGTCGAATCCTTCAGCCCCGAGCCCTGCGGCGCGCGCCACACCAGTTCCCTGTCGACCAGTTCCACGCGGTAAGCACCGCCGGCCAGCGCCGGCTCGATCATGCGCGTGGTCTCCTGCGACAGCGTGCGGTTGCGAATGACGATGGCGACCTCGCTGTTTTGCAGTTTCGAGCGCAGGTCCAGGTTCATCGAACCCACCACCAGCAGGCGGCCGTCCATCACCACCACCTTGGCATGCAGGCTGGCGCGCGAGCTGCCGATGGAATTCCCCTTCGAGCCCACACCCGATCCGAAGCTCATGACGTTGCCTTGCTGCTCGGCACGCATTTCATAAAGCTCAACGCCCATGGCCAGCAGCGCTTCACGGTAGCGGGCGTAGCCGACATGCGCGGCGGGCGCGTCGTTGGAGGCCAGCGAGTTGGTCAGCACCCGAACGCGCACGCCGCGTTGCCGGATGTCGGCAAACTGCGCCATCATGCGTTCACCCGGCACAAAGTAGGGCGAGACGATGAGCAGGTCGGTTTTGGCCTGCGACATGAGCTGCAGCAGGCCATCGACCGCCGTTTCCTGCGCTTCTGCCACTTCATCGGCATTGGCGGCAATCTTCGAGGGCTGGTCAACCAGCATCACCGACGGCGCCCAGGTCCAGGTCAACAGGCTCAGGTCGGTCGAGTCGGGCAGGGCGTTGGGGGCATCGGCCTCTGCGAAAAGGGTTTTGGCCAGCGTTACCACGGCTGCGTCACCCGCCGGCTGCTGGGTGCTGGAGGTTGCGTCCGGGCTGGCTGTTGCTGGGTTTGGCTTGAGCGCGTCGATTTCCTCCTCGCTCATCAGCGACTGCACCGGATAGGCCAGCAGGTTGTTCCAGTACTGGTCAAAGCTGCGCGACAGGTCGCGCGCGATGCGGCCCGCTGCCAGCACATCGATGTCAACGAAGTTGGTGCCTTCGCTCTGGCCGAAATAGGTCTCGCCCAGGTTGCGCCCGCCAGTGATGGCGACTGCATTGTCGGCAACAAAAATCTTGTTGTGCATGCGCCGCTGCATGCGCGCCACGTCCTTGAGGTTGCTCACGATGCGCAGCACCATGGACCCGCGTCCGCCGGGCAGGGGATTGAACAGCCGCAGTTCAATATTCTTTTCAAACGCCAGCTTTAGCACCTGCGCGTTCTTGCCCGAGGTGTTGAAGTCGTCGAGCAGGATGCGGATGCGAACGCCACGACCGGCCGCTTCGCGCAGGGCCTTGAACATGTGCTCAGTCGTTTCATCGGCAAAGATCGCGTAGTACTGGATGTCCAGCGTTTTTTGCGCCGCCTTGATCAACGTCATGCGGCTGGTAAAGGCCAGTTCGGCATTACCGACGAGCGCGAAGCCGGAGTCGTTGCGCGTGCCGGCTTGGGCGGCGCGTGCCTGCACCAGCTGGCCTAGCCGGGTTTGCATTGGGTTGGCCAGCGCCGTTGACACCGGGCGGTCCACCTGGCTTGGCAGCGCAGCGCATCCGGCCATCCAGACGCTGAAAAATACCAGGCCCAGCCATTGAGGAATGCCGCCAGGCCGGCGTGCCTGCAAGAGGGAAAAAAGGCTGGGGCCAACCGCGACTGTAGTTTGCATGATGCTGGCTACTCTAGCGTAAGGCCGCGCTTTTCAAGCCCTCCGCAAGGCGCGTTTTGGCCTCTACTTTTTGTAGGTGGCGAGCCTGAGATCAGGGTATGCCGCAGCGGTGTGGCACCACCGCCTGCACAAAGAGCAAAAGGCGGGAAGCCACGTTAAAAAGTGCTCAGGACGACAGCGCTTCCCAGCGTTGCAGGGCGTCCATGAGTTCTTCCTCGATTTTGCTGTTGCGCGCCGTGAGTTCGGCCGCCCGCTTGGCATTGCTGGTGTAAAGCGTGCCGTCGTAGAGTTCCTGCCCAATCGCCTTTTGCTGCGATTCGAGTTGCTGGATCAGCGCCGGCAAGCCGTCGAGTTCACGCTGCTCCTTGTAGCTCAGTTTCTTTTTTGATAGCTGCTCGCGCTCGTCCTTATTAGGCTCGGCACTGTTTTTGTCCTTGTTTTTGGCACTGGAAGCGGCGGTTGTAGTTTTATTGCTGCCGGTGATTTGCGCCGCGCGCTTCGATTGGGTGATCCAGTCGGTCACGCCGCCTTCATATTCGCGCCAGAAGCCGGGGTTCTCGCGCGTGCCTTCGTAGGCGATGGTGCTGGTCACGACATTGTCCAGGAAACGGCGGTCATGGCTGACCAGGAAAACCGTGCCTTCGTAGTTTTGCAGCAGGTCTTCGAGCAGTTCCAAGGTGTCGATGTCCAGGTCGTTGGTCGGCTCGTCGAGCACCAGCACGTTGGCAGGCCGCGCAAATAGGCGCGCCAGCAGCAGCCGGTTGCGTTCGCCGCCGCTCAAACTGCGAACGGGGGAGCGGGCGCGCTCGGGGCTGAACAAAAAGTCGGTCAAATAGCTCTTGACGTGCTTTTTCTGGCCGTTGATCTCGACCCATTCGCTCCCTGGGCTGATGAAGTCTTCGAGCGTGGCGTCCAGGTCCAGTGCGTCGCGCATCTGGTCAAAGTAGGCCACCTGCAGATTCGCACCCTGGCGGATCTTGCCGGGCGGGGTGGTCACATCGGGCAGCAGTTCCCCCAGGATAAGCTTGAGCAGCGTGGTCTTGCCCGCGCCGTTCGGACCGAGCAGGCCGACCTTGTCGCCGCGCAGCAGCGTGCCGCTGAATTTGTTGACGATGATCTTTTCAGCGCCCGGATGGCCAAAGCTTTTTGACACATCGGTAAGTTCGGCCACGATCTTGCCACTTTTGTCGCCGCTGGAAACGTCCAGGTTGACGCGGCCGACCGCTTCGCGTCGCGCTGAGCGGTTTTCACGCAGCGCGTCAAGCCGCACGATGCGGGCGGTACTGCGCGTGCGGCGTGCCTCGACGCCTTTGCGAATCCACACTTCCTCTTGCGCCAGCAGCTTGTCCGCCTTGGCGAAGATGACGGCTTCCTGCGCCATCTGGTCTTCCTTCTGGATCAGGTACTGGGCAAAATTGCCTGGGTAGCTGCGCAACTTGCCGCGATCGAGTTCAACGATGACGTTCGCCACCTGATCCAGAAAGGCCCGGTCATGGGTGATGGTGATGATGCTGCCATTGAAATTGACCAGCAGTTCCTCCAGCCAGGCGATCGAATCGAGGTCCAGGTGATTGGTTGGCTCGTCGAGTAGCAGCACATCAGGCTTGGCCACCAGTGCCTGGGCCAGCGCCACACGCTTCTTGGTGCCGCCCGAGAGCGAACCGACAATGGCGTCCTTGTCCAGGTGCAGGCGGTGCAGCGTTTCCTCCACGCGCTGTTC